>NZ_JAEN01000021.1:0-82186 GCF_000518925.1 Paracoccus sp. J39 | reverse complement strand
GTGAGAACGGCGGTGGGAAATTCGTCCACGGTAGCGGTGGCTTGGTGCTGCTGCGGGCGGCGTAAAAGTCGTCCACCTATTCCCTTTCTGCGGCGGCAGGGAGGGCGTGAGGATTTACAGCGTGGACCTATATCTGAGAGTTCGCCAGGCTTGCGCGGAAGGCATGAGCCAGCGGGAAGCGGCGCGGGTGTTCAACATCTCGCGTGACACGGTTGCGAAGATGATGACCTTCTCGGTGCCACCGGGCTACCGACGGACGGCCGAGGTCAGGCGGCCAAAGCTTGATCCTTTCATCCCGATCATCGAGGGCTGGCTGGAGGCGGACCGTTCGATGCCGCGCAAGCAGCGGCATACGGCCAAGCGGGTGTTCGACCGGCTTCGCGATGAGTGCGGCTTTACCGGCGGCTATACGATCATCAAGGACTACATTCGGGAGCGGGAACGGCGGGGCCAGGAGGTATTTGTGCCGCTGTCGCATCCGCCGGGCCATGCTCAGGCCGACTTCGGCGAGGCGCAGGTCCGGATCGGGGGCGTCGAGCAGAAGGCCCACTTCTTCGTGCTGGACCTGCCGCACAGCGATGCGTGCTATGTGCGGGCCTACCCTGCGGCGGTGGCCGAGGCCTGGGTTGACGGCCACATCCATGCCTTTGCGTTCTTCGGCGCGGTTCCCCAGTCTGTGCTCTACGACAACGACCGCTGCCTTGTGGCGAAGATCCTGCCCGACGGCACCCGCAAGCGGGCGGAGCTGTTCAGCGGCTTCCTGTCGCATTACCTGATCCGGGATCGCTATGGCCGCCCGGGCAAGGGAAACGACAAGGGTAATGTCGAGGGTCTGGTGGGCTATTCGCGGCGTAACTTCATGGTGCCGATGCCGGAGTTCGCGAGCTGGGAAGCGTTCAACCTCTGGCTGGAGGAGCAATGCCGCAAGCGACAGCGTGCTGTCTTGCGCGGTGAAAGCGAGACGATCGGGGAAAGACTGCAGCGTGACCTTGCCGCGATGCGCCCGCTCCCTGCGGCTCCCTTCGATGCCTGCGATCAGGAGACCGGCCGCGTCTCGTCGCAATCGCTCGTGCGCTACAAGACCAACGACTACTCGGTGCCCGTCGCCTACGGCCATCAGGATGTCTGGATCCGGGCCTATATGCATGAAGTGGTGATCGGTAGTCGTGGCGAGGTGATCGCCCGCCATCCCCGGTGCTGGGAACGCGATGAGATCGTCTTCGACCCGATCCATTACCTTCCGCTGATCGAGCAGAAGATCAATGCGCTCGACCAGGCAGCACCGTTGCAGGGCTGGGACCTACCAGAGGAGTTCGCCACGTTGCGCCGGCTGATGGAGGCGCGGATGAACCGCCATGGCCGACGCGAATATGTCCAGGTTCTGCGGCTTCTGGAGACTTTCGATCTCGCCGATCTGCGGGCTGCCGTGACGCAGGCCCTCCGGATGGGGGCGATCAGCTTTGATGCAGTGAAGCATCTTCTGCTTTGCCGGGTGGAGCGCCGACCACCGCGCCTGGACCTCGACTGCTATCCCTACCTGCCGAAGGCCACAGTCGAGAAGACCAGGGCCGTATCTTACATGCGGCTACTCTCGGTCGGTGCGGAGGGCGCGGCATGAATGATGCGCCGGAAATCCTGCTCGCCCATCACCTCAAGGCGCTGAAGCTGCCCACCTTCCTGCGCGAGCATCAGAAACTGGCCCGCCAATGCGCGACGGAAGGGCTGGACCATGTTAGATACCTAGCCCGGCTGGTCGAACTTGAACTGATCGATCGAGAACGGCGGATGGTGGACCGTCGCATCAAGGCCGCGAAGTTCCCGGCCGTCAAAAGCCTCGACAGCTTCGACTTTGCGGCTATCCCGAAGCTGAACAAGATGCAGGTGCTGGAACTGGCCCGGTGCGAATGGATCGAACGGCGCGAGAATGTCATTGCCCTCGGCCCGTCCGGCACCGGCAAGACCCATGTCGCCCTCGGCATCGGGCTGGCCGCCTGTCAGAAGGGCCTGTCCGTTGGCTTTACCACCGCTGCGGCGCTGGTCAGCGAGATGATGGAGGCCCGCGATGAACGCCGCCTGCTACGCTTCCAGAAGCAGATGGCCGGATACAAGCTGCTCATCATCGACGAACTTGGCTTCGTGCCGTTGTCGAAGACCGGCGCCGAATTGCTGTTCGAGCTGATCTCGCAGCGCTATGAGCGCAGATCGACCCTGATCACCAGCAATCTGCCCTTCGATGAATGGACGGAAACCTTCGGTTCCGAGCGTCTCACCGGCGCGCTGCTCGACCGACTGACCCACCACGTCAACATCATCGAGATGAACGGCGAAAGCTATCGCCTCGCCAACAGCACAGCCCGTAAACAGCGCTGATCACCATAAAATATCTACCCACGATTGGCCCTAAGGGGCCAGTGCGCCATGGCTCGCGCCAGCTATGTGGCCAGCGCGCGCGCCATGGCGCACCCCCCAACTGGCCGGACTTTACGCCGCCGCCCCGGCCGACTTTTGCTCCGCCGTTGACAACCATGCCGCACGCAGCGACCTGATGACCATGCTGCTGCGCACCAACCGGGACAGCAAGAGCTATGATGGGCTGTCGATGCTGCTGGCGCCCAAGCCGCGCGGCACGGACGACAACCCCTTCCCGGCCGAGGGTATGACCGGCGGCGAGATCAAGGTGCTGGGCTATCGCGGGATGAAGGAATACGAACTGTCCTTCGACGGCTTTCGTGTCCCGGCTGACGGCGTGCTGGGCGGCGAGGAGGGTCAGGGCTTCCGCCAGTTGATGTGTACCTTCGAGGGCGCGCGTATCCAGACCGCCGCCCGCGCGGTGGGCGTGGCGCGTTCGGCCTTCGACCTGGGGCTGCGCTATGCGCTGGATCGCAGGCAGTTTGGCCGCGCCATCGCCAGCTTCCCGCGCATTGCCGACAAGCTGGCGATGATGCTGGTCGAAATCGTCATGGCGCGTGAACTGACCTATTTCTCGGCGCGCGAGAAGGACAAGGGCCGGCGCTGCGACATCGAGGCCGGCATGGCCAAGCTGCTGGCCGCCCGCGTCGCCTGGACCAATGCCGACGCGGCTTTGCAGATCCACGGCGGCAACGGCTATTCGATGGAATTCGAGATCAGCCGCGTGCTGTGCGACGCCCGCATCCTGAACATCTTCGAGGGTGCTGCGGAAATTCAGGCCCATGTCGTCGGCCGGGGCCTGCTGGCCGCGCGGAACTGACGGCGGCCCCCAAACGGAAAGGAAGACAGCGATGAAACGGGTTGTGATCTGCGAACCGATCAGGACGGCGGTCGGCGGCTATGGCGGCATGTACAAGGACGTGCCCGCCACGCATCTGGGTCGCACGGTGATTGAGGCGGTGCTGGCCCGCACCGGCATCGACCCTGAGCGGATCGACGACGTGATCTTCGGGCAGTGTTATCCGAACGGCGAGGCCCCGGCGATCGGCCGCGTCGCCGCGCTGGACGCGGGCCTGCCCGTCACCACGCCGGGCATCCAGATCGACCGCCGCTGCGGCTCGGGCCTGCAAGCGGTCATCGACGCCGCCATGCGCATCCAGACGGGTGCTGCCAGCATCGTGCTGGCGGGCGGCTGCGAAAGCATGAGCCGCTCGGAATATTACACCGAGGACATGCGCTGGGGCACTGGCGGGCGTCCGGCGCAACTGCATGACCGGCTGGCGCGCGGGCGCGTGACCTCGGGCGGGTTCCGCTATCCGGTGCCGGGGGGGATGTTGGAGACGGCCGAGAACCTGCGCCGTGAATATTCGATCCCGCGTGAGGAACAGGATGAACTGGCCGTCAGTTCGCACCGTCGCGCGGCTGCGGCGGCCGCAGATGGCCGCTTCGCCGAAGAGATCGTGCCGGTGACCGTCAAGACCCGCAAGGGCGACGTGGTGGTGGACCGCGACGAACATATCCGGCCCGGTGTTTCACTGGAAAAGCTGTCCACGCTGAAGCCGATCATGCTGAAATCGGACCGGGAATCGACCGTGACCGCCGGCAATGCCAGCGGCCAGAACGATGGGGCGGCGGTCTGTGTCGTTACCGATATCGACACCGCCGAAAAGATG
Source organism: Paracoccus sp. J39 (assembly GCF_000518925.1). Lineage (NCBI taxonomy): Bacteria > Pseudomonadati > Pseudomonadota > Alphaproteobacteria > Rhodobacterales > Paracoccaceae > Paracoccus > Paracoccus sp. J39. Next base: position 78,104 of record NZ_JAEN01000021.1, on the reverse strand, counting down.
GGCCTGCGCCCCTATGGTGAGTTGATCACCTGGGCCGTGGCCGGGGTCGAGCCGCATCGCATGGGCATCGGCCCGGTGCCCTCGACCGCCAAGGCGCTGGCCCGTGCGAGTCTGGAGATGAAGGATATCGACCTGATCGAGCTGAACGAAGCATTCGCCGCACAGGCGCTGGCCTGCACCCGTGAATGGGGTTTCGGCAAGGATGATTTTGAGCGGATGAACGTCAACGGTTCGGGGATTTCGCTGGGTCATCCGGTCGGCGCGACCGGTGTGCGGATTCTGACCACCATGCTGCGCGAGATGCGCCGGCGCGAGGCGCAATACGGGCTGGAAACCATGTGCATCGGCGGCGGCCAGGGCCTGACTGCGATCTTCAAGCGCCTGGCCTAGAAAAAACGGACGCCCGAAGGAGCCCGTTCCAAAAGGTCTCAGGCCGGGGTGGTGCGGGCGGCGATATAGCCCTCGCTCAGCCCCGCGTCGATCTCGGCCTGGGACAGACCCCAATCGCGCAGTACCTCGACGCTGTGTTCCCCCTCGCGCGCGGGGGGCCGGGTGATAGTGCAACGCGAGCGCGAGAAGCGCGGCGCGGGCGTCGGATGGGGTATGCCCGCCACGTCGGTCAGAATGCCCCTCGCAACATTGTGGGGATGGCGCGCAGCCTCGGCCAGCGTCAGTACGGGCGAGACGCAGGCATCGCTGCCCTCGAAGATCTCGGCCCATTCCGCCTGCGTATGATCGAGGAATCGCCGCGCCAGTGCCGCTTGCAGGCGCGGCCATTCGGCGCGGTCGTTCTGCTTGGGCAGGGTGGTAGGGTCCAGTTCCATGCGTTTCAGCATCTCGGCGTAGAAGCGCGCCTCGATGGCGCCGACAGCCATGTAGCGCCCGTCCGAGGTCTGGTAGGTGGTGTAATAGGGTGCCCCGCCATCAAGGATATTGCCTCCACGCTGCAAGTTCAGCTGGCCCGCTGCATTGAAGCCGTGGAACACCGCCAGCAGCATGTTGACCCCGTCCACCATCGCGGTATCGACCACCTGGCCCTGTCCGGTCCGCCGCGCCTCGAACACCGCCGCCAATACGCCAAGCGCCAGGAACATTGCCCCGCCGCCGTAGTCGCCCAGCAGGTTCAGGGGTGGCACCGGCGCCCCGCCCGCCGGGCCGATCATGTCCAGCGCACCGGTCAGCGCGATATAGTTGATGTCATGGCCTGCGGTCTGGGCCAGCGGGCCGTCCTGTCCCCAGCCGGTGGCCTTGCCGAAGACCAGCGAGGGGCGCACCGCCAGGCAGGCATCGGCGCCGATGCCCATGCGGTCCGAGACGCCGGGCCGGAACCCCTCGAGCACCACATCGGCGCTTTCGACCAGCCGGAAGAACGCCTTGCGGCCGTTTTCGCTTTTCAGGTCGATCGCGACCGAGCGCTTGTTGCGGCCACGCAACTCGTACTCCGAAGGGCGCTCGATCCCCATGTCGGCCGCTGCCACGCGATCCACGCGGATCACTTCTGCGCCCAGATCGGCCAGCATCATGCCGCAGAAGGGTACCGGCCCCATCGCCGCGATTTCGATTACCTTCAGTCCGGCCAACGGTCCCATGTCGTCCTCTGCGTTACTGCCAAGCATGATGCATTATGCGAGTCGGGGCTTCGGGCGGGCAAGCAAGCCGGCCGCCGCCACGGGAAACCTGGCCGCGGCGCAAGGAAAAACCTGTAGCCTAGAGTATGTCTCGCTCATTCGGGTTCATATCCTGCGGCAATGAAATAATTGAGGCATTCGTCTTCGGTGAAGAGGTCGCAGACCTTGCCGACGGCCTTCCATAGTTCATCGTAGGTTCGGGCTGCGGCCTTGCGCAGGAGGGCCTTGAGCTTGGCCAATATGAGGGGGCGAACGCCATGCGTTCGAGTGAGCCCCCGATTGATCTCGATGGGGTTCAGGTCGGGGCTGTAGGGCGGGAGCGGCAGAAACCAGCAGCCAATGTTACGCAAAGTTGCAGTCGCTTTCGGGCTCTTGTGGCTGGAGAGGTTGTCCAGGATGACGACATCGCCGCGCTGAAGGGTCGGGGCAAGTTGGGTCTCGACATAGAGGTCGAAGAGGTCGCGATTGATCGGCCCGTCGATCACCCACGGGGCATCGAGGCGGTCATGTCGCAGCGCCGCGATGAAGGTCTGGCTGCGCCAGTGGCCGAAGGGCGCATGGTCGACCAGCCGCTCGCCGCGCGGTGCCCAACCGGTCGTCTTGGCCATGTTGGTCTTGATCGAAGTTTCGTCAATAAACCCGATCCGCGTCAGCATGTTGGCCATGAAGGGCTGACGTTTCGTGATCCAGACACGCCGGGCCTCAGTGACCTCGGGCCGCTTCTGTTCGACGGCTTGCAGGTCTTTTTTTGTGCGTCAGGCCGAGATCCTGCAGGAGCCGCCAGATCGAACTGCGGTGCACCGGCATTCCCGTTATCGCCGTGAACTCGCCCGCCAGTTCCGCCGTCGTCAGATCACGCCGCTCCCCGATCCGGCCCGCCACCCAATCCCTATGCGCGGACAGCTTGCCGTGGCCGCCGCCGTTGCCCTGCTTCTTCGGCAGAAGGCCCCCGGTCGTCTTCGCAAGCTTCACCATGTCATTGACGAACTTGACCGAGACCCTGAAACGCGCCGCCGCTGACCGGTGCGTGTTGCCCTCAGACACATGATCCACGACACGCTGTCGAAGCTCAATAGGATGTGGCTTACCCATCTCTGACCCCAAAATATCTGCCTCAAAGACAGGGAATCACAGCTCATCACCCAACGGAAGCATGAATCTCAATACGTGCAGCACGCTCTAGCCGGTGGCGGGCTCGCGCCAGACCCCCTCGGCTTCCAGATGCGCGATCAGATGGTCGGCCCCGCCGGCGATATGGTCGCGCATGCGCCGCTCGGCCTCGTCGGCGTCGCGCTTGCGCATCGCCTCGACGAGGCGGGCGTGATCGCGGATGGTGTCGCTGACCTGCCCCTCGACCATGCCGTAGAAGCGGTTTGGCAATTGCCGGACCATCATGCCCAGCATCATCGCCAGCCGGGTCGAGCACGCGGCGCGGTTGATGGCGCGGTGAAAATCATGACCGATCTGGTGGTAGCTGTCGGGGCGGCCGTCAGCGACGGTCTCGGCATAGGCGCGGCCCAGCCTCTCGATCTCGGTGAATTCCTCTTCGGTCATGCGCTTGGTCGCGCGGCGGGCCAACTCACCCGCCAGCAGGCTTTGCGCCCAGAAGATGTCGCGCACGTCCTGCTGGCTGAAGCCCAGCACGACGAAGCCTCGCCTGGGCACCAGCCGCACGAAGGATTCGCTTTGCAACAGCAGCAACCCCTCGCGCACAGGGGTGCTGCTGGTCCCGAGTTTCTTGGCCAGCATGTCGATGCGCAGGAATTCGCCCTCGCGCACCTGGCCCGAGATGATCATCTCGCGCACATGAGTGGCCACGTCGTGCGAAAGCTGCTGGCGCTTGCCGGCAAAGGGCGAATCTTCGGGCATGGGTATCCGTCACCAAGCATAATGCATGAAACGTGCGGAAGCATGCCCGAAGCGGGCTTTAGCGGCAATCTGGAACCCTGAGCAGGCTACAGCAGCGTTGCATATCCGCCATCAACCGGGATGACCACGCCGGTGACATAGGCGGAGGCGCGTCCAGCCAGGAACAGCGCCGTGCCGCCCATGTCGTCGCCATTGGTCAGCCTTTTCAGCGGGATCGGCGCGACGATGGTTTCCTCGCCTTTCGCCTCCAGCGTGCCTTTCAGCATCTTGCTGGGGAACATGCCGGGGGCGATGACATTGACGGTGATGTGGTCGGGCGCAAGCTGGTCGGCCAGGTGCTTGGATAATTGATGCGCGGCCGCCTTGGCCGAGCTGTAGGCATAGGTTTCGTGCTTGGGAATATGGAAGCCGTCGATCGAGCCGATATTGATGACGCGGGCCGGATCGTGGTGGCTGCCCGCGCGGCGTAGCGCCGGGGCTAGGTCGCGGATCAGGAAGAACAAGCCCTTGACGTTCAGGTTGAAAGCCTTGTCCCAGCCGGATTCGGGGTATTCCGCCAAGGGCGCGGCCCAGATTGCGCCCGCGTTGTTGATCAGAACCTCCAACTTCTCCTCGCGGGACAGGAACTCGGCGACCAGTGCCGTGCGACCCTCGGCCGTGGCAAGGTCGGCAGGGATGGCATGGCATTCACCCAGTTCCGCCAGACGGGCGGCGGTGTCGGCGCAATCGGTGGCGCTGCGCGAGCAGATATAGACCCGTGCCCCCGCCTTAACGAAGGTTTCAGCGATGGATGCGCCGATGCCGCGGCTGCCGCCGGTGACCAGCACGGTCTTGCCGGCGACCCCGAACAGATGATCCAGAACGTCCATGGAAATGTTTCCCGTCTTGTGTTGTGAAGGTCAGGCGGCGGCGCTTTCGTCGGCCGTGGCGATCACGCCCTCGCGGCCGAGCCGGTCGAGTTCGGCCGCGTCGCAGATCCCCGACAGGATCTCGCGGGTGTGCTGGCCGGTCAGGGGCGCGGGGACCGGACGGGTGGGGCGCACACCGTCGAACCGCCAGGGCGCGCGCAGCAATTGCTTGTCGCCGTCCTGTGGCTCGAACATGTCCAGCCATTGCATCTGCGGATGGTCGTGCAATTCGTGCAGGTCCAGAACCGGGGCGAAGGGCACGTCCGCATCGATCAGGCGTCTTTCCCATTCACTGCGGTTGCGGGTCAGGAATTCGGCCTCGACGATCGCCTTCAGAGTGGCGAAATTCACCTGCCGCACCTTGTAGCTGGCGAAGTCCGGGTGGTCGGCCAGATCAGGCCGGTCCATCGCCCGCGTCAGCGCGTGCCAGAATTTCTCGGACGAGGACAGATGCAGAGTGATCCCGCCGCCGTCGGAGGTGCGCAGGCAGAAATTCTGCGCCTGCGGATGGCGACTTTTGCGGGTGGGCGAGACGCCGTCCTCGCGGAACTGGGTGAAGGCGTCGATGGTGACCGACGACATCGCCTCCAACAGCGAGGTCTGCACCATCATGGCCGGACGCTCGGGGTGCAGCCCGCGCCCGGCCAGCGCGGCAAGGATGCCAGTCGCGGTAATGATCCCGGTCATCAGGTCGGCCAGGCAGGTGCCCGACAGGCGCGCATCGTCTTGGTCGTTCATCAGCGCGTAGAAGCCGCTCATCGACTGGCCCATGCTGTCATAGGCGGCGCGGTCGCGCCACGGCCCGCCATCGCCGAAGCCCGAGACGGTGGTGTAGATCAGCCGGGGATTCAGCGCCGTCAGCACGTCGCGGCCAAGGCCCAGCGCCTCGATCTTGCCGGGGCGGGTGTTGTCGATGAACACGTCGAAGCCGGGCACCAGCCGCCGCACCAGTTCGGCCCCCTCGGGGCGCTTGAGGTTGATGGCGACGCTTTTCTTGCCGGCGTTGTATTGGCAGAAATACGGGCTGCCGATGCCCTGACTGCGTCGGAACGCGTCGCCGCTGCCGGGCAGTTCGACCTTGACCACTTCGGCACCCAGCGATTGCAGCAGCGCCCCTGCATAAGGACCCGAGATGTAGGCTGCGGTTTCCAGAACGCGAAGCCCGTCGAGCGGCTTGGTTGGCGTCATGTCTCATCCTTCCGGCACCGCCCTGCGGGCCAGTTGCCGCAGGGTAAATTTCTTTCGTGCGCAAGGATGGGGGTCGGGCAGGATGCGGGTCAAGGTTCGGCCCGCCGCCTCTAGACAAAGTCGATAGGAGTTCAAGCGGGGCGGTTTCTCGCGCGGCGCAGCATTCGTGCATAATACACAATATTTTGTCCATGGGAGGAACGGTGCATGTATGATTTTCTGAACGATCTGACTGTGGTCGAGGCCGCGTCCTTCATCGCGGGGCCGTCCTGCGCGCTGCATCTGAATCAGTTCGGGGCCAAAGTGATTCGACTGGACATGATCGGCGGCGGCCCGGATTTCCGGCGCTGGCCGGTCTCGGAAAACGGACAGAGCTATTACTGGGAGGGGCTGAACAAGGGCAAGCTGTCGGTTGCCGTCGATCTGTCTCGCCCCGAGGGGCGGGAGCTTGCCGCCCAGATCATCACCGCCCCCGGTCCCGGCCGGGGGCTGTTCGTGACCAACTATCCGCGCAAGGGTTTCCTGTCGCACGAGGCGCTGGCGGCGCGGCGGGCAGATCTGGTCACGCTGCGCATCATGGGCTGGCCGGACGGGCGCAACGGCGTGGACTATACCGTTAACGCCGCCGTGGGTGTGCCGCTGATGACTGGGGCCGAGGGCGCGGAGGATCCGGTGAACAGCGTGTTGCCCGCCTGGGACCTGCTGGCCGGGGCCTATGGCGCCTTTGCCCTGCTGGCCGCCGAGCGCAAGCGCCATGCGACCGGTATCGGACAAGAGGTGACGCTGGCGTTAAGCGATCTGGCCATTGGCTCGCTCGGTAATCTCGGCCAGATCGCCGAGGTTCTGGCCGGGGGTGACCGTCCGCGGGCCGGCAATGCGCTTTACGGTGCCTATGGCCGCGATTTCCACACCTCGGACGGCTGCCGGATCATGATCGCCGCAATCACGCCCCGGCAATGGCGGGGCCTGCTGCGCGCCTTGGGGGTCGAGGAGCGGATTGCCACCTTGCAGCAAAGTCTCGGCGTTGATTTCCTGGTCGATCAGGGGCAGCGCCACCGCCATCGCCACGCGCTGGATCCGGTGATCTCGACCGCCGTGGCGCAGCGCACGCTGGCTGATCTGGGCCCCGCGCTGGATCGCGAGGCAGTCTGCTGGGAACCCTATCGCAGCCTGGCCGAGGCGGTGACGGACGATCCGCGCATGGTTTCGGCGAACCCGATCTTTACCGTAATGCGCCATGTCAGCGGCGCAGAATACCCTGCCGCCGGCGCGCTGGCCGAGGCGCGCGGCGAGACCCGTCAGCCGCCACAACCCGCCTCCGTCCTAGGGGCCGATACCGAACAGGTGCTGGCCGAACATCTGGGCCTTGGTTCGGGCCAGATCGCGGCGCTGGTCGATCGGGGCGTGGTCGCCACCGCGTAGGGAAGCGGCGATCAGGATTCCGCAGGCGGGGTGCCGAACAGCTTGAACGTCGCCATGCCGACGGCGACGGGATTGCCGTCTGCACCCTTGACCATGCCTTGCAGATAGATGATCGAGCGTCCGGCGCGCTGCACCGAGGTGCGGCAGATCAGCTCTCCGCTGCCGCGGTTGAGATACTGGATGGTGATGCTGAGGGTCGAGCTGATCCGGGCGTTCGGGCCGGTGCCGCAGGCGGCCAGCCCCAGTGAATGATCCAGCAGCGCCGAGATCGCCCCGCCGTGAACGTCGCCCTTGCGGTTCTTGTAGATATGGTCGGCGGGCATTCGGACCACGGCCTCGTGCCCTTCATGCGAGAGGATCTCGAAACGCAGATGATCCACGAAGGGCGCGGAGTCGGGATAAAGCAGCGTCGGCATGGCGAATGTCTCTCTTGTACCGGCGCGCAGCCTAATCCGGTTTTGATGATCTGTCGATTATGCATTATATTTTATTTGAGGGAAAGCGTATGGATCTTGGAATCACAGGCAAGCGCGCGCTGGTCGTCGGCGGCGGTTCCGGTTTGGGGCTGGCCTGCGCCGAGGCGCTGGCGGCCGAAGGCGTGGCCCTGACTCTGTTCGCCCGCGACGGCGACAGGTTGCGGGCGGTTGCCGCCGATCTGCACGCGCGTTTCGCCGTGGAGATCCGGGTTTTCGCGGGCGATCTGACGCGGATGGCAGATGTGCGGAATCTCGCCGCGTCGCTGACCGGGACGGAAGCGCCGCAGATCCTGGTCCTGAACACGCCGCGCCCGCCCAGCCCGATGCGGGATTTCCTGGCCGAGACCGAGGATGCCCGCTGGCAGGCTGCCTGCCGCGACCAACTCGAGGGCGCGCTGAACCTGCTGCGCGTCGTGCCGCCCCTGATGCTGGGGCGGGGCTGGGGCCGGATCATTGGCATTACCTCGGCCAGCGTGAAGCAGCCCATGCCGCGCCATGCGATCTCGTCCATCTTCCGCGCGGGGGTGCAAGCGGCGCTGAAGCATCTGGCCAGCGAACTCGGCCCCGAGGGGATCACGGTCAATGCCGTGGCCCCGGCGACGATCCTGACGCCGACCTTCGCGCAATATCACGACCTGGAGGCGCGGGTCCGCCCGTTGCCGCTGCGCCGTGCGGGCACGGTTCAGGAACTGGGCGGGACGGTGGCCTTCCTCGCCTCGCAGCAGGCGGGCTTCCTGACCGGGCAGGTGCTGCAACTGGATGGCGGCATGACGACCTCGCTGGTCTGATCCGTGGTGGTTCGGTTCAGACGACGCCGTCGGCACGTAGCCGCGCCAGCGTCTCGGCGTCGATGCCCAGCAGATCGTCCAACACCCGCGCGGTGTCGTGGCCAAGCGCCACGCCGGGCCGGTCGCCCCCGGTGGCCGCCCCTGAGAAGCGGATCGGCATGCCAGGGCCAAGCGCCGGAACCGGGCCAAGGTCGGGATGTTCCAGCCGCGTCAGCGCGCCCGAGGCCAGCAGGCCGGAATCGGCCAGCACCTCCTGCACACGACGGACCGGGGCACAGGGCACGCTGAACGCACTGTTCAGGCTGTCGGTCACCTCTTGCGCGGTCAGGGTCGAGGTCCATTCCTCGATCCGCGCGACCAGCATATCGGCATTGGTCACGCGCCCGCCCCGCGTGCCGAAGCGCGGGTCCTTCGCCAGTTCCGGGGCGCCCATCGCGGCAAACAGCGCGTGGGCCAGCTTGTCGCTGGGGGCCGCGATGGCGACATGGCCGTCGCGCGCGCGGAAAAATCCGAAAGGGCCGATCCGGTTCTGGTGGTTGCCGCTGCGTGCGGGCTGGTCAGGCGCCAGCAGCACGTCGAAATGCTCCATCGCCAGGATCGACACCATGGCGTCCAGCATGCTGACCCGCACATGCTGGCCCTGGCCCGTGCGCGACCGCTGCAGCAGCGCCGACAGCGCCCCCGACAGCGCGAAATGCGCCGCCATCAGATCCGCGACCGGCAGGCCGATGCGCTGTGGCGGGCCGTCGGCATAGCCGGTGGCATCGGCGAGCCCGCTCAGCGCCTGCACGATAATGTCGGTGGCCTTCAGGCCGGGAACCGGACTTGCCTCGCCCAAGCCCTCGATCGAGGCATAGACGATACGTGGGTTGATCCGCCGCGCCACGGCATAGCCGATCCCCAACCGGTCGATGGTGCCCTCGCTCTGGTTTTCCACCACCAGATCGGCCTTGGCGACCAGATCCAGAAAGATTTTGCGCCCTGCCTCGGATTTCAGGTTCAGCCCCACGCATTTCTTGCCGCGATTGCGGGCGAGGGTGGACAGCGACAGGCTTTCAGGTTCGGAGCCGGAAGGCGAAAACCCTTCCGGGCCGAAGAAGGGCGGGTTCAGACGCGCGACGTCATTGCCATTCGGGCTTTCGATGCGGATGACCTCGGCGCCCAGGCCCGCCAGAAGCGAGGTGCAATAGGGGCCGGCCAGCGCGACCGTCAGGTCCAGCACGCGAAAACCCTGAAGCGGGCGGGAAAGCGGAGAAGATGTCATCGTGTCCCCAGATCAAGCATCATGCATGATTTTACCGATTTTGACGCGATGTAACACCCTCAAGAGAGGGAGTTTACCTTCCTGCACATCATCAAGGCCGGATCAGCGGTTTCTCCTATACCGCCTCAAGGCTGCGCATACTTGTGAAATGGTCTCATCTCGCCTTTGCTGGATGCCAAACAGGGCAAGAGGCCCGCTAGAGGAGGAACCGCTATGTCCACAGCCGCGCCAGCCGGGTTTACGCGCCCCAGCTTCGTCTCGGGTCAGAAAAAGCTGCTGATCGGCGGCCGATGGGTCGAGGCGCTGTCCGGCCAGGGCATCGACGCCATCGACCCGGCCACCGGCCAGGTCATGTGTGCCATTGCGCGGGGCGAAGCGGCGGACGTAGATGCTGCCGTTCGTGCCGCCCGCCGCGCCTTTGAAGGCGACTGGCGGCGCTGGACTCCGCATGACCGCCGCAAGTTGCTATTGCGGGCCCATGACGTGATCATGGACAATTTCGAGGAACTTGCCCTGATCGAGACGCTGGACATGGGCGCGCCCCTGCTGCGCACGCGGGGGCTCAAGGAGTGGACCTCGCAGGTGCTGCAATTCTATGCCGGTCAGACCGGGGCGGCGGTCAGCGAGGCACCGCCGAACAACCTGCCCGGCCATTTCCTGACCTTGAAGCAGAAGGCGCCGGTCGGTGTCGTCGGTGGCATCGTGCCGTGGAACGGACCGGCCATCGGGCAATGGTGGATCTTCGGTCCGGCCCTGGCCGTCGGCTGCACGGCCGTGGTGAAGCCGGCCGAGGATGCCTCGCTGTCGATCCTGCGGACGGCCGAACTGCTGCAAGAGGCGGGCGTGCCCGACGGGGTCATCAACGTCGTCACCGGCTATGGCGCCGAAGCCGGGCAGGCGCTTGCCGAGCATGAGGGGGTGGATCGGATTTCCTTTACCGGTTCGGTCGGGACCGCCCGCAATATCGTCCACGCCTCGGCCGGGAATCTCAAGCGGTTGCAGCTTGAGCTGGGCGGCAAGTCGCCCGATATCGTCTTTGCCGACGCCGATCTGGACAAGGCCGTGCCCGGCGCCGCGATGGGCGTCTTTACCAACACCGGCCAGGTTTGCGTCGCGGGCACGCGGATCTTTGTTCAACGCGCGATCAAGGACGAATTCGTCGAACGGATGCGAGCCTTTGCATCTGGCCTGCGCATTGGCAACGGGCTGGACCCGCAGACCCAGATCGGCCCGATGGTGTCGCAGCGCCAGCTTGACCGGGTGCTGGACTATGTCGGTATCGGCGGCCGCGAGGGCGCGCGGCTGGCGGTGGGCGGCAACCGCCTGGGCGGCGCGCATGCGGGCGGCTTTTTCATCGAACCCACGGTCTTTGCCGAGGTGACGAATGAAATGACCATCGCCCGCGAAGAGATTTTCGGCCCGGTCGCATCCGTGATCGCCTTCGACGATATGGAGGACGCGCTGCGGCTGGCCAATGACACGCCCTATGGATTGGCGGGGGGCGTCTGGACGCGCGATCTCTCGACCGCGCACAAGGTGGCGCAGGGGATCGAGGCGGGCACGATCTGGGTCAACTGCTATGGCGTACTGGACCCCTCGATCGGCTTCGGCGGCACCAAGATGAGCGGTTTCGGCTGGAAAGGTGCCCGCGAGCATGTCGAGGGCTTCCTGTACCAGAAGGCCATCTACATGAATCTGGATTGAATCCGCGGATGACTCGGCCGTAGCAAAACACCGGCGCATGTCGCCGGAGTTCGCATTCCGAAAGCGGGGCGGCGGTCGATTCCGCCGGCCCGGGTCCGTCTAAGCCCCGCTCACGCGTATTTCGTGGCCAGGTCCTTGGGCAGACCGATGGATTTGATCTCGACATAGGCGTCGAACCCTTCCAGCCCGGCCTCGCGGCCGATGCCGCTTTTCTTGAATCCGCCGATGGGCGCGTGGAAGCCCACGCCATTGCCGTTGATCTCGACCGTGCCGGTCTGGATGCGGCGGGCGATCTCTACGCCGCGCTCGGGGTCGCCGGTAAAGACCGAGCCGTTCAAACCGTAGATCGAGTCATTGGCAATGGCGATGGCGTCGTCCTCGTCCTCGTAGGGGATGACCGCCAGGACGGGGCCGAAGATCTCTTCCTGCGCGATCACCGCCTTGCGGCCAACATCGGCAAAGATCGTCGGCGTCACGAACCAGCCGCGCTCGGGCAGGGTGGCGGGATTGGCCCAGGCCAGGCGCGCCTCGGCGCGGCCCTTGTCGATATAGCCGTTCACGCGCTCGCGCTGGCGGCGGCTGACCATGGGACCGATCTGGGTTTCGGCCTGGCGCGGATCGCCGACCGGCATCGTCGCCATCATCGCCGACAGCGCCTCGAGGAATTCGCCCTGACGGCGCTTCGAGACCAGGATGCGGGTCTTGTTGCTGCACACCTGGCCCGAGTTGCGCAGCGCGTTCATGCGTAGGCAGCCGACGGCATGGTCGAAATCGGCGTCGTCGGTGATGATCGCCGCGGATTTCCCGCCCAGCTCCAGCGTCAGCCGCCGGATCTGCTGGCCGCAGAGCGCGCCCAGATGCTGGCCTGCCGCAGTCGAGCCGGTGAAGGTTACCTTGTCCACATCGGGATGCATGGCCAGATATTCGCTGACCTCGCGGTCTGCGGGCACGATATTGACGACGCCTTCCGGCAGGCCGGCCTGGGACAGCATCTCGGCCAACAGCCACGCGCTCAGCGGCGATTCGGGCGCCGGTTTCAGGATCACCGTGCAGCCGGAGAGCAGCGCGGGCGCCAGCTTGATCATTGCCGTCAGCAGCGGCGCGTTCCACGGAATGATGGCCGCCACCACGCCGATGGGCTGGCGCAGCACCAGCCCGTTGCCGGTGGCCGATTGGCGCAGGGTCTGCCATTCGTAATCCGGGGCCATATCCACGAAGGCGTCGATCAGCAGCCGCGCACCGACCGATTGCATGGATTTCGACAGGGTGATCGGGCAGCCCATCTCCTCGGTCACCTGTGCCGCGATGTCGTCCGCGCGCTCGGTGAAGAGGACCGAGAGGCGACGCAGCACCGCGCGCCGTTCCTCCAGCGCGAGGCGGGGCCAGGGGCCCTTGTCGAAGCCCCGACGGGCGGCGGCGACGGCGTGGTCGATGTCGGCCCGGCTACCCGAGGGCACCTCGGCGATCACCTCTTCGGTGGTGGGCGAGATGACGGCGATGCGTTCGCTTCCCTGCGGGGCGATCCATTCCCCGCCGATGAACAGGCGGTCGTATTTTCCTTGCCAGACCATGGCGTCCTCCTCGAGTAAGCTAATCTAACGCATGATAGAATGTTCCGATGCGACCTGTCGCGTCCCTTGGCTGCGCCGAGTCGCGGTGCAGGGCATAGGCCGGCCCTATTCCGTCCCGTCCTTGCCGGCGATGAAGTCGGCCATGATCGACACGGCGGCATCGACCATCTGGTCGCCGTTCGCCGTCCGGCAGCCCGCCGCCCGGGCTTCGCGCAGAAATGCGGTTTCGCCATGCCCGGCGATCACGTCGCCGACGAACATCTCGGGACGCAGCAGGGTCGGGTCCACCGGCAGTGGATCGTCGTCGCTCATGCCCAGGGGGGTGGCGTTGCAGACCATGGTGCAGCCCGCCGGATCCGCCGGGCCGGTGGTGACGCGGCCCTTGCCCAGCGGCGTCAGGCTGGCGACAAGCTGCGCCGCGCGATCCGCGTCGGTGTCGTGGATGATCAACTCGGCCACGCCCGCATCCAGCAATGCGATGGCGATGGCGCTTCCCGCGCCGCCGGCGCCCAGAAGTAGCGCCCGCGCGCCCTGCGGCCTTGCGCCATTGTCGATCTGGGCGCGCACGAAGGACAGTCCGTCCATGATGTCGCCATGCCAGCCGCCCTTGGCGTCGCGGCGCATGACGCTGACCACGCGAAGCAGCCGCGACCGGGCCGAAACCGAGGCGCAATGCGCGAAACCGGCGGTCTTGTGCGGCATCGTCACGAGCACGCCGTCCACGTTCGGCACGCGCGACAGCCCGTCCAGAACGGCCGCGAGCGCGTCCTGCGGCACCTGCATGGGCACGCAGATGCGGTTTTCGCCCCGGATACGAAATTCCTGGGTCATCGACACTGGCGAGCGGGCATAGATGATCGGATCTCCGATGATCGGCACCAAGCGGGTTCTTCCATCGAGCCCTTGGTTCATGAGCCTGTCCTGATCAGTTGCATCCTTGGCAGACTTGGTCCGCTCGACGTTGAAGCCAAGCCTTTCATGGCTGAGGCATAGGCAATTGCCATGGTTCATGAAGGGCCAAGCTTTGACAGAGGGCGGCATAGGCCATCCCGATGGTCGCCATCGCCTCAGGCTAAGGCCGTTAGCATCCGCAATTGTTTCGTTTGACGCCAGCCGAGCTTCCTTCTTATCACCGTCTGGTGACGACACAACGTCACGCTGAACCGTTCCACGAGGAAGAACGGGCGAGGGAGAGATCACCGATCCAACGGCATCGGCAAGGCGGCGATCGTCGTAGGACGGCCGGCCTGAACGATGCTTGCACGGGCGGCCACCGCAAGGTTGGCCGGCGGGCTCCTCTTGTCCTGCGCTGACGGAACACACCCCACCGTGGGTCTGCACGCTCTGGGAGGAGTATTGATGAGGATAACCAGTCTGGGACAAATGGGCATGATGGCCGCAGTGGCCGCCGGCATCGCCGCCGTGCCCGCCGCCGCTGAAACGCTCGAGGAACGCGTGGCAGCGCTGGAAGCACGGGAAGCCGCCGCTGCCGCCCCCGTCTCGCCCACCGGCTTCAACCTGACCTTTTACGGTATGGTCAAGGGCGACCTGATCTATGACAACAACTACGACCTCGGCAACGCCACCACTGGCATCGCCGCGGTGACCGGCGCCACGCCGGAGGATTCCAGCAGCCGCGCCCATGCCTACCAGTCGCGGATCGGCGTCAAGGGCTCGCAGATGACCGATATGGGCGAGCTGAAGTTCAACATCGAGGGCGATTTCTTCGGCAGCGGCGGCGGCAACTTCCGCCTGCGTCATGCCTATGGCGAATTGGGCGGGCTGCTGGCCGGCCAGACCTGGAGCCTGTTCACGCCGGTGTCCGAGCTGCCGGCGCTGATCGACTTCCATGGTCAGTCCGGGCAAGCCGGCTATCGCTCGCCGCAGGTCCGCTATACCTATGTCACCGGGAATACCAGCGCGGCTTTCGCGGTGGAACAGGACTACTCCAACTGGGGGGGCCGGGTTGCCCTGGTGGGGGCGCTGACGCAGAAATTCGACTGGGGCAGTGTCAAGCTGGCGGGAATCTCGCGCAAATTGGACCGCCTGGACGGGGGCGAGGCAAGCTCCTGGGGTGCCACGATCAGCGCGAATGCCAAGCCCTGGAAGGGCGGTCTGGTGCAGGCATCCTATACGACCGGCGAAGGTATCGCCTCGCTCCTGCCCTATGGCGGCTATGCGGGGCAGCAGGCAACGGCAACCTCGACGCAGACGTTCTACGAACTCGATGCCAACGGCAAAGCCATCGGCACCAAGGGCGTCGCCTTGGCGGTCAGTCACGAGATTTCGCCGCTGTTCGAGGTCGGGGCCGCCTATGGCGTGAGCAAATACGACGAACAAGCCGGTGCCCTGCCGACCGGCACCGACCGCCTGAGCGCGCTGCACTTCAACGTCAAATACAAGCCGGTGAAGCCGGTGGTGCTGGGCGCGGAATACATCCGCTCGGAGCGGCGCCAGTATGATGGCGCCAAATTCGACGACGATCGCATCCAGCTGTCGGCAGCCTTCAACTTCTGATCTGCCTCCCGGTCTCTCGTGGAAGACTTCGTCGGTGTCCCTCGTGGCACCGGCGCTTTTCGTCCGCTGGCCGGCCAGGCATGCACCCCGATCTAGTGGTGGCAGGCATAGGACCAGCCGATGGCCGGATCTCATCTGGGCATTGGTGAGAAAGCTTCTACCTGCTATTTGTTAGATAATCCGTAAGCTCATTCAGGGAGAGAGCAATGCTTACGACCCAGACCCGCAACAGGGTCATGTCAATCGTTATCACCGCTGCCGTCATGTCCTCGCCTGCCTTCGCGCAGGATTGCGAAGTCAAGCTGGGCGCGGTCGGGCCGCTGTCCGGCGCTGCCGCCGCCTGGGGTCTTGCGGCCAAGGACGGTGCAGAATTCGCCGCGGCGCTCGTCAACAAGGAGGGTGGGCTGCCGCTGGGCGACGAGAAATGCCAAGTCAAGGTCGTGTCCTTCGATTCCCAATATACCGCGGCCGGGGGGTCGGCAGGCGCCAACTTCCTGGAAAGCAACGGCATCCATGCGACCGTTGGCCCCGTGGGTTCACCCGAGACCACGGGCTTCCGCCCCGTCGCCGCACGTTCGGGAATCGTGAACTTTTCGCCCTCGTATATGCGTGACGTGATAACGCCCGAGTTCCCTCTGGCTTTCCACGCGCTGCAGGCCCCGATCACCTGGGGGCCGATCCTGATCCCGCGCGCCAAGGAACAGTTCGGATTCGATTCGGTGATGGTGATCGCTCCGAACGACCAGGGCGGCACCGATGCCAGCGGTGTTCTGGCCAAGATGTACACTGAGGCCGGCGCCAAGGCGACCGAGGAGTATTACCAGCGCGGCACGACCGATTTTTCGCCGCTGGCGACCCGGATCATGCGCCAGAACCCCGGCGCCGTCGAGGTGTCGACCGTGCCGCCGGGCGATACAGCCATCCTGGTCAAACAGTTGCTGGAAGCCGGCTATGACGGCACCATCGGCAGCCTTGGCGGCGGCGGACTCGCCCCCATCGTCGAGGGCGCGGGCAGCATCGAGGACCTGACCAATGTCTACTGGCTTGAGGTCAGCCCTTCGGACGCGCCGCAGATCCTGAAGATGAAGGAGGATTTCAAGCAACTCATGGGCCGCGATGCCCCGGTCAACCCGCTGTTTCCGGTGCTGGCCATATCGGCCGAAGTTATTCTGGACGGTATCTCGAAGGCCGGTACCGATCAGGACGGCGAAAAGATCGCCGAGGCCCTGCGCGGCATGACCCCTAAATCGCGCTACATGGGCGAGGCGGGCTGGCGCGGCAAGACCGAGTACGGGATCAATCAGGAAGTGACCTTCCCGCCGGGGCTGGGCATGATCGTGGACGGCGAGAAGCAGCCGACTGCGATCATCGAGATTCCTTCCGAATAGTGCGCGCAAAGGGCGCGGACGGCCGCGCCCTTTGCCCTTACCAAAGGACAGCAGAATGGACGCGATCCTCTCGACCGGCCTGATCGGGCTGAGCCTTGGCGCACAGTATGCCATGATCAGCATCGGCTTCACCCTGATCTTCGGAATCATGGGCGTCATCAACTTCATGCATGGCGGTGGTTACGTGCTGGGAGGCTATTTCACCTTCCTTCTGGCCAAGGTTCTGGGCCTGCCCTTCATCGTCGCCGTGCTGGGCGCGGTCGTTGCGGTGGCGGTCATCGGTTATCTGATCGAGGTGGTCTTCGTCGACAAATACACCGACGACCATACCGCCTCGATGCTGATCACGCTGGGGCTTTACATGATCATGTCCACCATCCTGGGCAAGATCGCCGGGCATGAGCCGGTCAGCGGATTCCGTTTTCCGGTGCGCGGCTCGATGCGCTGGGAGGGGTTCTATTTCCCCTATTCCAGCGCCATCGTGCTGCTGGTCTGCGCCATCGCCATCGGCGGAGTCTACTGGCTGATCTATCGCACCCGATACGGTGTCGCGCTGCGGGCCATGGCGGACGACCGCAGATGCGCGACGGCGCAGGGCATCCGCCCTGCGGCGATGTTCCCGGCGGCCTTCGCGCTGGCCATGGCGCTGGCGGCCCTGACCGGTGCGCTGGTGACGCCGATTCTGTCGCTGGACCCGCATGTGGGCGAGCCGATGCTGCTGAAAGCCTTCATCGTCGTGATCCTGGGAGGCCTGGGCAGTGTCTGGGGCGCGACGCTGGCGGCAATGATCGTTGGCATGGTCGAGGCCTATTCCAGCGTTTTCCTTGGCGGCTCCAAGGGGGCGCTCGTGCTGTTCGTCATCGTCCTTGTGATCCTGCTGGTGCGGCCCGAGGGGCTGGTCGGCAAGCAAATGCGAAAGGCCTGATCGATGACCCCCAGGCGAGATCGAGATTTCCGCGTGGATGGGCTTGGCGTTGTGGCTTTTGCGGCGCTCTTGCTGGTGCCGATGGTGCTGACCAACAGCTTCGCCTTCTCGATGACCAATCAGGTCGCCATCGGCGCCATGGCTGCGCTCAGCGTCTATGTCATGCTGCGGATGAACCTGCTGTCCTTTACTGTCCCGACGTTCATGGCGGTCGGCGGCTATACGGCGGCGATGCTGGCGACGAACGGCGTCACCAATCTTTTTGTGCTGCTGCTCGCGGCGGCCGTGGTGCCAATGATCGTCGCCGTGCCGCTGGGTGCGCTGGTGCTGCGGTTGCGCGGCGTGTATTTCATCTTCTTCACCTTCATTCTGAACGAGGTGGTCCAGGTCGCGATCTTTGAAACCCCGGGCCTGACCGGCGGCTCGAACGGCATTTCAGGGGTGCCGACGGCGACGCTGTTCGGCATCGGCTTCGAAAGCCCGGCGCGGGTGCTGGTCGTGACCATCCTGACCGGCATCGTTGCCGCGGCTCTGGCGCTGGTCGTGACGCAAAGGTTCCGCGCCGAGTTCACCTCGATCGACGAGAATGAGACGCTGGCGTCGAGCCTGGGGGTCGCGGTGTGGAAATACCGTTCCATCGGCTTCGTCGCCTCGGCAGGCGTGGGCGGGCTGGCGGGCTTTGCGCTGGTCCACACGCTGTCCACCGCACATCCCAGTTCCTTCACCTCGATGTCGGCGATCAATTACCTGGCCTATGCCTTTGTCGGCGGGCGCACGACGATGCTGGGCCCGATCGTAGGCGCGGGGCTGCTGATCGTGATGTCGAACCTGTTTGCGGGGCAGGGTGCCTGGTCGGCCGCGCTTTACGGCACGCTGCTGGTCGCCGCGGTCATGCTGGCGCCGAGCGGCATCGTCGGCGAGATCCGCCGCCGGCTGTCGCGCGGGCGCGCCGCAAAGGAGACCTCCGCATGAACACCGAAGCATTGCGTATCGAAGGACTGACCAAGGCGTTCGGCGGCCTCAAGGTCTTCAACGGCATCAGTTTCGGTGTCCAGCCGGGCGAGGTTCTGGGCGTGATCGGTCCGAACGGCGCCGGCAAGACCACGCTGGTCAATGTGGTCTGCGGGCTGATCCCGCAAACGGACGGCAAGGTCTGGCTGGGCGCGCGGGACATCACAGCCATGCCCTTTCACGCCATCAGCCGGCTGGGTGTGCTGCGCAGCTTCCAGCAGACCAACACCTTCCGCAGCGCCACGGTCGAGGAGAACCTCTATCGCGCCCGCCGCTTCAGCCAGGGACAGGAGATCGACCTGGAGCCCCTGGTCCGCGACTTCGACCTGGCACGCCATATGGACGAGGAAAGCGGCTCGTTGCCCTATGGCAAGCAGAAGATGCTTGGCCTGCTGATGGCATTGGCACCGCGCCCCCGCTTCCTGCTGATGGACGAGCCGGCGGCAGGGCTGGAACGCAGCGAGCGCGGCCAGATCGACCGCTTCATCAGCTTCGCGCAGCAGGTGCTGCAATGCGGCATCGTCATCATCGAGCATGACATGGATCTGGTGAAGCGGTTGTGCCCGCGCATCCTGGTGCTGGAATCGGGCCGCATCCTGGCCGAGGGCGCCCCTGCGGACGTGCTGTCGCAGAAGGCGGTGATGGATGCCTATCTGGGGAGCGACGGCGATGAGTGAGATCTTGCGCATCGACGATCTGGTGGTGAATTACGGCGGGATCGAGGCGCTTCGCAGCGTCAGCGTCAACGTCGGGAAAGCCGAATCCGTCTTGCTGGTCGGTGCCAATGGCGCCGGCAAATCGACGCTGATCAACACGATCATCGGGCTGGTCCAGCCGCGTGCCGGCAAGGTCTGGTTCGACGGCGCCGACATAACCGCCATGCCCTGCGCCGAGCGCGGCCGCATTGGCATCGGCTATTCCCCGGAAGGGCGGCGCATCTTCAACTCGCTGACGGTTGAGGAAAACATCATGGCGGGATCCTTCGGCATTCCGGCCCGCGAGGCCGCGCGGAATCTCGACTGGATCATGGACACCTTCCCCATCGTGAAAGAGCGCCGCAAACAGCCTGCCAACCAGATGAGCGGCGGGCAACAGCAGATCGTGGCCATCGCGCGGGCCGTGATCTGCATGCCCAAGCTTTTGCTGCTGGACGAGCCTTTCCTGGGCCTTGCACCGGTGTGGATCGGCCAGGTCGGCCAGGTGATCCGGGGGTTGCAGGCACGCGGCACCGCGATCCTGATGACCGAGCAGATGGCCCGCCCCGCCCTGAAGCTGGTCGAGCGCGCCTATGTTCTGCGCAGCGGCGAGATCCGCCGCAGCGGTCCCGTCGAGGCGATCCGCGAGGTGGCCCTGGCCGAGGAGTATCTGTAATGGCGCAGCAGGGCGAAAAGCGGCTTCACGGGCGCGAGGAAGAGATCGTCGATCCCGACCTGCCGATCATCGATTCCCATCACCACCTGTTCGACTTTCCGCATTACCGCTACATGCTGGACGACTATCTGGAGGATGCGCGGGCCGGGCATAATATCGTCGCCACGGTCTATGCCGAGATCCAGGCCTTTGCCCGCAAAAGCGGCCCCGAGGCGCTGCGTCCGCTGGGCGAGGTCGAATTCGCCAACGGCATCGGCGCCATGTGTGCCGGGGGGCAATACGGCCCGCGCGTCGCCGCCGCCATCGTCGGTCATGCCGACCTGCGGCATGGCGCGGCCATCGGCGCATATCTGGACCGCGCGATGGCCGCGGCGCCGGACAGGTTCCGGGGCGTGCGTCAGGTCACCATCGAACATCCGGACGAGATCATTCATCGATATATCACCCATCGCCCGCCGACCGGCGTGCTGGCGCATCCGGGCTTTCGCGCAGGGGTGACCGAACTGGCGCGGCGTGGCCTCAGCTTCGATGCGGCGGTGTTCCACAATCAGCTCGGCGACATCGCGGAACTGGCGCGTGCCTTCCCCGATATGCCCATCGTCCTGGACCATCTTGGCCTTGCCATGGGCCTGGGTAAGGACGAGTCAGGCATGACCGAGGTCTTTGCGGAGTGGCGGGCCGCCCTGCGCGCCCTGGCGGAATGCGGCAATGTCACCTGCAAGATCGGCGGCTTCGGCCTGCCCTTCTGGGGCTTCGGCCTGCACGATTCACCTGGCCCGGATGCTTCCACGCGGCTTGCGGCGATTTGGGCGCCCTATATCGAGACCGCCGTCGAGGCATTCGGCGCCGATCGCTGCATGATGGAAAGCAACTATCCGCCGGATTCACGCTCCTGCGGATTCGTCCCGCTGTGGAATGCGCTGAAGCGCGTCACCCTGGGATGCAGCGCCGAAGAAAAGCAGGCGCTTTACAGCGGCACCGCGCGGCGGGTCTATCGTATCGAACTGCCGGAATAGGCGAAAATGGCCCCGCCCGCCTGTCCGGGCGGGGCGGGCGCGATTACTCGGCCGGAACCGGTTCGAGCTTGAGGGTGCGGGCGAAGAAATCGCCCAGAACCTTCGATGCCTCGGCCACCTCTTTCTCGCCGTCGTAAAGGTCCATGTGGTTTGCGCCTTCGACGATGTGGACTTTCTTGTCCGCGCTGGCGGCGCGGGCAAACAGGTCGTCGCTCATCCATTTGCTGCCAGCCACGCTGCCCGCGACGATCTGCAGGGGCTGGGTCAGGAAGGCCTCGGCCTTGGCATAGGCGTCATAGGGGATGATCTGGGTCAGGCTGCGCGCGGTGGCAAAGCCCGGCGCGGTCGGATATTCGGCGCGCGGCGTGTGGTAGTATTCCCAGGCCTGGCGCAGTTCCTCGTTCGGGGCGTCGGCTTCCTTCAGTGGCGCCAGCGGGATGGTGGCAACCGGGGCGCCGCTGGCATCGCTGCTGCGGGCATCGGCGCCGGCCTTGATATAGGGCGCGGCCTCGGCATCCTTGACGCTGTTTTCCCAGCCGTTGCGAAACATCGAGCCGATGTTCACCGCGCTGACCGTGCCAAGCGCCTTGATGCGCGGATCGTTGATCGCGGCATTGGCGCTGTAGCCTGCGCCGGCGCAGATCCCCATGGCGCCGATGCGGTCGGCATCGACATAGGGCAGGGTGGTCAGGTGGTCGATGACGGCGCTGACGTCTTCGGTGCGGATATGGGGGTTTTCAAGCTGGCGCGGCTGGCCGCCCGACTCGCCCTGATAGCTGGCGTCATAGGCGATGGCGACAAAGCCCCGCTCGGCCAACTTGCGGGCATAGGTGCCGGCGGTCTGTTCCTTGACACCCCCGCCGGGATGCGACACCACCACCGCCGGATATTTGCGGCTTTCGTCAAAGCCTTCGGGAAAGCTGATGACGGCCGACATGTCGAGGCCGCTGTTCGAATTCTTGAAGCTGATCTTGCCCATGGTTTTCTCCATCTTTTGGGGGCCAGCATCCTGACCTGAAGAAAAGATAGCGCGGCCCTACTTATTGAACTATGGCTGATAATTGCATGGACCTATCATCAGGATAATGAATGAAGCGTGAGGATCTGGCCGACCTGGCCGCTTTCGTCACCGTCGCGCGCGAGCGCAACTTCACCAGGGCGGCCAACCGCCTCGGCATGTCGCAATCGGCGCTGAGCCAGATCGTCAGGCGCCTGGAAGAGCGGTTGGGCCTGCGCCTACTTGCGCGCACCACGCGTAGCGTTGCCCCCACCGAGGTCGGCGAGCATCTGCTGGCGAGCCTTGGCCCGATGCTGGATCAGATGGACAGCGAGGTCGCGGCCCTGAGTCAGCTTCGCGACCGGCCTGCGGGCACGATTCGGGTGACAACGGTCGAACATGCGGCCAAGACTTTCCTGACTCCCGCAATTGCGTCGTTGCTGTCGCAATATCCCGACATCAGGGTCGAGATGACCATCGACTATGGTCTGACGGATATCGTTGCCGATCGCTATGACGCGGGGGTGCGGCTGGGCGAGCATGTCGCACGGGACATGATCGCGGTGCGAATCTCGCCCGACATTCCCATGGCCATCGTCGCCGCGCCCGCCTACTTGGCCCGCCATCCCGCGCCTGCGGCGCCGCGCGATCTGGTCGATCATCGCTGCATCAACCTGCGGCTGCCGACCTCGGGTCTGCTGAACAATTGGCGGTTCATGGAAGATGGCCAGGAAACCAGGGTGCAGGTCGAAGGCCCGCTGATCCTGAACACGATTGACCTGATCCTGGATGCCGCGCTGGCCGGGGTAGGATTGGCCTATCTGCCTCTGGACCAAGTCCAGCCCAAGGTCGAGGCGGGGCAGTTGATGTCGGTCCTTTCGGACAAGCTGCCGCCGCTGCCGGGCTATCATTTGTACTATGCGAACCGCCGCAACGCCTCACCCGCGTTCCGGTTGTTTGTCGAGGCGGTTCGCTATCGCTCGCGCGGTGGCCGTCAGGCCGACTGAAGGATCTGGCTGCCCTTGGGGTCGCCCAGATAGCGGGCATGCAGGTCATAGCGCTCGACCATCTCCTGCAAAACCTGGGTCAGCGTACGTTCGACCGTCAGGCTGACCATCGAGACCGGCCGGCTGCGCTTGCGTGTCAGATAGGCGGTACGCTGGAAACCGGGATTGCGGATCTTGACCAGTGCCAGCCGGCCGGTTGCGACCGCATCGGTGACAGGAGCATGCGGCAGGATCGTATAGGCGCTGGCGCGACCGACCATCTCGATGATCTGCGACAGCGAATCGATCTCGACGATGACGTTCAGGTTGATGCCATTGGCGCGGGCAAAGCGTTCGATGGCCAGGCGCGCGCTGTGCGGCAGGCCGGGCATGACCAGCGGCAGCTCGCCCAGCTGCGCTGCGTCGATGGCGTAGCTGCCATCGGGCTGGGGCAGGGCGGGCACGTCGTCGGCCGCTGCGATCAGGAAGATTTCCTCCTCCAGCACCGGTTCGCTCTGGAAGCTGGCACTGGGCGGCGCGCTGTAGACAAAGCCCAGATCAACCTGCTCGGCGTCGATCCATTCCAGGATATGGCCGGTCAAGCCCTCGGACAGGTGCAGCTTGATGCCCGGGGCCTCGACGCGCAGCGTCTCGGCCAGCGGGATACCGACCAGCATGCTGAGCGACGGCGGCAGCGCCACCGAAACGGTGCCTTGCAGGTCCTGCCCCAGCTCACGGACGCTTTCTGTCAGCGCCTTGGCAACCTCGATCAGTTTGTGACCTTCGCGGGTCAGCAGCCGCCCGGCCTCGGTCAGGGTGACGCCGCGCGGGCCGCGGATCGCCAGCTTGGTGTTCAGCCGCGTTTCCAGCCGCGCGATATGTTCGGACAGCGAGGGCTGGGCCAACCCAAGCGCGTGGGCTGCCTTCGAGATTGAGCCGTGCTTGGCCAGCATCAGGAAATAATCGACATGCTTGATGTCGATATCGGCGACAGTGGTGCGAAGAGACTTCGACATGACCGGACCCCCTCCCCAGGGTCGAGATGAGTCAAAGGGCATGGCTATGAGCATAGGCGCTTTTCTTTCTCACTACAATACTAACGTGTGTTAGGTAGAATATTTCCTGCATGCGATTTAGCCGGCCGGCGAAGTGCCCTCATAGGGAAAGCCGATAAGAGCACGAGGCAAGCGCGTCTGGTGGCGTCTGCAATGCCCGTTAGAATTGCGGCCATCGCGTGGCGCCGAGGCTGCCAGTGCGGGGGGATCAGGCGCGCCGGCAGGCAGCCGAACACAGGGAGAAAGCAGCAATGCGCGGCATGGTTTTTCAGGGCAACGATGTGGTCGAGGTGCTGAACTTCGACGATCCGAAACCCGGTCCGGGACAGGTGCTTGTCGAGATGAAGGCGTCCGGCATGTGCGGCAGCGACCTGCATTTCTATCGCCACGGCATGGTCGAGGTCATCAAGCAGCTCGGCTTCAAGGATCTGGCCTCGCGCGGGATCGACCCGAATGCGCCGATCATCGGCGGGCACGAGCCCTGCGGAGTCATCGCCGAGGTGGGGGCCGGTGTAGACCCGAAGCTCTTCAAGGTCGGCGACAGGGTGATGGTCTTTCACTACGAGGGCTGCACCTGCTGCGATCATTGCCGCACCGGCTGGACCCAGCTTTGCGACGAGGGCGCCTTAATTCATGGCGTCATCAAGCATGGGGCTCACGCCGATTACATGGTCGTTCCGATGAGCTGCCTTGTCCACCTGCCCGATGAGCTGAGCTTCAAGGGCGGGGCGGCCGTGACCTGTGGGACGGGCACGGCCTATGGCGCGTTGACGCGCCTTGACATCAGCGCCCGCGATTCTCTGGCGGTATTCGGTCTGGGGCCGGTGGGCCTGTCGGCGGTGCAGCTGGCCGCCGCGATGGGGGTCGAGGTGATTGGCGTGGACATCAACCCCGAACGCGTGGCCAGGGCGAAGGAATTCGGCGCTGCTCATGTCATCGACGGCAGCAAGGCCGATCCGATCGAGGAAATCCGCAAGCTGACCGGCGGGCGCGGCGCCTCTTGCGCGATGGATTGCGCGGGCGGCGAGGTGCCCAAGCAGCAGGCGGTGCGCAGCACCCGGATCTGGGGCAAGATTGCCCTGGTCGCGGTGGGCGGCAACCTGAACGTGGACGGCATGAAGGATCTGATCGGCAAACAGCGCACGGTCATCGGCTCCTATACCTTCTCCGAAGTCGGGATGAAGGACTGCGCCCATTTCATTGCCGATCATGGCGTGGAAGTGGATCGCCTGTTCACCGACGAGTGGCGGCTGGAGCAGGCGTCGGAAGCCTATGCAGATTTCAACAAGCAGGCGGGCGGCAAGGGCGTGTTTCTGCTGTAAGCCGGAGGCATCGCATGGAACCGGCCGGCGCATCCTGCCCCGGCCGGTTTTTTCATGCCTGCGTCAGAACGCGGCCTTGCGCAGGAAGTCCGGCAGGTCCACGGCGCGCCTGCTGTTCAGGTCGACCGTGATCAGGTTGTGGTCGACCAGCGCCACGGCTTGACCGGCATGGCTCTCGACCAGATGCGAGACGGTAAAGGATTTCTGCCCCAGCTGCGAAACCCGCGCCCAGACCCGCAGCGGTGTGCCGACCGGACAGTCGCCCAGCCGGCAGAACCTGCTCTCGACGGCCATGCGGCTGATTCCGGTCTCTTTCAGCAGCGTTTCGTCCAGTCCCAGCGCGGCGACATGGCCATGGGTGGCATAGGCGGTGCGGCGGATGATCTCGTCCATCGGAATGCGGCCCTCGTGGTCCAGATCCGCCTGCCGCAGCGGGCCGGTTTCGCAGGTGCTTACGTTCCCGGAATCCTGCCATGGCGGGCAGGGTCCGGAAAGGCCGCGCGGCAAGGCCAGCGCCAATTCCTGCGCAGCAAGCTGCGGCAGGCCCTCGATCGGACCAGGCCGGATGTCGAGGCAGGTCGCGGACAGCCGCCCGCCGCTGCACAGAAGATGCGCCACACTGCCCATGTGCGGCCCATCCGCGACAAGGGCCGAGCGCAACTCGATCGCGGCACCCACGAACAGTTCGCGGTGAAAGCGGATATGGCGTGTCCGGGGATGATAGCCCGGCGCCGCCACGCCGGGCAAAAAGGGAATGGTGTCGCCGCCAAGCTGGAAGCTGCGCGCATAGAAGCGGGCGTTCCAGTGGCCGTTGAAATCGCATTCCCAGCTTTCGACGCGGCCATGCAGCGTCGGCACACCCGGTGCCGCCAGCCCAGCGGATGTCCTTGCCGCTCTGTCTCGCATTCTCCGCATCCTTTCGTTGCAAAGGCGCCCCGGCCGAGACCGGGGCGCCTGAATACCGTCCTTCAGGGCATGGCTCACATCTGGCTGGGTAGCCAAAGCGACAGTGCCGGGAAAGCCACCATGATGGCGATGGCGATCAGATGCGCGATGCAATGCGGCAGCACGCCCCAGAATACCTCGCCCGAAGGCACCTTGGCATATTTCGCCACCACGAAGCAGTTGAGGCCGAGTGGTGGGTGTACCAGCCCGATCTCGGCGGTGACGATCATTATGACCCCGAACCAGACCAGATCGAAATCCAGCGAGGTCAGCAAGGGCGCAAGAATCGGCACCGTCAGCACCAGGATCGCCATCTGGTCCAGGAAAAAGCCCAGAAGCAGGATGACGATGACCAACACCACCAGGACCACCCAGCGGTTCACCGGCAGGGCACCCACCCAGTCGATGATCACCTGCGTCGTTTGCGTCAGGGCAAAGAAGGTCGTAAAGATATGCGCACCCAGGATGATGATGGCCAGCATGCAAGCCGTCCGGGTCGCGCGGCTGAAGACCTGCGCCATCTCGCGCCAACGGAAACCCTGGCGGGAAATATACAACACGCCGGCGAAGAAAGCGCCGACCGCCGATGCCTCGGTGGGTGTGGCGACGCCGGTATAGATCACCCCCGTCACCGCGCCCATCAGCAGGATCATCGGCAGGATCGGCCGCAGCGAGGCGAATTTCTGGCCCAGCGTCACAGGCTCGGTCAGGGGCGCATGCTCGGGGTTGCGGATTGCAAGATACCAGACGGTCAGGGCGATGGTGAAGGTAACGATGATGCCTGGAATCACCCCTGCGATCAGCATTTTGGCAACACTGACATCAGCCAG
This sequence comes from Paracoccus sp. J39, assembly GCF_000518925.1. Lineage (NCBI taxonomy): Bacteria > Pseudomonadati > Pseudomonadota > Alphaproteobacteria > Rhodobacterales > Paracoccaceae > Paracoccus > Paracoccus sp. J39. The sequence goes on along the minus strand of NZ_JAEN01000021.1, from coordinate 50,923 downwards.
AAGGGCATAGATCACCATGGCGATGCTGGGTGGAATCAGCATGGACAGGGTGCCTGAGATGGCGACGACGCCCGAGGCCATACGCATGTCATAGCCGTATTTCAGCATCGCGGGCAGCGAGGTCGAGGAGAGCGTCGCCGCAGCGGCGGTGGACGAGCCACAAATGGCGCCGAAGCCGGCGCCCGCCAGCGCGGTGGCGATACCAAGGCCGCCCCTGACCCTTCCGAACCAGGCGGCGGCCGCCTGGAACAGGTCGTCCGCGATGCCCGAGCGCAGCACGAATTCCGCCATCAGCAGAAACATCGGAATCGCAAGGAACTCGTAGGAGGCGGCGTTGTCCTTCGGCATGCTGGACAGGATGCCCAGCAGCGCAGCGGGGCCCCCTATCCAGAAGATGCCCAAGGCTCCGGCGGCGATCAGCGAGAAGCCGACCGGCATCCCCATCGCCAGCAGCAGAAACATCGACAGAACAATGATGGTGGCGATCATTCGTGATGCTCCTCCAACTCGGATTTCGTGGAATGTTCGGCGACATCCCGGTCGCGGCCGTACAGGATCATCGACACGGCGAATACCACCAGGCGCACGGCCAGCAGCAGAAAACCCGCCACGATAGGCAGGTAGGACAGCCAGGCTGGCCAGGTGATATAGCCGGGCAGGAATTCGTTGCGTTCCAGCGCACCGGCCATTTCCTCCCATGCGCCATAGGCGATGACGCCGAATATGACCGCCGCAAGCAGCGACCAGATCACATCCGAGGCGGCACGAATGCCCGGGGACATGTAGTTCCGAAACAGGTCGATGGCGATGTGGTCGCCTTCGCGAAATGTGGCCGAAACCCCCAGATAGGCTGCGCCGATCATGAGGTAATAGGTGATGAGCTCGAAGGCCCAGGGCAACGGCGCGTGCAGCGCATAGCGCGACACCGCGTCATAGGACACGATGAACATGATCAGCGCGACGCAGATCACGGCCAGCCAAAGCCCCAGGTCCTCGAGCAGGGTGATAGTTCTTCGCATGTCCTCCTCCCGGACTGGTTCCGACGGACCCTCTTCCGGGAGCCGCGGTGCGTGTGGCAATAAACTGTCGGACGTTTGATAGAAAAACTGTTGGCCTTCCGTCCCGACAGCCGGTGCTGGCGCCGATCCTATCCGCCGCAGGGCGTTGGGGCAAAGACTGGCTCGTCTTGCAAGGGCGTGACTTTCGCGGCCATAGGTTGCACCTCTGGCAGCGCACTCCCGGCCATGCTGGCTGCCCGGTAGGTGTCCATAGGGCGGTCCTATGCGGGGGGCCGGCTTTACCGTTTGCTGGCAGTCATCCTGTCGTTATTTCAAGATATTACAAATGGATAATCCGACACACCAGGCCCGCTACGCGATTGTCGAGATGCTTGACTGACCTCTCGCAACGCAGTCTAATGGTTGTTAGAAAAAGATCGGACTTCCTGATCGCGCCATGACTGAGGAGTGAGGGTGTGGGCTATCTACTGACCGAGGATCAGCAGGCCATCGTCGATGCCGCCGAAAAGATCTGCGAGAACTTCCCGCTGGAATACTGGCTGAAGAAAGAGCGGGATCACGAATTCCCCCACGAGTTCTTCCGCGCGGTGGCGGATGGCGGCTGGCTGGGCATCTGCATGCCCGAGGAATTCGGCGGCGCCAATCTGGGCGTGACCGAGGCGGCGCTGTTCCTGCGCACCGTGGCGGAATGCGGCGGGCAGGCCGGGGCATCGACCATCCATATGAACATCTTCGGCCTGCAGCCTGTGGTGCATTTCGGCACCGAAGAGCAGAAGAAGCGCTGGCTGCCGGCCTTTACCCGCGGCGAGAACAAGGCCTGCTTCGCCGTGACCGAGCCAGATACCGGTCTGGACACCACCAAGCTGAAGGTGGTGGCCAAGAAGCAGGCGGATGGCAACTACCTGATCTCGGGCAAAAAGGTCTTCATCTCGACCGCGCAGCAGGCCGATCACATGCTGATCCTGGCCCGCACCACGCCCATCGAGGAAGTCAAGAAGCACTCCGAGGGGCTGAGCCTGTTCTACACCAAGCTCGACCGGAACTACATCGACATCCGCGAGATCGACAAGCTGGGCCGCGCCGCCGTCGATACCAACGAGCTGTTCATCGACGACCTGCCGGTGCCGAAGGACGACCTGATCGGCGAGGAAGGCAAGGGGCTGAAATACATCTTCCACGGCATGAACGCCGAGCGTGTCTTCGTCGCCGCCGAGCAGGTCGGCATCGGCCGCGCGGTGCTGAAGCTGGCAACGCAATATGCCAAGGATCGCCGGGTGTTCGGTCGTCCCATCGGCCAGAACCAGGGCGTGCAGCATCCGCTGGCCCGCAACTGGGCCGAACTCGAGGCCGCGAACCTGATGATCCTGGCCGCGGCCGAGCTTTACGACAAGGGCCTGTCCTGCGGTTCCGAGGCGAATGCGGCCAAGCTGATGGCCTCCGAAGCCTGCATGAACGCCTGCAACACTGCCATACTGACCCATGGCGGATTTGGCTATGCCAAGGAATACCACGTCGAGCGGTTCATGCGCGAAGCTTGGATCGGCTATATCGCCCCGGTCACGCCGCAGCTGATCCTGTCCAACATCGCCGAGCGCAAGCTCGGCCTGCCGAAATCCTATTGAGGTGCCGAAATGAAACCGATCCGTTCCTTCCTGTTCGTGCCCGGCAACAAGGAATCCATGCTGGACAAGGCGGCCAATGCCGGTGCCGATGCGCTGATCCTCGACCTCGAGGACTCGGTTCCGCCGGCCGAGAAACTGGCGGCGCGCGAACTGGTCGCCCGCAAGATCCCCGAGCTGATCGCCCAGGGTCAGCGCGTCTGGGTCCGGGTCAACCGCACGGCGCATATCTATGACCTCGACGATATCCTTGCCGTGGTGCAGCCCGGTGTCGAGGGCATCTATATCTCGAAGCCCTGGGGGCCCGAGGATGTGCATATGGCCTCCTGCATGATCGCCGAGGCCGAGGCGCGGCAAAACATGGAGATCGGCAGCATCGGCCTGATCCCGCTCTTGGAAACCGCGCGTTCGATGCAGCTCTGCTACGAGATCGCGATGATCCCGCGCGTGACCGGCATCGTCGGCGCCACCGCCAAGAACGCCGATGTCGGCCGGGCGCTGAAATATGTCTGGACTCCCGAGGGCCGCGAATCGGAATACATGAAATCGCGTGTCGTCATGGCCGCCCGCGCCGCCGGCAAGATGCCCATCGGTGGCATCTGGCAGCAGATCAAGGATCTGGAGGGGCTGGCAAAATCCTCGGCCTTCGACCGCCAGCTGGGCATGGCCGGCGAGCTGGCGCTGCACCCGATGCAGGTCGAGACGATCAACCGCGCCTATACGCCCACCGCCGAGGATGTGGCCTTCTATCAGGGCATGATCGACGCGCTGGACGCGGCGATGGCGCAGGGCCGGGCCTCGGTCATGTATGACGGCGAGCATATCGACATCGCGCATGTGAAGACCGCGCGCGACATCATCGCGCTGGCCAAGGAATACGCGGCCTGACGCGCCGGAAACAGAGGGGGAGGAAATGGCAGAGACGAGACGCCCGCTCGAGGGCATCCGGGTCCTTGATCTGACCGTGGCGCTGGCCGGGCCTTACTGCACGCTGCTGCTGGCGGGCCTTGGCGCCGAGGTCATCAAGATCGAGGCACCGACGGGCGGCGACATTGCCCGTTTCAACCCGCCCTTCTACGGCAAGGACGGCATCCATCTGGGCGCGCTGGCCGATGGCGACGTGTCGCTGTCGATCCTGGCGCGGGCGCGGGCCAAGAAAAGCCTGTCGCTGGACCTGAAATCGGAACGCGGGCTGGAAATCTTCAAGGACCTGGTCAAGCAGTCCGATCTTGTCGTGGAAAACCTCAGCGATGGCACGGTCGAACGGCTAGGGGTGGATTACGACAGTCTCAAAGGCATCAATCCCCGGCTGATCTATTGTTCGATCACCGGCATGGGTCGGCCCAGCCCTTATCCGGGGCTGAAGGTGATGGACATCGCCGTTCAGGCCCTCTCGGGCGTCATGGACACCACCGGCGACAAGGACGGCCCGCCGACCCGGCTGGGCCTTCCGATGGCCGACCTGCTGGCGCCGCTTTACGGCATGATGGGCATCCAGTCGGCGCTGATCCAGCGCGGCGTGACCGGGCAGGGCCAGCATGTCATGGTTTCGATGATGGATTGCCTGTCATCGCTCCTGCCCTTCGAGCATTTCGACGTGTTGCAGCGCATGGGCTTTCCGGCGCGGACTGGCAACCACCAGACGCGCTTGGCACCCTTTGGCGTGTTCGAAACCGCTGACGGCCATGTCTCGATCGCGGCGGCGAATGACAAATGGGCCGGGCTGATCTTCGAGGCGATGGGCCAGCCTGAACTCATCAGGGACCCGCGCTACGCGACCCGCGGGCCCCGCGCCGTCAACGCCGATGACGTCAACGGACGGATCGAAGCCTGGACCCGGACCCTGACCACCGATGCCGTCATCGAGGCACTGAGCACGCAGCGGGGGGTGCCCTGCGTCAAGGTTCGCACCGCGCTGGAGGCAATGGCGGACCCCGCGCTGCGCGAAAGCGGCGCCATCGTGCCGCTGGTCCATCCCGACGTCGGCGAGATCGACGCCGTCGGCGCCGGCATCCCCATCCGGATGTCGGCCGCGACGGTCGGGCTCGACAAGCCCGCGCCAAAGCTCGGCGCCGACAATGCCGAGGTGCTGGGCCTTTTGGGCCTTGGTGCCGACGAAATCGAGAACCTGAAATCCTCGGGTGTCATCTGACCCCGGCCAAGCGGAGACATTCCATGAGCGTCAACTACACCGAACTGGCGACCGGCAAGTATTACGAAGAGCTGGAAGTCGGCAATGTCTACAAGCACGCGATCACCCGCACCGTCTGCGAGGCGGACAACCTGCTGTTCTCGGCCCTGACCTACAACTCGGCCTGGCTGCACATGGACGAGGTCTATTCCAAGGAGCAGGGCCATCCGGGTCGGCTGGTCAACAGCCTGTTCACCCTGTCCCTGGCCTGCGGCGTCACCGTGGCCGACACCACGCTGGGCACCACCCAGGGGAACTTGGGGTTCTACGACGTGAAGTTCACCAATCCGGTCTATCTGGGCGACACGCTGCGCAGCGAAACCGAGATCGTCTCGAAGCGAGAATCGAAGTCGCGTCCCCATGCCGGCATCGTCGAATTCGAGACCCGCAGCTATAACCAGGACGACAAGATGGTCCTGACCTTCCGCCGCACCGGCATGATGCTGAAGAAAAACCCCGGTTGAGGGGCTGGCCATCCGCTGCCTTGCAAGGCATGGAGTTGACGTGCAGTTTCTAACAGCATCAGACAGCCGGCATCGAAAGGCGAGGCAGATGGCAGCAAAGCCCAGCACGGTCGAAAGACAGGCGACTCGCAAGGCCGAGACGACGCGGCAGGAGATCCTGACCGCGGCGGCCCATCTTTTCTCCGAGAAGGGCTATAGCGACTGCAACCTGCGTGAGCTGGCCGAGCGGGTGGGGATGAAGGCGGGCAGCTTCTATTATCACTTCAAGTCCAAGGAAGAGATTCTGGACGAGTTGCTGGTGGGAGCCATTGCGCTTGTCTCGGAAGCGGTCGAAAGGGCGGTGCGGGACCAAGGGTCGGATGCGCCTTATCTGGACCGGCTGGTTGCCGCGATGCGCGCCCACATCACGCCCTATATCGAGTGGCGTGATGACAGCGCCGCCGCGCTGATGCGGGTCTGGGAGCATACGCCTCCCGCCATGCGGCACCGCAAGCTGGAGAAACGCCGCGAATATGCCCAGATCTGGTATGACCTGATCGAGGAGGGCATTGATCGGGGTGTTATCCGACCCGGCATGAACCTGCGCATCCTGGTGCCCTTCCTGTTGGGGTCGATGAGCCGGGTCCAGGAATGGTTCAGCCCCAAGCATATGACCATCGACGAGGTCTGCGACCACGTCATCCGCCTGCTGCTGGAGGGGGCGCTAGCGCCCGGCTACAGGCTCTAGCCGGCGGGTTTCACGATCACCCTGGGCCTTGTCGCGTCCGTCCCCGATCATTGCATCGGCCGGCGCCTTGCGCCCTCATGACAGGAGGAAACCATGATCCGCATTGCGAAACTGGCGCTTCTGGCGCTGTCCGTGGCCTTGCCCGCGCAGGCCGACGGGCTGAAGCTGCGCTTTGCCCATCAGTTCCCGCAGACCCATTACCTGTGGGAGGAAGGCGGCAAGGTCTTCGTCGAGGCGTTGGCCGAGACCGGCGAGGTCGCGCTCAGCACCTTTCCTGCGGCGCAGCTGGGCAAAGATCCGCTGACGGTCGTCAAGACCGGGCTTGCCGACGTGGTGACGCTGGTGCCGTCCTACAGCCCCGAAAAGCTGCCGCTCACCTCGGTCGCTGAACTGCCGGGTTTTCACGCCACGACATGCGAAGGCGTGCATCGGTTGTGGTCGGTGATCCAGCAGGGCGCGCCGCTGGACAAGGCGGAATACGAACCGCTTGGGTTGCATGTGCTTTTCGTGGCGCATCAGCCGGCCTACAAGATCCTGACCAACAAGAAGCAGATATCGACCTTGGGCGACGTGGCCGGGCTGAAACTGCGCGCCAATGGCGCCGCCATCGGCAACCTGGTGCGCGAGGCGGGGGCCGTGCCGATCAGCATGAGCTCGGGCGAAGTCTATGACGCGATGTCGCGCGGCACCGTGGACGGCACTTTGCTTCCTTATTACAGCCTTCCGATCTACGGGCTCGAGGATGTCGTGGCCCATGCCTATGAAGGGCCGGAACTAGGTGGTGGGCCGGTGGTCTATGCCATGACCACCAAGGCCTGGGACGCGCTGGGAGAGGCTGATCAGGCCCGCTTCACCGCGGCCGCCGCCAAGGCGCAGGACCATCTGTGCCGTTATCAGGATGAACTCGAGGCGAAGGACCGCCAGACTGCGCTTGATGGCGGCAAGGTCAAGATCACCACGGCGAGCGAGGCGGACCTGGCCGAATGGGCGAAGAAATTCGACGAGGATGCCCGGATGTGGGCCGAGGGGATGCAGGCACAGGGTCGCCCCGGTGCCGAGATCCTGGAGGCCTATCGCGCTGCCCCTAGGTAAGCTGAGAAGCAAGCGAAACAGGAATGGCCCCGCGAGGGGCCATTTTTGTGTTATTCGACAGGGCGCCTTGTCAAATGATGCCCTGGGCCTTCAGCCGGGCCTGTTCCTCGGCCGCGATGCCCAGGGCATCCAGCAGGGCGGCGCTGTCCGCGCCCAGCAGGGGCGCAAGCGTGCGGGGTGTCGCCAGGGCGCTTTCTGTGCGGATCGAGCGGGCGACCAGCGGCAGGCCGTCACCCACGGGCAGGATTTCGGTGTAGTCCTCGAAGCCCGGCATCGTCAGCGTCTGCGCGGGCGTCAGGCAGGGGCAGGCGGGGAGGCGAGCGGCGGCCAGATCGGCCAAGCATTCTTCTACCGTGCGGCTGGCGCACCATTCCTGCTGGATGGCGCTCAGTGCCTCGCCATTCTCGCCCCGGTCGGAATCGCTGGCGAAGCGCGGGTCCGACAGTAGATCTTCGCGTCCTATCATCCTTGCCCAGCGGCTGAACATCGGATCGCCGATGATCTGGATCATCACCCAGCCATCCTTGGCCCGGAAAAGGTCAGACGGCCCGGCGATCGGGCTGCGGTTGCCGATCGGGCGGCGGGTGCGAAAGCCCGAGGCTTCCTCCATCAGCATCGCGTTCATCATCGTCAGCGCCGTGCCCATCAGCGAGCACTGCACATGCTGTCCCTTGCCCGACCGCGCCCGGTCCATCAGCGCCGACATGGTGGCGAAGGCGGCCGCCATCGCGGTGGCGTAATCGACATAGGACACCGCCTCGCGCGTGGGGGCCTCGCCGAAGCCGGTCAGATACATCGCCCCGCTCAGCGCCTGGCCGGTGCCGTCGAAGCCCACGCGGTCGCGATCCTTGCCCCCCGCATCGAAGGCCGAGATCGTGGTCAGGATGATGTTGGGTTTGATCGCGGCCAGACTGTCATAGTCCAGCCGCAGCTTCATCAGCGCCTTCTGCGGCAGGTTGACGATCAGCACGTCGGCGGTGGCGATCAGCTTTTCCAGCACGGCGCGGCCTTCTGGTTTCGCATAATCCAGCGACAGCGATTTCTTGTTCGCATTCACCTGAAGATACAGCCCGCCCCGCCCGGGTTGTCCCACGGGCATGACCTCGCGATCGGCACCGCCCTCGGGCGGTTCCACGCGGATCACCTCGGCTCCTTCGTTGGCCAGCATGTTGGCGCAGAAGGGCGCGGCGATATAGCGGCCAAGGTCAAGCACCCTGATGCCGGCAAGGGCGGGTTGTCGGGTCATGTCGTCTCCCTCATGCATTCTCATGTCCTGCCGGTCAGCGCGGCGCAGACCAGCATGGCGAAGGCCAGTGCCCAGACCATCGCACCGATCCCCAGACCCGAGGCTACAAGCCCAAGCGTCAATGGCAGGGCAGTTTGCAGCAGATTGGTGATCGCCATGCCCAGCCCGATGGATTCGTTCACGCGGGCGGGGGGCGCGGTGTCGTAGATCAGCGCCAGTACGATGGGAGAGCCCAGCCCGATGGCGAAACCCATCGCCGCGCTCAGCGTCATAAGCGGCAGCAGCGTCTGCATGAACGGCAGCGCGGCATAGGCAAGCCCGCCCCCGATCAGGGCCAGCGTCACCACAAGCGGTCCGCGCAGCCAGCGCGTCACTAGCCCCACTGTCATCCGCGAGACTAGCGAGCCGATGGCGAAGGCGCCAAGCATCATCCCGGCATCTGCGGCGGAAAGCCCCTGCGCCACCACATGTAGCGACAGCACGAAGGGATAGATCGCCTGCACGCCGCCGAAGACGCCAAGGGTCAGCAGCCATTTCCCCAAACCGGGCACGGCCCACAGCTCTCGCGTGCGGCCTGCCGCGGCGGGGCGGTTTTCCGTCGGCCAGCGGCTGAAATTATGCCAGGGTGTCGCCAGCACCAGGAAGGACAACGCCGCGAATCCGCCGAGGCTGAGCACCGCCGCCTCTCCACCGCCCCATTCATAGCTGGATCCCGCGATCACCGGCCCCAGAAACTGGAATACCGAATAGGCCACGACCAGATATCCGATATGGCGCGCCCGTGCCGAGGGCGGGCCGACCTCGCCCACCGCGCGGGTGGCGGCGACATGGCTGAACATCCCTCCCGCGCCGATCAGTGCCGCCATCGCCAGTAGCGTCGATTGCGAGGGGTGGGCCTCGAACAGGACGGCGGCCGCCACGATCAGTCCGGTTGAGAACAGGATCGGGGTCAGCGGCCCGCTGCGGTCCACCCAACGGCCGAAAGCCACGGTCAGAAACATCGGCGCCAGCGTGAACATCGAGGCCATCAGCCCGACCAGCGCCGGTCCGATGCCCATCGACAGCGCGATCATCGGCAGCACCAGCCGCGCCCCGGCCAGGGGCGCGTTGTTCAGCCCTGCGACGATGATCGTGGCGGGCAGCCGTCCCGGTCGCGGCGGAGGCCCGGCGCGGGAGGTGTTCTGCAGGGTGGTGGCGATCTCGGCCTCGGTAATGGTCATCGTCGGGGCTGCCGGATCAGGCGCGCTCGAAGACGGCTGCCATGCCCTGACCGCCGCCGATGCACATGGTTTCCAGCCCGTAGCGGACGCCGCGCCGCTGCATCTCGCGCACCAGCGTCGTCATGATCCGCACCCCGGTGGCGCCGATCGGATGGCCAAGCGAGATGCCCGAGCCGTTCACGTTCAGCTTGTCGCGCTCGTCCCAATCCATGCCTTTCAGGCAGGCCAGGACCTGGGCGGCGAAAGCCTCGTTGATCTCGACCAGGCCCATGTCGGACATCTTCAGCCCGGTCTTCTGCAGCACCTTGGCCACCGCTCCCACCGGGCCGATGCCCATGTGCGAGGGCTCGCAACCGACGGCCGACCAGCCGTTGAGGAAGGCGATGGGCGTCAGGCCCAGTTCCTCCAGCTTGTCCTCGGCTACGATCAGGCAGGCGCTGGCCGCGTCGTTCTGCTGCGCGGCATTGCCGGCGGTGACGGTACCGTCCTTCTGGATCACCCGCAGCTTGGCCAGCGATTCCGGGGTGGTGTCCGGGCGGATGCCCTCGTCGCGCTCGAAGATTAGCGGATCGCCCTTACGCTGCGGCACCGCGACCGGCACCACCTCCTCGGCGAAACGCCCGTCCGCCCAGGCGCTCGCGGCGCGGCGGTGGCTCTCGGCGGCGAAGGCGTCGGCCTCCTCGCGGGTGATGCCGTAATCCTTGGCCAGGTTCTCTGCCGTTTCGATCATCCCCGAGATATGGCCGAAGCGATGCACCGGCTGCGAGCGTTCGCGGCCGCGGTCCAGCCGGTCATAGAACTGCGTCGTGCCCGAGCGGCGGCCCCAGCGCATGTCGGTGGTGTAGAACTCGATATTCGACATCGATTCCACGCCGCCGGCCAGCACCACGTCGCAGGCGCCGGTCTGCACCATCATTGCAGCCGTCACCAGCGCCTGCAGCCCGCCGCCGCAGCGCCGGTCGGTCTGAAGCCCCGGCACCTCGATCGGCAGGCCCGCATCCAGCGCGATCCAGCGCCCGACGCAGGGGGTTTCGGAATTGGCATAGGACTGGGCGAAGACCACGTCCTCGATCAGCGCGGGATCAAGCCCGGTCTGTGCCAGCACCGCCTTGGTGACGGTGCCACCGAGGGTCTCGACCGGGACGGCGCGGAGCGAGCCTCCGAAACCGCCGACGGCGGTGCGGAGCGGATTGACGATGGCGGCGCGGCGCATGGGTTTACCTTTCGATGGGGCAGGGGTGATTTCGCCGGAAGGCAGCGGGGAGCGATGTGGAGGAGGAGGCTCGACCCGACCGCCTTCCGGCCCGTCTTCAACAGGGATCCCAGGTGAAGACGTCCTGGCTGCGGTCCAGCGGGAAGAACGAGGAGCGCAGGGCAGGAATGGCGTGGTCGCGGACGGTTTCCGGCGTCCAATCCTCGGCGGTATGGACGGAACGGATCGGGCGGTTCTGGCTGAGCAGGAAGATTTCGTTCTTGCGGGTCGAGAAGATCTGGCCGGTCACGTCCTTCGCCGCGTCCGAGCCGAGGAAGACCGCCAGCGGTGCGTTCTTCTCGGGCGTCATCTTCTTGAGGTTCTCGACCCGGGCGATCTGGTCGGGCGTTTCCGCCGGGATATTGCTGGTCATCCGCCCCCAGGCGAAGGGCGCGATGCAGTTCGACCGCACGTTGTAACGTTTCATGTCCAGCGCGATGGATTTCGACAGGCCGACCATGCCCAGCTTGGCGGCGGAATAGTTCGCCTGGCCCAGATTGCCGATCAGCCCCGAGGTCGAGACCATGTGGATGAACGACCCGGTTTCCTGTTCGCGGAAGATCTCGGCGGCGGCGCGGCTGACGAAGAAGCTGCCGTTCAAATGGACGCCCACCACCGACAGCCATTGTTCCGGCGTCATCTTGTGGAACATCGCGTCGCGCAGGATGCCCGCATTGTTCACCACGATATCCAGCCGCCCGAAGCTGTCCTTCGCCAGCGCCACCATGCGCTGCGCGGCCTCCCATTCCGACACGGATTCGGTGCTGATGACGGCCTTGCCGCCGAAGCCCTCGATCTCGGCCTTGACCTCCTCGGCGGGGCTGGCCGAGCCACCTTCGCCCGACAGTGACACGCCGATGTCATTGATGACCACCGAGGCGCCGGCGCGGGCCATGGCGATGACGATGGCGCGGCCGATCCCCCCGCCTGCGCCGGTGACCAGTGCGACCTTGCCGTCCAATATCTGCGTCATTTCCGTTGTCCTTTCGTTAAGGTAGGTCGAGCACGGCTTTGGCCAGAATGTTCTTCTGCACCTGCGTCGTGCCGCCATAGATCGTCGCCGCGCGGGCGTTCAGGAACTGCATCGGCATGGCTAGGTCGTTCGACCCCTCCAGCGGCGCAAGCCAGCCGCCGTCCTCGGCCATCAGTTCCAGCCCGTATTCGGTGATGCGCTGGTAAAGGCTGGTCTGGTTCAGCTTCAGGAAGCTGACCTCGGGCCCCAGCCTTTCGCCCCGGCGCAGCTTGTCAGCGATGCGCGAGAAGATCGCCTGATGGTCCTCGAGCTCCATCTGGAAACCGGCATAGCGGTCGATGAAGCCGGGATCGTCCAGCAGCCCGTAATGCTGGCCAAGGCGGCGCAGCTTGGCCAGCGCGCTGGAGGATTGGCGGGGGCCGCCCAAGAAGATCCGCTCGAACCCCAAGAGGTTCTTGGCCATGGTCCAGCCCTGATTGACCTCGCCCACGATATTACCCTTGGGCACCCGCACATTGTCGAAGAAAACTTCCGAGAATTCGTCGTCGAGTTCCAGGTTGATGACCGGCCGGATGGTGATGCCGGGCGTATCCAGCGGGATCAGCAGGAAGCTGATGCCTTCCTGCTTCTTACCCCCCTTGTCGGTCCTGACCAGGCAGAAGATCCAGTCGGCATCGCCCGCCAGCGTGGTCCAGATCTTCTGGCCGTTCACCACCCATTCATCGCCGTCCAGCACCGCTTCGGTGCGCAGATTGGCAAGGTCGGAGCCGGCATTGGGCTCGGAATAGCCCTGGCACCAGATATGCTCGCCCGAGAGGATCTTCGGCAGGAAATGCGCCTTCTGTTCCTCGGACCCGTAGTTGATTAGCAGCGGGCCCAGCAGCATCATGCCGTGATCGGGAGTGCGGGCGGCGCCGAACTTCTCGAATTCCTCGACGTAGATCAGTTGCTTGCCGGGGTTCAGGCCCATGCCGCCGTATTGGCGCGGCCAGTTCGGCGCCAGCCAGCCCGCCGCCGACAGGATCATGTACCAGGGTTCGGCATCCTCCCAATGCAGGCGCTTGGCCGGATGGCGGATCTCAGGCGGGTGGTTCTCGGCCAGGAAGCGGCGGACGAGGGCGCGGAAATCATCGTCGGAGAGCGCGTTGTAGTCCTCGTGGCGGAAACTGTCATAGGCCATGGCTCATGCCTCCTCTGTCACGGGTTTCAGCCGGGCGAAATTGGCGCGATGCTGTCTGGCGCCCCCGAAGGCCGGGGCCATCACCATCGCCTTGCGCAGGAAAAGGCCGATGTCGTGTTCGTCGGTAAAGCCGATGCCGCCATGCAGCTGCACGCAGTCGCGCGTGACCTTCATCGCCGCCGAGGATGCCCGCGCCTTGGCGCGCGAGATCGCGGCATGTGCGGCAGGCGTCGGGCCTTCGACATCCCATTGCAGCGCCGCCTGTTCGATGCTGGCGCGAGTGACCTCGATTTCCTGCCGCGCGTCCACGGCCATGTGCTGCAGGATCTGGAACTGGCTGATCGTCTTGCCGAATTGCACCCGCTGCTTCAGGTAGGCGACGGTCATGTCCAGCGCGTCCTCCATCAGCCCCAGAAGATAGGCGGCGGTGGCCAGCGCCGCCTCGGCCAGCGCCGGGCCGGGATCCGCCTCGATCACCGTGCAGGGGGCATTCTCGAAACGGATCGTTGCCAGCTCGCCACCGTCCTGCGTGGCGGCGGGGGTGAGCGTGACGCCGGGGGCGCCGGCCGCGACCAGCGCCGATTGCGTGGCGCCGACCACCAGCCAGGCATCGGCGCCGGTCGGCACATAAAGCCGCGTCGCCGTCACCTTGCCGTCGCGGATCTGCAACGTGCCGGGGGCGATGCTGCCGCGTGCATCCTGCCAGGCCGGGATCACCAGTGTCGCGCCCTCGATCTGCGCCTCCAGCGCCTCGCCATCGAGCAGGGTCGAGGCCAGGACGGCCGGAATCAGCGGCTCGGGCAGCAGGGCGCGCCCGGCCTCCTCGGCCAGCGCGGTATAGGGCAGCACCCCCAGCCCGACCCCGCCCTGGTCTTCGGGAATGCGCAGGGCCGGCCAGCCCAAGGCGCACATTTCGGACCATGTGGCGCGGTCGAAGCCGGGTGAGCTATAGCGCAGCTTGCGGATGCGGCTCAGGTCCGCGCCGGCGATGCCGCGCGCGCTGTCGCGGATCATGTCCATCGACGAAAGGACGTCCTCGGGGATCATGGGCAACTCCTCAGGTAAAGCGGGCAAGGCCGCCGTCGATCACCACGGCATCACGGGCGGGGACCAAGGCGCGGAAGCGGCCGTCGGCCCAGATTTCGGTGCGGATCGTTTCGCCCGGATAGACGGGCTTGGCAAAGCGCAGACGGACGGCGCGCAGACTGTCGGGGCGGTAGTCGCCCAAGGCGCGCAGCAGCGCATGGCAGACGACGCCCATGGTGCAGAGCCCATGCAGGATCGGGCGCTGAAAGCCCAGCTTGCGCGCCAGTTCCGGGTCGCTGTGCAGCGGGTTCAGATCGCCGTTGAGGCGATAGAGCAGCGCCTGCGCGTCGGCGGTTTCCAGGTCGACTACATGATCCGGCGCGGTCTCGGGTTCAGGCAGGCGCGGCACGGGGTTCTTTGGCTCGGACAGCCCGCCGAAACCGCCGCCGCCGCGGATGAAGGTGGTGCGGTTCAGCCGGGCGAAGGTGCGGCCTTCGGCGGAAAGCTCGGTTTCGGCCAGGATCAGCGCCGGCTTGCCCGCACCCTTGTCGATGACCTCGGTGATGCGGGTGCGGCTTTCGACCTCGCCTTTGGCCGGGATCGGGCCTGTGATCTCGATGGCTTGATCGGCATGGAGCACGCCCTTGGGGTCCACGCCGGATTCAGGGTGGCCGAGGTAAAAGCCGGGATGGGCCATGACCAGCACCATCGCGGGCATCACTGCCGGACCTTGCAGCGGATCGACATAGGGCAGTTGCCGGGCGTCCAGCGCATCGCGGCCCATGCCGATCGACAGCGCGTAAAGCGCGATGTCGCGCGCGGTCAGTTCCTGCCGGACCTGCGGAATCTCCAGCCTCATCAGCTTGTCGATATCGATGCTCATGCCGTCACCTGCGCGCTCATCCCGGTATAGCCGCCGGGCCCCTCGGCCCAGAGATCGTGGCCCTGGTCGGTGGCCCGCCCGCAGATCGCCATCCGCCCGCCGGAAAACAGCGGTGCCTGCCCCCGAAAGCTGAAGCTTTTCGGCAGATTGCCGCTGCGGCGGGTGTAGGCGTCCATCAGCAGCGTGGCGGTCAGTGGTCCCTGCACGACCAGGTCGGGATAGCCTTCCTCGGCGGTCGCATAGGGCAGGTCGTAGTGAATGCGATGCGCGTTGAAGGTCAGCGCCGAAAACCGGAACAGCAGCACCGGATCGGGCAGCATCGGATCGCGCCAGTCCGCGGGGGCGACCTCGGCCACGGGGGCAGGCAGCTTGGTGGTCGAGGGCTCGCGATAGACGATGTCCTGCCGTTCCTCGATGGCGAGGCCGGATTGCGTCGCGAGCTTATGCCCGACGCTGACGAAGACCAGCGCGCCCTGACGGCCGGATTTTTCGGCGACGGACAGGATTTCGCTGGTCCGGGTGACCTCTTCGCCGACATGGATCGGGTTATGGAACTGCAGCTTGCCGCCCGCCCACATCCGGCGCGGCAGCGGCACCGGCGGCAGGAAGCCGCCCAGCCGGGGATGGCCGTCGGGGCCAAGCTGCGACTGCGGCACTTGCGGCGCAAAGAAGGTCCAGTGCCACAGTGGCGGCAACGGATCGCCCAAGGCCGGGGCAGGGCGATCCAGCAGCGCAGCCATCCGCGCGGTATGGCCGGCGGTTATGGTGTCGCGGCTTTCCTCGGTCCGGCCGGTCCAGCTTTGAAGATGTGCGATGTCGATCATGCCGAGGCCTCCCCCATCTGGACATAGCGCCGGGCCAGCCGAAGGTGGGCGATGTCCACCATCTTGCCGTCAACCACCGCGACACCGCTGGCCGCGCCTTCCAGCGCGGCGATCACCGCGCGGCCCCAAGCCACCCGTTCCGGTGCCGGGCGCAGCGTGGCATGGACGGTGGCGACCTGTGCGGGATGAATACAAAGCTTGCCGGAAAAACCCAGCGACATGGCCTCGCGCGTTTCCAGTTCCAACCCCTGTTCCGAGCGCGGATCGGGAAAGGGCGTGTCGATGGCGCGCACACCCGCAGCGGCGGCGGCGATGGCGACCTGACGACGGGCATGGGACAGCAGGGCGTTCATTTGCCCGTTCGCGCGCGCCATCACGCCCAGATCCGAGGCCAGATCCTCGCCCGCGAAGCACAGCGCTGCCAGACGCGGCGTCACCCCGCGATAATCCATGTCCAGCAGTGCCATGGCCGATTCCGTGACCAGCGGCAGAATGGCGCTGTGGCCCTGCGGCAGGTCGAAGGCGGCCTCCAGCGCATCCATGCGCTGCGACAGCCGCAGCAGATCGGCCGGGCCGTTGCATTTCGGCAGCATCACAGCATCCGCACCCGCCCGCAGCGCCATGGCCAGGTCGGACAGGTGATGCGGGCTGTCCTCGGCATTGATGCGAACCACGGTGAGCAGGCTGCGCGGCCCCGCCAGCGCTTCGGCCACCATCGCGCGGGCCTCTGCCTTGGCCGAGGGATCGACCGAGTCCTCAAGGTCCAGAATCACCGCATCGGCGCCGGCGGCCATCGCCTTGCGCATGCGGCCGGGATTCGAGCCAGGGCAGAACAGCAGGCTGCGCAGTGGCAGATCGGTCATGGAAGTGGATCGCGACATCATTGTCATGCCTTGTTAGGATGCCGCGCCCGGCGGCATTTTCTAATGCTTGTTATAATTTTTGCACGATGGTGGGGGCGTTTCCAGCCCGACGAGCGGCGGTCAAGCCGGGGGGTGCCATCGGCTTTCCCTTGAGCTCAGGTCAGCCTGAAAAACGCCTCGGGCTCGATCCGGGAAGAGCGAAAGCGGTTCGCTGCATGCTCGGCCGGGTGGCCGAACGAGATGCCGCAGACGAAATCGCGATCCTCGGGCAGGTCGAAAAAGCGCCGCACCACGCCAGCATGCTGCGCCAGAGCGGCCTGAGCCACGCTGCCGATGCCGCGCGCCTGGGCCGCCAGCATGAAAGTCCCCACGAAGGCGCCGATGTCCAGCAGCGCATAGGGGCCGATGGCGCGTGGCACCGACAGAAGCGCCACATACGGCGCGCCGAAGAAGCGGAAGTTCTTCAAGTGATGCTCGTGACGGGCGGCGCGATCCTCTCGCGCGATGCCAAGCGCGGCGTAAAGGCCGAAGCCCACCTCGCGCCGTCGCGCCATGTAGGGTTCGGGATAGCTTTCGGGGTAGGGTATGTCCGAGGCGATCTCGGGACGCGCCTCGGCTTCGGCCAGCAGCGCCTTTGACAGCCGCGCGGTGGTCTCCGGCCTGGTCACGATCATCTGGTCCCAGGGCTGGATGTTCGACCACGACGCTGCCCAACGGGCGCTGTCCACGATCTCGGTGATTGTGGCATCCGACAGCGGATCGGGCCGGAAGGCGCGGCAGCTTTGCCGCGCCCGCATCAGCCGGGCCAGAACCTCGGCATCACTCATCGCCCCTCCGGCGCATTGGCGTCGAGGTAATCCGCCAGACCCAGGGCACGTTCTGCGAAATATTGCGTCTCGACCATCAGGCAGCCCGTGGCCGAGATCAGAGGCCCGTGCGGCGTGCCCGGCGGGCGGATGACATAGGCCGGGGCCTTCAGCGTGACGCCGGTGGCCTTCTGCGTGACCTCGCCCTCGATCAGCACGGCTTCCTCCCAATAGGGATGGGTCAGGGCGGCAAAGGTCTCGCCGCCCGGCAGGATGCGGACATAGCGGCTGCGGAAGCCGGTGCCTGCGCTCTCGTCCAGGGCGCCGCTCAGCGGCTTCACCTCGATCCCCGAGGTATCGGGGACCGGCTGCCAGCCCGTGTTCAGATCGACCGGAAACATCGGCGGCGCCTCAGCGGATCAGCAGGGCGACCAGATCGGCCGCCGGCAGTTTCGCGTCGCCCGACTTGATCGCCGCCAGCAGCCGCGCCGACTGTTCCGCGCCTAGGGTCGAGCACGTCAGGTCGTCGAACTTGGCGTCCAGATCGGCCTGCGAGACCGGGTTCTCCGTGGTGCCCAGCGGGTCGAGGATGAACAGCTTCTCCTCCTCGCCATCGGCCATGCGGGCGGTGATGTCGGCGACCCATTTGCCGGCATAGGCGGTGTCGAGTTCCGGCTTCACCGTGATCTTCACCCGCCGCGCCAGTTGCGCCACGTCGCTGTCCTCGGAAATATCCAGCTCGCCGCGCATATAGGCGGAATGGGTCTCATAGCCGTTGCCCTTGCCCAGCACCGAAAGCGCGAACTGGAAGGGTAGGGAATATTGCAGATGCTCGATGGTCTTGGGCGCGAAGGCATTGGCGTTGCGGTTGCCGATCACCACGTCGCCGCCCGACTGGATGCCCAGCTCGATCGCCTCGATCTGGCCGGCGCGGTTGGCCAATTGGCGGGCACCGTCGATATAGGCGTGGTTGATGCCGCAGCAGCAATAGGGCTTGATCCAGACGCGGGTGATCTCGAAGCTTTCGCCAGCGCCGAAACGGGCGGCCTCGCTGGCGGGAATGTCCTTCTGGACGAAGGTGCGGAAGAAGCCTTTCGAGCCCGACAGGAAGGTGGTTGGCCCGGTCAGCCCTGCCTCGGCCATCTCGGCGGCGCGGATGCCGTTACGGGTGCCGATCCCGGCATGGACGCGCTTGATCGAGCCGCCCGAGGATGTGTATTCCGTCGTCCCCGAGGCATGGGATAGCGCGATGGACAGCGCGTGCGCCGTGCGTTCCCGATTGAAGCCGCGCATCTTCGCCACCACGGCGGCGGCGCCAAAATTCGACAGGATCGCGTGGGGATGCCAGCCCTTTTCCAGAAGCTGCGGCGCGGCCAAGTTGCCGATGCGGGTATAGACCTCGTATCCGGCGATGATGCCCTCGATCACCTGCCCCATGGTCGCGCCCATCTCCTCGCCCAAGGCCAGCGCGGCGGGGACGACGCAGCTGCCGGGATGGCTGGAACTGGCGCGATGGGCGTCGTCATACTCGAAGCCGTGGCCGAAGCTGCCATTGACGAAGGCGGCGTCCCCGGCGCTCATCCGCTCGCCCGAGGCGGCGACGCGGGCCTTGCCCGGCACATGGCTGCGCTTGGCCAGCGCCAGCAGCGCCTGGCTCCAGGGCAGGCTGGCGCTGCCGACCTGCAAGGCAAGCTGATCCTGCATCAGCTGGCGCGCACCGGCAATGGCCTCGGGCGGCAGGGCGTCGTAACGCAGATCGGTCACCAGCCGGGCGACGGCTTCCTCGAGCGGGGGCAGGTTCATGGTCTAGTCCTTGCGGTTGCCGAAATCGGGCCTGCGTTTTTCCAGATGCGAGTTCAGCCCCTCCTTCACCTCGGGACCGCCGAAGCCCAGCAGTTCCAGCGCCAGCGAGGCGTCGAAGGCGGGACCGGCGGCGCGCATCCAGTTGTTCAACGAATGCTTGGTCCAGCGGATCGCGGTCGGGGCGCCATCGGCCAGCCGGATCGCGGCGTTCATCGCCCGCTCGGCCAGTTCCTCGGGCTCGACGGCGAGCGAGATCAGGCCGATGCGCTCGGCCTCTTCGCCGGTCATCGGCTCGCAGAGCATCAGGTAGTATTTCGCCTTTGCGATGCCGCAGAGCAGCGGCCAGATGATCGCGGCATGATCGCCCGCCGCCACGCCCAGCCGGGTGTGGCCATCGACGATCTTGGCCTTTTTCGAAGCGATGGAAATATCGGCCAGCAGCGCAGCCACCAGCCCGGCCCCGACCGCCGGCCCCTGGATGGCCGAGACGATGGGCTTTTCGCAATCGAGGATGTTGTGGACCAGTTCCCGCGCCTCGTGCCACATGCGCACCCGGGCGCCGAAATCGTCAATCAACTCCTGCACCAGGGTGAAGTCGCCGCCGGCGGAAAACGCCCGCCCCTCGGCGCAAAGCAGGACCGAGCGCACGGCATCGTCCTTGTGGATCTGTTTCCAGACATCGGCCATCTCGACATGGCCCAGCTTGTCCAGCGTGTTCAGCGTGTCGGGCCGGTTCAGCGTCAGCCGCAGCACGCCCGGATGCGGCATGTCGGCGGCAAAGGCGGTGTAATGCGAATAGGCGTCCATCATTCCCTCATTTTCCAAGTGCCGCGATCTCATCCAGCGCCGCCGGGTTGTCGAGCGAGGATAGGTCGCCCAGCTTTTCCCCGGCATAGGCCTGCCGGATCAGGCGGCGCATGATCTTGCCGGATCGGGTCTTGGGCAGTTGCGTGACCACATGCACCTTGCTGGGCTTGAAGGGCTTGCCCAGGCGATCGCCCACGGCCGCCGCCACGCGCTTGGCCAGGTCGTCCCTGTTGCCATCGAAACCCGGCATGGGCAGCACGAAGACGATCAGCTTCTGACCCTTCAGTGCATCGGCAAGGCCGACCGCGGCCGCCTCGCTGATCTCGGGCAGTTCCAGCACGACTTCCTCAACCTCGGCAGGACCGAGGCGCTTGCCCGCGACCTTCAGCGTATCGTCTGACCGGCCCATGACCACGAAGGCCCCGTCCTCGGATTTTACCGCCAGATCGCCATGCACCCAACAGCCGGGGATGGTGGACCAGTAGCTGTCGATATAGCGTGCGTCATCCTGCCAGAAGCTGGCGGTCATGCCGATGAAGGGGGCGCGGATCACCACCTCGCCGACCTCGCCGATCACCGGCTTGCCCTCGGGATCGGTCACGGTCACGTCGATGCCGGGGGATGATGTGTTGAACCCGCCCGGCGCGATCGGTTTGACCTGCACGCTGGAGAGCAGCGCCCCCGACACTTCGGTGCCGCCGGTATAGTTGATGACCGGGCTGCCATTGGCCGCGAAGCGGTTCTGATACCAGGCGAAATGCTCGGCATCGATGACCTCGCCCGCGGTAATCAGCAGTTGCAGGCTGGAGCGGTCATGCTTCAGCGCCAGTTCCTCATTGGCGGCAAAGCCGCGGATCAGCGTCGGGGCGGACCCGTAATGGGTGATCCGGTGATCCTCGATCAGCTTGCCCATGCGCGACCAGTCAGGAAAGTCCGGCGCGCCGGCGTAAAGCACCAGCGTCGCGCCGCGCAGCAGCGCCGTAGACAGCACCAGTGTGCCGGCGATCCAGCCCATGTCGGCCGGCCAGCAAAAGACATCGCCCGGCCCGACGTTGAAATGCACCGCCGAGTCATGCGCGATGCGCAGCGGAAAGCCGCCATGGGTATGCACCGGTCCCTTGGGCTTGCCCGTGGTGCCCGAGGTATAGATCACCATGAACGGGTCCATCGGCCCCATGCTTTCTGCGGGGCGGTGGTCGTCTTCGGCTTGCGCCACCTGGTTCCAGGTCGGGTCGCCTTGGGGGATCGCCACGCCGGGCGCGTCCTTCCAGATGATCGTTTCGACCGAGGGCAGGTGCTTGCGCGCCTCCTGCATCACCGCCTGCATGTCGACATACTTGCCGCGCCGGCCGAAGCCGGTGGTGGCGATCACCGCCTTGGCCGCGCTGGGTTCCAGCCGCGAGACCACCGCCTCGTGTCCGAAACCCGAGAACAGCGGCACGATCATCGCGCCGATATAGGGGATCGCCAGCGCGGAAACCGTCGCCTCGATGCCGTTGTCGATCAGCAGGCCGATGCGGTCGCCGCGCCGGATACCCCGCTGGCGCAGCCCGTGCGCGAAGCGGCGCACCATGACGGCCAGTTCGGCATAGGTGACGCGGCGGACCTCGCCGGTCTCGGTCTCGTCGATGATGGCGATGCGGTCGGGCGCGGTCCCTGCATATTGCAGCACCGTGTTGACCCAGTTCAGTCTCGCGCCCGGCCACCATTGCGGGAATGCCTTGCCACGCGAAAGGTCCACATAGGCATCGGGTGCCTTGTCCCACCTGATACCCAGGAAGTCGCTGGCGGTCTGCCAATAAACCTCGGGCTTTTCCACCGACAGCGCCAGCAGTGCGTCATAGTCGGCGACCCCCAGCCTTTCGGCCAGTTTCAGCACATGGGCGCTGTCGAAATGGCGCTTTTCGGGGGTCCAGGCTTTGGTGGAAGTCATAGGCATGTCTCCGCTGGCTCGGTGCCGTAATGGGAATAGGGGGCGCAGAGGAATGTCCGGCGGCACGCGGTGCGGATTGTTTCTGGCATTTCCCCTCCTGAAACCTTTGTCGCTGCAGCAGCGACCTCCTCGGGTGTATTCTAACGGATGGTAGATTTTAGGGCCATCGCTGGTTTTCGCGACCGCCCAAAGGTTTTTGCGATGGGATCACATATTCGGGTAATTCGGCCCGTCGGCGCCCTGCGGGGTTGTCCAGTCGATGTTCTGGCTGGGATCCTTGATGTCGCAGGTCTTGCAATGCACGCAGTTCTGGAAGTTGATCTGGAAGCGCGGGCCGTCGCTACCCTCGATCACCTCATAGACCCCGGCCGGGCAGTAACGCTGCGCGGGTTCGGCATATTCCCGCAGGTTCACCGCGATCGGGACCTGCGGGTCGCGCAGCCGCAGGTGGCAGGGCTGGCTTTCCTCGTGATTGGTGAAGCTGAAGGCCACGTTGGTCAGCCGGTCGAAGCTGAGCTTGCCATCCGGTTTCGGATAGTCGATCGGCTTGAAATCCGCCGCCTTGCCGGTCGCCTGCGCATCCGTCTTGCCGTGTTTCCAGGTCCCCAGCGGGTTCCAGCCGGTCAGGTTCGCCACCCACATATCAAACCCGCCAAGCGCCAGCGAGGGCCACAGTCCCAGCCGCGACCAGATCGGCTTGACGTTCCTGACCCGCTTGAGGTCCTTCGCGATCTCGCCGGTCCGCACCGCCGCGTCATAGGCCTCCAGCCGGTCGCCCTCGCGGCCCGCGGCGATGGCCGATGCCGCCGCCTCGGCCGCCGCGATCCCCGAGAGCATCGCATTGTGGTTGCCCTTGATCCGCGGCACGTTCACCAGACCCGCCGAGCAGCCCAAGAGCACGCCGCCATCGAAGCTCAGCTCCGGGATCGACTGCCAGCCGCCCTCGGAGATCGCGCGGGCGCCGTAGGAGATGCGCTTGCCGCCCTCCAAGAGTTCCGCGACCATCGGGTGATGCTTGAAGCGCTGGAACTCCATATAGGGATAAAGGTAGGGGTTTTCGTAGTTCAGATGCACCACGAAGCCGACCAGAACCTGGTTGTCCTCGAAGTGATAGATGAAGGACCCGCCGCCCGCATTCCTGCCGAGCGGCCAGCCCATCGTGTGCACGACCCGGCCCTTCTGGAATTTTTCCGGCGAGACCTCCCAGATCTCCTTCATGCCCAAGCCGAACTTTTGCGGCTCGTGGCCCTCGGACAGGTTCAGCTTCGCCATGATCTCCTTGGCGAGGCTGCCGCGCACGCCCTCGGCGATGAAGACGTATTTGCCGTGCAGCTCCATGCCGGGCTCATACATCGGCCCCGGCGTGCCGTCGGCCTCCAGCCCCATCTCGCCGGCCACGACGCCACGCACGCGGTCGCCCTCCCAGACGATGGCGCTGGCGGCCATGCCGGGGAAGATCTCGACGCCCAGCTCCTCGGCCTGTCCGGCCAGCCAGCGGCAGACATTGC
Organism: Paracoccus sp. J39; assembly: GCF_000518925.1. Classification (NCBI taxonomy): domain Bacteria; kingdom Pseudomonadati; phylum Pseudomonadota; class Alphaproteobacteria; order Rhodobacterales; family Paracoccaceae; genus Paracoccus; species Paracoccus sp. J39. The sequence goes on along the minus strand of NZ_JAEN01000021.1, from coordinate 27,487 downwards.
CCATGGAAACGATGTAATTGCCGTGGTTGTTCATCAGCGGCGGCATCGGCCAGTTCGGCACCCGCACCTGGCCCGCCGCGCCGAGGACGTAGAAATTGTCGTCGGTGACTTCGGTGGTCACGGGCGCGCCCCGCTCGCGCCAGTCCGGGATCAGCCGGTCCAGCCCGACCGGGTCCAGCACCGCGCCCGACAGGATATGCGCCCCGATCTCGGAGCCCTTCTCCAGCACCACCACCTGCAGTTCCGGGTCGATCTGCTTCAGCCGGATCGCCGCAGACAGGCCAGATGGTCCACCGCCGACGATCACAACGTCGTATTCCATCGACTCGCGGGTGGAGGTGGTCATGGCTGGGAAGCTCCACTGGCTGGGGGTCGGATCGGGCGCCCCCGACCGCGCGGGGGCACCATTGGGTATTTGAGCAACGAAGAAGCCTCAGAGCTTTTCGGTGAGTTCGGGGACGGTTGTGAACAGGTCTCCGACGAGGCCGTAGTCGGCGATCTGGAAGATCGGGGCTTCCTCGTCCTTGTTGATCGCGACGATCACTTTCGAGTCCTTCATCCCCGCAAGGTGCTGGATGGCGCCGGAGATGCCGACGGCGACGTAGAGCTCGGGGGCGACCACCTTGCCGGTCTGGCCGACCTGCCAGTCGTTCGGGGCATAGCCCGAATCCACCGCCGCGCGCGAGGCGCCAACGGCCGCGCCGAGCTTGTCGGCAAGCGCCTCGATGATCGCGAAGTCCTCTTTCGAGCCCACGCCGCGGCCGCCCGAGACCACCCGGCCCGCCGAGGTCAGCTCGGGGCGGTCGCTCTCGGCCACCTCGTCGGCGACCCAGAACGACAGGCCCGGATCCTCGGCCAGCGCGGCCTCGGTGACCGGGGCACTGCCGCCGTCGGGGGCCGCGTCGAAACTGGCGGTGCGGATGGTCAGCACCTTCTTCGCGTCGCGCGATTTCACCACCTGGATGGCGTTGCCGGCATAGACCGGGCGCTCGAAGGTCTCGGCATCGACGACCTTCGAGACATCCGGGATCACCATCACGTCCAGAAGCGCCGCGACGCGCGGCATCACGTTCTTCGCATCCGTGGTCGAGGGCGCGACGATGTGGTCGTAATCCCCCGCCAGCGACACGATCAGCGCCGCGGTCGGCTCGGCCAGGCGGTGGCCGTAGCGCGCGTCCTCGGCGACCAGCACCTTCGCGACGCCGGCGATGGTGGCGGCCTGCGCCGCGGCGTCCTTCGCATGGGCGCCGGCGCAGAGCAGCGTCACTTCGCCCAGGGTCTTGACCGCATTGACGGATTTCGCCGTGGCGTCGCGGTTCAGCTCGCCATTGGTGACTTCACCCAACAGAAGAACGGCCATCAGAGCACCCCCGCTTCTTTCAGTTTCCCCACCAGTTCGTCGACCGAGCCGACCTTGGTCCCGGCCTTGCGGCCCTCGGGTTCGCGGGTGGTCACGATCTCCAGCCGCGGGGCGGTATCGACGCCGTAATCGGCGGCCGTCTTCTCCTCCAGCGGCTTCTTCTTCGCCTTCATGATGTTCGGAAGGCTCGCATAGCGCGGCTCGTTCAGGCGCAGGTCCGCGGTGACGATCGCCGGCAGCCTGACCTCGATGGTCTGGAGCCCGCCATCGACCTCGCGGGTGACTTTCGCCGCCTCGCCCTCGATCTCGATCTTCGAGGCAAAGGCCGCCTGGCCCCAGCCCAGCAGAGCCGCCAGCATCTGCCCGGTCGCGTTCATGTCGTTGTCGATGGCCTGCTTGCCGGCGATGACCAGCTTCGGCTGTTCCTCGTCGATCACCGCCTTGAGGATCTTCGCCACCGCCAAGGGCTCGATGTCCTGGTGCACGTCATCGGCCGCGACCACCAGGATCGCCCGGTCCGCGCCCATCGCCAGGGCCGTGCGCAGCGTCTCGGCCGCCTGCTTGACGCCAATGCTGACCGCCACCACCTCCGAGGCCGCGCCCTTCTCCTTCAGACGGATCGCCTCCTCCACCGCGATCTCGTCGAACGGGTTCATGCTCATCTTCACATTCGCAAGATCGACACCAGACCCATCCGCTCGAACCCGGGCCTTGACGTTGTAGTCGATAACCCGCTTCACGGGGACAAGGATCTTCATCGAGTTACTCCTGTTGTTTCGTCAACCTGTCACCCGGGCGGCGGCATCGAGGGGGTTCAGCGCGGGCACCGCGCCATAATTGCGGGCCTCGTCGGCGAAGACTGCGCCCGGCGCTGGATAGGATACAGGACCATTTGGCGTCTCGACGGTGATGCGGCGCAGGTGGGGGTGATTAGATAGCTTCTGCATGTCGCTGACCGAGGCCAGGGCGACATCGGCCTCAAGCAGCACGGCGATGGCTTCGTCTGCATTCAGCCCGGCGAAGCCCTCGGCCACCACGGCGTCGGTCTCGGCGCGATTCGTCACGCGGGCGACATTGGTGGCGAAGCGCGGGTCGGTGCCCAGATCCGGGCGGCCGAGGAATACGTCTGCCAGTTTGCGCCATTCCCGGTCGCTCTGGACCGAGATCAGCAGCGGCTGGCCGTCTTTCGTGGTGAACACGCCATAGGGTGCGATCGAGGGATGGGCCATGCCGATGCGCTTGGGCGACTTGCCGCCCTCGTAATTCAGCAGCGGCACGGTCAGCCAGTCGGCCATCACGTCGAACATCGAGACCGAGATCTGTGCGCCCTTGCCGGTCACGCCGCGCGCGATCAGCGCCTCGAGGATTGCGGAATGCGCCGTTGCGCCGGTGGCGATGTCAACGATCGAGATGCCGACGCGAGCCGGTTCATCGGGCCCGCCGGTGATCGAGCAGAGGCCGGATTCCGCCTGGATCAGTAGATCATAGGCCTTGCGGTTGGCCATGGGGCCGTCCTCGCCATAGCCGGTGATCGAGCAGGTGATCAGCCGCGGCCAGTCCCGCGCCAGACGCTCGAAGGAAAAGCCAAGCTTTGCCAGCGCGCCGCGCTTGAGGTTCTGGACCAGCACATCGGCGCTGTCCAGCAGCCGGGCGAGTTCGGCCTTGCCGGCCTCGGATCCAAGATCCAGCGTGACCGAGTCCTTGCCCCGGTTCAGCCAGACGAAATAGCTCGACTGGCCTTTGGCGACATCATCATAGCCCCGGGCGAAATCGCCCTCGGGCCGTTCGATCTTGATCACCTTTGCGCCCGCATCGGCCAGGCGCGAGGTGGTGAAGGGGGCGGCGACGGCCTGCTCGATGGCGACGACCGTAAGGCCCGCAAGGGGAAGCGCGCGCATCAGTAGCTCTTCGGCATGCCGAGGACATGCTGCCCGATATAGCCCAGGATCATGTTGGTCGAGATCGGCGCCACCTGGTAAAGCCGCGTCTCGCGGAACTTGCGTTCCACGTCGTATTCATTGGCGAAGCCGAAGCCGCCGTGGAACTGGATGCAGGCATTCGCCGCCTCCCAGCTGGATTTGGCGGCCAGGTATTTCGCCATGTTCGCCTCGGCGCCGCAGGGCTGGTCGGCGTCGTAGAGCGCGGCGGCCTTGAAGCGCATCAGGTTCGCTGCCTCGACCTCGATGAAGGCCTCAGCGATGGGGAACTGCACGCCTTGGTTCTGGCCGATGGGGCGGCCGAAGACCACGCGCTCGTTGACATATTTCACCACCCGGTCGGTGAACCAGTAGCCGTCGCCGATACATTCCGCCGCGATCAGCACGCGTTCCGCGTTCAGGCCCGACAGCAGGTGCTTGAAGCCCTGACCCTCGGTGCCGATCAGGTTTTCCTCGGGCACTTCCAGGTTGTCGAAGAACAGTTCGTTGGTTTCGTGATTGACCATGTTGGGGATCGGCTTCACGACGAGCTGGCCGTTCGCCTGCGCCTCTTTCGCATCGACGATGAAGATCGACATGCCGTCTGAGGCTTTCTTCACCTGCTCGACCGGCGTGGTGCGTGCCAGCACGATGATCAGTTCGGAATGCTGCACCCGGCTGATCCAGACCTTCTGGCCGTTGATGATCCAGCGGTCGCCCTTCTTCACCGCGTTGGTCTTGATCTTGGTGGTGTCCGAGCCGGTGGTCGGTTCCGTCACCGCCATGGATTGCAGGCGCCATTCGCCGGTCGCGATCCGGGGCAGGTATTTCTGCTTCTGCGTCTCGGAGCCGTGCTTGATCAGCGTGTTGATCACATACATCTGGCCGTGACAGGCGCCGGAATTTCCGCCCGAGCGGTTGATCTCTTCCATGATGACGCTGGCCTCGGTCAGGCCGAGGCCCGAGCCGCCATAGGCTTCGGGGATCAGCGCCGCCATCCAGCCCGCCTTGGTCAGGGCATCGACGAATTCCTCGGGATAGGCGCGGGACTCGTCGATCTTGCGGTGATATTCGTCGGGAAATTCGGAGCAAAGTGCGCGAACCGCGTCGCGGATGTCCTGGTAATCGTCGGTGCGCTGGTCAAACATGGCAAGGTCCGGTCTGAATCTCTGGATGGGTCATGCGTCGGCGAAGCGGAAGATCTCTTCCGCCGCCCGGCGTTCGGTGCGGAAACTGTTTGCGGGATGGTCGGGATCGGCATAGCCGAACGAGACGCCGCAGACGACCTGGCGCCCCTCGGGGATCGCGAAATAGTCGCGGATGAAGGCAGACTGCTGTGCCAGCGCGGCCTGCGGGATCGTGTCCACGCCATGCGCGCGCGCCGCCAGCAGGAAGTTAGCCAGGAAGCCGCCGCAGTCGACCAGCCCATAGGGGCCCAGTTCCTCGGCCGTGGTCATGATGGCGACATGCGGGGCGCCGAAGAAGCGGAAGTTTTCCATCGTCTGGCGAACCCGGCCCTCGTCATCGCCGCGGACGATGCCGACGGCACCGTAAAGCGCGAAGCCGGCAGCCCGACGGCGCGCCAGGAAGTCGCCGCGATATTCCGGGGGAAAAGGCAGGTCCGACTGGATGCCGCCGCCCTTCAGGACTTCCTGGGTCAAAGCCTCGGCGAAAGGTTCGGTCGTGCCCGGGCGGGTCACGATCATGTCCCAGGGTTGGGTATTGCACCACGAGGCGGCGTGACGCGCCATCTCGAAGATGGTGCCGATCACCTCGTCGGGCACGGGATCTGGGCGAAAGCCGCGACAACTGAAGCGGTCGGTCATCAGCCTTTCCAGTACCTCGGTCGCGTTGTCGCCGATCGTGGATGTCTTGAGCATGGCTTCCCCGTCCTTGCCGTTTACGGGGAAAACATAATCTAACACCTGTTTGAACCGCAAGCCTGCCGGTGCCGGTGTCGGGGATTTCTGGTCCAGCCATAGATCTGTCCTATAGCTGGCCGTCAGCCCGTGCGGAAAAGGCGACGTGGGCGAAATTGGGGCCTATGACTGGTGCATGTTCCGCGCTTTCCGGACAGACAGAGAGGACGCGGCCACCGACACAGGGAGGATAAGGATGAAAGAGTTTCGCGGGATCGTTTCGGTGCTGGGGCTTGGTGCCGCCATGGCCGTGCCGATGCAGGCTGTTGCGCAGGACACGCACAGCTTCAAGTTCGCGCATGTGTTTCCGGCAGATCACTATTTCTGGGAACATGGCGCCAAACCCTTTGTCGAGCAGGTCAAGGAAAAGACCGGCGGCCGGATCAGTTTCGAGGTGTTCCCGGCCGCGCAGCTGGGCAAGGATACCGTCAGCCTGCTGAAATCGGGCATCGCGGAATCAGCGATGCTGGTGCCCTCCTATACTCCGCAAAGCCTGCCGCTGACCTCGGTCACAGAACTTCCGGGGTTCTATTCGGAATCCTGCGAGGCGACTCGCATGATGTGGGAGATCAGCAAGCCCGGCGGCGCACTGAACGAATCCGAGTACAAGCCGCAGGGCATCCATGTCTTGTTCACCATCGTGCTGCCCCCCTTCAAGGTCATGACCGTCGGCAAGCAGGTGAAGGAACTGGACGACATGAAGGGGCTCAAGATCCGGGCAAACGGCGCAGCCATGGACAAGACGGTCAGCAGCCTGGGCGCGACCCCGATCCGCGTCACGGCGGGTGAACTTTACGACAGCCTGAGCCGGGGCACGGTGGATGGCGGCTTCTGGCCCTATCACTCGGTTCGGACCTATCAACTGGATGATGTGTTCAAATATGCCGTCGATGGGCTGCAACTGGGCTCGGGGAGCACGGTGTTCGCGATCAGCGACAAGGCGTGGAACACGCTCAGCCCCGAGGACCAGGCGATCCTGACCGAGGCGGGCGCGGCCGCGCAGCAAAACCTGTGCCAGTGGCTGGATACCGAGGAAAAGGCTGTTCATGACGATCTGGTGGCGAATCACGGGCTGAGCGTGACGACGCTGGAGGGTGCGGCCGCGAAGGACTGGCAGGACCGCGTGAGCCACGTCGCCGAGGAGTGGGCGGCTGAACTCGACAAGCTGAACCGCCCCGGCACCGCCATGCTGGAGGCCTTCGCCGCCACCAAAAGCCAGTGACCAAACGAAGGATCGGGTCGCCGCGTGACGGCGGCCCGATCTATCATCCAGCTTATAGGCTCAATCAATTCCAAGCGTCTAATCTCTGAAACGGGTAGGGCCTATTTAGCGTCCACCACCCCGAGACAGATTGGACAGATCATGACCGACAGCGCCTTCGCCCCGCTTGAGTTCGCCCAGGGCTTTACCCTACGCAACCGCATCGCCATGGCGCCGATGACCACCTGGTCGGGCAATCCCGACGGCACCGTGTCGCAGGCGGAACTGGACTGGTATCGGCCGCGGGTAAACGGGGTAGGGCTGGTCATCACCGGCTGCACCCATGTGCAGGCCAACGGTATCGGCTTTACCGACGAGTTCGCGGCTTTCGACGACCGCTTCGTCCCCAGCCTGACTCGACTGGCCCAGGTCAGCAAATCCGGCGGCGCGACGGCGGTGCTGCAGATCTTTCACGCCGGCAACAAGGCCGTGCCCATGCTTGCGGGCGACGTGGTCAGCGCCAGCGCCGTTGCGACCGAGGCTTCGCCCTTTGCGCCTTCGATCACGCCGCGCGCGCTGGGTGAGGCCGAGATCGAGGTGCTGATCGCCGATTTCGGCGCCGCCACCCGCCGCGCCATCGCGGCCGGTTTCGACGGGGTAGAACTGCACGGTGCGCATGGGTTCCTGTTGCAGAACTTCCTGTCGCCGCGTGCCAATCGGCGCAACGACGGTTGGGGCGGATCGCTGGAAAACCGGATGCGTTTGCCGCTGGCGGTGCTGGCCGAGGTCCGGCGGGTCGCGGCGACGGCGGGGCGGCCTTTCCTTGTCGGCTATCGCGTCTCGCCCGAGGAACCGGGCGAGGGCGGGTTGCGGATCGGCGATGTGCTTGCGCTGACCGAAGCGCTGATCGCGGGCGGCGTCGACTACCTGCATGTCTCGCTTGCCGACCTTTTGACCGCGCGACCGCTGGACGGGCAGGACAAGGCGCTGACCGCCGAGCTTTTCGCCCGCCAGGTCGCGGGCCGGGTGCCGCTGATTGCAGCCGGGCAGGTCCGCACCCCCGATCAGGCGCGGCAGGCGCTGGCTTTGGGTCTGTCGCTAGTCGCCATCGGCAAGGGGCTGGTGATGAACCCGGACTGGGTCGAGGACGCCCGTTCGGACCGCGCGGACCGGATCGTGACCGAGCTGGATCTGAAACGCGCCGGCAAGCTGGCCATCCCGGCCAAGCTGCAAACCGTGATCTCTGCCACGGCGGGCTGGTTCCCGCTGCGGCAAGCGGCGTGACATCCATAGGAGAAGCACAATGGAACAGATCCTGAAGGGCAAGACCGCCATCGTCACCGGCGCCAGCAAGGGCATCGGCCTTGCCACCGCCCGGCTTTTCGCCGCCCAAGGCGCCAATGTGGTGCTGACCGCGCGCGGGCAGGCCGATCTGGACGCCGCCGTGGCTGAAATAACGGCCGAGGGCGGCAAGGCGCTTGGCGTGCTGGCCGATTCCGCCGATCCCAAGGCGCCAAAGGCAGTGTTCGAACGGGCCGTGGCAGCCTATGGCCAGGTGGATATCCTGGTGAACAACGCGGGCTATGGTGACATGTCCTCGATCGAGGAAACCTCGGACGCACATTTCGACGAGGTGGTGCAGGTGAATTTCGCCGGTGTCTTTCGTTTCTGCCGCGAAGCCGTGCGGCATTTCATCCCGCGCGGCGAAGGTGCCATCGTCAATGTCACCTCGGTCAATGGCAGCCTTCCGGTCTGCGGCGTGGCCTATACCTCGACCAAGGGGGCGGTGAACACGATGACCAAGAACATCGCCATCCGTTTCTCTGGCACGGGTATCCGCTGCAATGCGGTCGCGCCGGGCGAAACCGACACCCCTATGGCGCGCGCATGGGCCGCGGGCGCGCTGCCAGGCGGCGACAAGATGCTGAAATATGCCCGTGCCTATACCAATACCGAGGTGCCGGGCACGCAGCCCGAGGATCAGGCGAATGCGATCCTGTTTCTGGCCAGCGACATGGCCCGCGCCATCACCGGCCGGGTTCTGACCGTCGATAACGGCGCCTATATGAGCGCCTGAGGAGAATGAAAATGACGAAAGTTCTTGTACTTGGTGCCAATGGGCAGATCGCCCGCCATGTCATCCGGATGGTTCAGGGCGATGTCGATATGACCCTGTTCCTGCGCAATGCCGCCAAACTGGGCGATGTGCCCGCCGGGGCTCGCGTGGTCCAGGGCGATGTGCTGGACGGCGCGCAACTGGCCGAGGCGGTCAAGGGACAAGACGTGGTCTATGCCAACCTGACCGGCGAGGATCTGGACGTTCAGGCCCACGCGGTGATCGCGGCCATGCAGGCACAGTCTGTGCGCCGCCTGATCTTCGTGCTGTCGCTGGGCATCTACGACGAGGTGCCGGGCAAGTTCGGCGAGTGGAACAACGGCATCATTGGCGAGGATCTGAAGCCGTTCCGCCGCGCGGCCGATGCCATCGAGGCATCGGGTCTGGATTACACCATCCTGCGCCCGGCCTGGCTGATGGACGAGGACGAGGTGGATTACGAGACCACCACGCGCGACCAGCCCTTCAAGGGCAGCGTCGTGTCGCGCAAGAGCGTGGCGGACCTGATCGCCCGCATCCTGCGCGAGCCGGCCCTGCATGTCGGAGAAAACCTGGGCGTGGACAAACCCGGCTCCGAGGCCGACAAGCCCTATTTCATGTGACGGATTCCGCCTGATCCCGACAAAGGCCCGCATGCGCGTCCTGTGCGCTGCGGGCCGCTCCTTTTGGTCATAGGTCCAGTCTATGGCCTTGCCAGCGCAGGCTTGGCACTGCCTCGCCTCACGCCGTTTTTCCTGTTCCTGCTCTCATCAAAGGCGGAAAGTCCGTGGCGAAATGGAATGATTGAGGAGAGACGTGGTGGGAAAAAGATCATCGACATTGACCGTGCTGGCCGTGGCTCTGACATTGGCCGGAGGAGTGGCACGGGCCGAGACGCTTCGCTTTGCTTCGGTCTTTCCCGCGACGCATTGGGTCTGGGCCGAGGGTGGCGCGAAATTCGCCGAGCGCGTGACGGAAAAGACCAAGGGCGCCATCACCTTCGACAGCTTCCCCGCGGGTCAGCTCGGCAAGGAGGGGGTGGGCATCCTGCAAAGCGGGCTGGCCGACATGTCGGTCGTCGTACCCTCTTATGAGCCCGCCAAGCTGCCGCTGACCTCTGTGGCCGAACTGCCCAGCTATTACGAGACGTCGTGCGAGGGGACAGCCAAGCTGTGGGCGGTGCTGAAGGAGGGCGGTCCGCTCGACCAGGCCGAATATGCGGCGCAGGGCATGGTGCCGATCTATGCCAACGTGCTGCCCGCCTTCCAGCTCGTGACGGCCACGAAGCCGGTCGAGACGCTTGAGGACGTGGCGGGCCTGAAGCTGCGCGGCAATGGCACGGCGATGATGAAGACCGTCAGTGCGCTTGGCGCGATCCCAGTCAATGTGACGACGACGGAATTCTACGACTCGCTGTCGCGCGGCACGGTGGACGGCGGGGTCTATTACATGGGCTCGCTGGTCTCGACCGGGCTTGACGCCATTGTGCGCCATTCGCTGAAGGGCACGCGCCTGGGTGGCGGCGCCACGGTCTATGCCATCAGCAAGCGCCGCTGGGACAAGCTTGCCCCCGAGGCCCAGCAGGCGATCCGGGAGGCGGGGCTTGAGACTCAGGCAGAGCTGTGTGCCCGCCTCGACAGCTTGCAGGACGAGATCGTGGACAAGCTGGAAGCCGAGGGCAAGCTGACCACCGTCACAGCCTCGCCGCAAGAGCGCGGGCGTTGGGAGGAGCGGCTCGCCCCCGTCGCCGAGGCCTGGGCGCAGGAGATGGAAAAGACCGGTCGTCCCGGACAGGCCATCCTGGATGCCTTCGCCGCCGCGCCCGCAGATTTCAAAGGAGACCCCAAATGAGCAAACCGAAAAGCGGGGCCCGCGCCCTGATCGGAGAGTTTTCTCCCGATTTCGTGGATCTGACCGAGAACTTCCTGTTCGGCCAGATCTGGGAACGCCCGCATCTGTCCAAGCGCGACCGCAGTCTGATCACCTGTGCGGCCCTGGTCGTCAGCGGCAAGACCGAGCAGATGACCGGCCATTTTCCCCGCGCGCTGGAAAACGGCGTCACGCTGGACGAGTTGCGCGAGATGATCATCCACTTGGCGTTCTATGCCGGCTGGCCGAGCGCCGTCTCGGCTCTGACGCGGCTGAAGGACATGGCCGAGACTGGGGCGGAGGACAAGGCATGACCGTTCTGGTCGAGGATTCCGAGGGTATCCGCACCATCACCCTGAACCGTCCCGAGCGGCTGAATGCGCTGGACGGCGACACGCTGGCGGCGCTTGCCAACGGAATCGAAACGGCGGGCGAGGCCCGGGTCATCATCATCCGCGGCACCGGGCGGGCGTTCTGCGCCGGCAACGATCTGAAATGGCTGGCCAGCGGCGTGCTGGACGAGTTGGGCGCGCATATGCGCCATCAGGACCTGATGCAGCGCACCTATGAGATGATCGGCGCCGCGCCGCAGGCGGTGATCGCCTCGGTCAACGGGTTGGCCTTCGCCGGCGGGTTCGAACTGGCCCTGGCCTGCGACATCATCGTCGCCGACGAGGCGGTCGAGATGGGTGACGAGCATATGCGCAAGAACCTGCTGCCCTCGGGCGGGTCGTCCCAGCGGCTGCCGCGCAAGATCGGGCTGGCGCGGGGCATGTATTACCTGCTGACCGGACGGCGCATGACCGGGCGCGAGGCGGCCGAGATCGGGCTGGTCTCTCTGGCCGTTCCGGGCGACACGCTTGAGGCGGAGACGCGCGCGCTGGCCCTTGAGATCGCCAGCCGCGATGCGCGCGCCATCGCCAACATGAAGATCATGGTGCGGCGCGGCATCGAACTGCCGTTGAGCGATGCGTTGTCGCACGAGCGCTGGATACAATACCGCTATCGCAACGAATCCGCCGCCATGATCGCCTCGGTCAAGGCCTTTGCGGCGAAGGGGGCCTCCAAATGACGACCATGGTTCAGAAATTCGCCGATCTTGCGGCCAATACCCGGATCGACGCCCTGCCGCCCGAAGCGGTCGAGGAAAGCGCACGTATCCTGCTGGATTCCATCGGCGTCGCCATTGGCGGCATCCATGAGCTGAAGGGCAAGGCGGGCATCGAGTATGGCAAGCTGATCGGCGGCACCCAGGGCGATGCGACGATCATGGGGACGGGCGACAAGGTCTCGGTCTTCGGCGCGGCCTTCGCCAATGGCGAGCTGATCAACACGCTGGACATGGACGCGATCATGCCGCCTGGCCATGTCACCCCCTATGTGCTGCCCGGCATCATGGCGGTGGGCGAATCGCTGGCCAAGGATGGCAGGTCGGTCATCGAGGCCATCGCCGTCAGCCACGAGATTTCCTGCCGCATCGGCATGGGCATGGATTATCTGCGCGACACCAAGGACGGCAAGGTCGACCCGCCCCCGGTCTTCGGCTATGCCGAGACGGTCTTCGGCGCCACCGCCGCGATTTCCATGCTGCGCGGCCATTCGGCCGAGGTGACGGCGAACGGACTGGGCGTTGCGGGCTCGATCTCTCCGGTCAACTCGCAGACGGCCTGGTTCCAGCATGCGCCAAGCTCGACGATCAAGTATCTGCACGCCGGCATCCTGACGCAATCGGCCTTTACCGCCGCCTATGCCGCCGAACTGGGGCATCGCGGCGACATCCAGATCCTCGACGACGAGGAGTTCGGCTATCGCCGCTTCATCGGCACGCGTCGCTGGTTCGCCGACAGGATGGTCGCCGACCTGGGCCAAGAATGGCGGTTCGTCGAGCTGTCGGCCTTCAAGCCCTATCCGCATTGCCGCATCCTGCACGCCCTGATCGACGAGATGCAGGACATGATGCAGCGCCATGACATCGCGGTCGCGGACATCGACGGCATCAAGGTCTATGTCGAGGGCATGGTCGAGCAGCCCGTTTGGCTGAACCGCGAGATTCTGCTGCCGCATGACGCGCAATTCTCGATCGCGCATGGCATCGCCGTCGGCGCCCATCGCGTGCCGCCAGGACGGCAATGGATGGACCCGGACCTGATCTTCGGCGATTCGGTGATGGGGCTGATGGACAAGGTGACGCATGAGGTCCATCCCGATTACGTCAAGCTGCTGACCAGCAACGCCGCCAGTCGTCCGGCCAAGCTGGAAATCAAGGCCCGTGGCCAGACCTTCGAGGGCGAACGGCGCTATCCCAAGGGCTCGAAGTCGCCTGACCCGGCCAGCTATATGACCAATGAGGAATTGATCGCCAAGTTCATGGGCAACGTGGACGGCATCCTACCCCGCGCCAATGCCGAGGCGATCGTCGATCTGGTCATGGACCTGCGGAAACTGGATGATCTGGGCCGGGTGATGCGACTGACTTCGCCCGACGCCACCGCGTAAGACCGTATGTCTTTTTGGGGCGCATCGACAGACGGGTGGTCCGCCCTGCACTGGCAGCGTTTGAACGATGGTTGCTCCAGGAGCCGATCCTTATGCCAGGAGGACAAACCGAACGAGCATGGCATCGTCTTTGTCGGTTCGGATGTTTCAAAGGACCGGCACGCCGTGGCGGTCGCCGGGGGGCGGTATCTTGGCGAGATCGGCTCGGATGACGCATCAGTCCGGCGGGTGGTGAAGAAGCTGGCCCGCCCGGGCGTTGAGCTGCGGTCCTGCTCTGAGGCGGGGCCGTCCGGCGACGGCCTGAAACGCCTGATCGAGTCGCTCGGGCGCAGCTGCGCGGTGATCGCGTGAAGATCAGCCGCGGGGATGCCGAGTGGTTGGCGCGGTTGCTGCGGGCGGGCGAACCCACGGAGATATAGATCCCGGATCCGGCTCATGAGGCCATGCGAGGTCCGGTGCGCCTGCGGGAATCCGCCATGCGCGACCGGATCCGCTAGCGGTAGGAGATCCGCTCCCTTCTCCGGCGTCACGGGTGGAGCTGTCCCGGCAGCAAGGCTTACCTTGAAAAAAGGACTTCAGTGCGCTTCAACGTTACACCGCCCGGATCTCGATCCGGGCGGTGTGTTCGTGTCAGAAGAACTTCGCCACACGGACCATCAGGCCGGTATCCTGCCTGAAGCCGCCCTTCACGTCGAAATCATGCGTGAACTCGCCGAACAGTGTGGTGGTTTCGTTCAGGAAGGTGGTCACGCCCAGCCGCACCTGCTGGCGGTCGGATTTGAAGCCGGTTTCGACTCCGCCTATCGATTGGTCGCCGCCTTTATAGGCCGCATAGCCCGCCGAGACGAAGGTGGTGGGAGATACGGCATAGGTCAGGTAGGACTGGAAGGAGTAGAGCGTGTCGGTCTTGCCCGTCTCGCCGGCGCCATCGGCGTTGTCGTTATTGGCGAAGAACTCGGCGTCGATGGTGCCCTCCAGCGTCAGCTTTTCGCTGACCGCCGTCTGGCCGCCGATCTGCAAGGCGACGGAATGGCGGTCGCTGCCAATGTTCAGCGCCCGGCTCGAATCGTATCTCCCGGTCGGCAGCTTCAGGTAGCCCGCCAGCACGACAGATTGCCGTTGCTCGGGATTGTTCACCAGCCAGGTCCCGCCCGAGATGATCATGTCCCCCAGGCCCGAGGGCGCATTCAGCCCGGCGCCGTCGATCTCGCCATCCGAGAGCTTGCCGAAGGGCAGGATCATGCTGACGGCCGCCGGACGCCCCCCAAGTTCGAAATAATGCGCAAGGCGCGGCAGGACAAAGGTGGTGGTCAGCTTGCCGTCGATTTCGCTGCCATTCAGGGTGACGCCGTCATTGCGGCCGTGCAGGACGTAAAGCGCGGCGATGCTGGTCCCTGCTGGCAGGGGTGTCCAGTCCATCGGCTGAATGTCGATGGCCTGTGCAGTGCCTGCCGCCAGCGCAAGCGCCGTCGTTGCCGCCCCGCAAAGCGCGGCGATCCGTCTGGTTTTCATTGGTTTTCCTCCCAGTTGTTGCCTTTTTAATGGACCGCCGCGTACATGATGCGTTTCTCCGTGGCCTCCCCGGCCCGCATCTCCTCGACGATCTGGCCCTGACGCGCGATCAGGATGCGATCCGACAGCGCCAGGATTTCGGGCAGGTAGGACGAGATCACGACGACCGCGATGCCCTCGTCCGCCAGCTTGTTGATGAACTGGTGGATCTCGACGATCGAGCCGACATCGACGCCGCGCGTCGGCTCGTCGAAGATCACCAGCTTGGGTTTCTGGATCAGGCCCTTGGCGATGACCACCTTCTGCTGGTTGCCGCCGGACAGTTCCAGCACCTTGGAATCCTTGTTGATGGCGCGGATGCTGAGTTCGCTCCACCAGCTTTGTGCCAGCTTGCGCGCCTGTCCCATCGAGACGACGCTGAGCGGGTTCGAGCTCATCGCCAGATCACCCATCTGGATGTTGCGGTCGATGGTCATGGTCTCGAAGAAGCCGTCCAGCTTGCGGTCCTCGGTGATGTAGACGATACCGTCGCGCACCGCCTGCCGGGGCACGCGGTAGCGCACCGGCCTGCCTTCGAAGCTGATCTCGCCGCCGTGGAAGAAGTCGCGCTTGAAGGCGCCCGAGACGACCTTCATCATCTCGGTCCGGCCCGCGCCGACCAGCCCGAACATGCCGGTGATCTGGCCGGAATAGATCGAGAAGGACGTGTTTCGCACGATCTTGCCCATGGACAGGTTGTCCACGCTGAGAACCCTTGTCCCGGCGGGCCGCACCGGCAGTTCGTGCCCCTTGCGCGCGCCGTAGAGATCGGCCGACAGGCTGCGCCCGACCATGGCCTGCACCACCTTGTCACGGTCGAATTCCGCGACCGGGCCGCCCGCCACCCGCTCGCCGTCGCGCAGGATGGTCAGGGTGTCGGAATATTGCAGCGATTCCTCCAGCGCGTGGCTGATGAACAAGATCGAGGTGCCGCGCGCCTTCAACCGCTGCAACAGGCTGAAGAAATGATGCTTCTCCTCGGGTGTCAGCGTGGCGGTGGGTTCGTCGAAGATGATGATGCGGGCGGCGTGATGCGCCGCGCGGGCGACCTCGACCATCTGGCGCTGTGCGGCGCCTAGCGAACTGACCAGCGCCGTCGGGTCCACGTCGAAATTCATCGAGGCCAGGAACTGCTGCGCGCGGATGTAGAGTCCGCGCAGGCGGTTCAGGAAATGCTCCTCGCCCAGATAGATGTTCTGCGCCACTGTCATCGACCCGACAAGGTTGGTTTCCTGGAACACCATGGCGATCCCCGCCTTCAGCGCCGCCGAGGGCGACGACAGGTCCACGGGCTTGCCATCCATCAGGATTTCGCCCGCGGTCAGTTGATGCACGCCCGCCAGCGCCTTCATCAGCGTGGACTTGCCCGCGCCGTTCTCGCCCAGCACGGAATGAACCTCGCCTTGCTTCAGCACCAGGTCGATGTTCCTGATGGCGGGGACGCCGCGGAATTCCTTGGTCGCGCCGCGGATTTCAAGGATCGTGGTCATGCTGCCTCCTCAAGGATCAGCGCCTCGCCGGTGCCATGCGACCCGGCGATCACGCGGCCCTCCCAGACCGCCAGCGAGGTGATGCCGTGCCGGCGTCCATCCGCGCGGCTGTGCCAGCTTTCGACGGGCAGGAAATTCCGGTCCAGCCGCACCACTAGCCCGTAGGATCGCGTCGGCGCCCATGGCTTCAACTCGCCCATCTGCCGCACCGCGCCGCCTTGCAGCGGCTCCAGAAAGCTGACCGCGGCTTGCAGCGAGGGCGCGATCCAGTGGTCGGGATGGATCTCCCGCACCATGTCCTCGCGATAGTCGCGTTCGCGCAGCACGAATTCGACCAGCTGGTTGCGCGGGGCAAAGATCGCCAGCAGATACCCCTCGCCATGGGGGATCAGGCGGCCGGGATAGCCGGGCAGGCGGTCGATCAGCGGCTTGTCGCCCGGCCGCACCAGCCGGTGCCGCCATGCTTCGGAGACGACGAAGCCGTCGCCTGCCTTGACCACGCCGCAGGGCCAGGCCAGCCCGTCCGCCAGCTTCTCCTCGGCGCCCGAGCGCAGGTCCACCGCCCAGACCGAACCGCTGCGGCCGTGGCTCATCAGGTCGTGCTTCCATTGCGCGGGCAGGCGGTCGCTTGCCCCCAGTGCCACGATCAGCCGGTCCGGCCCGTCGAACAGCAGCGCGGTCGGGCAGGCGGCGGGCTGGCCGCCCAGCCGCTCGATCCGCCGGGCGTCGTGCGGCCCGCCGCGCAAGGTGACGCCCTTGCCCTCGACGCCCACGGCCAGCGCCTGGCCATGCGCGGCAAGGGCCGAGACGGATGCGTCGAACCGCGCGAGTTCCTCACCCTCATGCCGCATCAGCATGGGTCCCGCGCTGTAGAACAGTCCGTCGCCGGCGGTCAGGTTGTCCAGCCCCTCAGCCCGCAGCAGGACCGGCGCGGTCTCGATGCGCTGGTTCGGTTGCAGCGGCCCGTCCATCACCGGGACCGAGGTGCTGTGCTGGCCGCGCCCCAGCCAGGCGTCCATGCGGTCGCGCAGGAAAGCGATCATGGCTTTGCCCCCCAATAGCTCTCGGGACCGGACCAGTTCGGGTCGGCGCCGGGGATTTTCCACTTGCCGATGCGGTTGTTCGACAGCCCGCCGATATAAAGATAGCCCTTGTGTTCCTTGACCGAGGTGACCATCGGGTGGTTCTCGCCGCCCGCGTCCCAGATGGATTCAAGGATCTCGCCCGTCTCGGTGAAGCGGATGATGCAGCCGGTGTTGATATTGGCGTAAAGCCAGTTCGCCGGGGACACCTGCCGGGTCATGCGGCGGCGAAAGCCGGGCTTCTTCATCGCCAGGTCCAGCGCCGGCCCGCGCATGCCCACCAGCGAGACCCAGTAGTTCCCGTCCGAGGCGCGGTTGATGTTGTCGGGGTTGCCGGGCAGGTTCGATAGCACCGGCTCGACCGTGCCCTTCTTCGGGCCGTCGAACCAGAAGCGGCTGATGCGGCAGGCCCAGGTTTCCGCGAACAGCAGCGACTCGCCGTCCGGCAGGCAGGTGATGCCGTTCGGGAAGATGCGGTTGCGCAGCACGGTGCGGGTGGTTTTCGTTTTCGGATCGTAGCAGATCAGCCGCCCGTTGCCCCGGCACTCGATGGCGTCCAGCGGCCAGTCATGCGCGCCATAGCGCACCGTCGCCTCGGAGAAGAATATCCGCCCGTCCGGCGCGATGTCCAGGTCGTCGGCCAGCCGCAGCTGGCTGTCGTCGATGATGGAAAACGGACTGCGGTTGGTCTCGTCCGTCAGCTTGACCACCTCGCGCTGGGGCGTGACCATGTAGAGGCCCATGCCGCCGACGCAGACCACCAGGTTGTCGTCGCAGTCGAAGTTCATGCCTAGCGGCAGGCCACCGATATGGGCGAAGATCTCCATCTTCTTGTGGTCGGGGGCGAGGAAGCGGACGATGTCGCCCTGGCGGCTGCCGGAATAGACATTGCCCTCGCGGTCGATCAGCACGTCCTCGGGACCCTCGATCTGGCCCAGACCGATCACCTCGACATCATGCAGCCGGTCGTTCACCGCGAAGATCGAACCCGAGCCGGGATCGGTCGTGGGCAGCGGGTCCTGCGCATAATAGCCGGGTGAGACATAGGTGCTGTTCAGCAGCTTCTGCCGGTTCTTCAGCCAGCGCACGTCCAGATACACCGCCAGCAGCAGGATGACGCCCAGCACCATCGAGGCGATGGGGCCGGACACACCCATCTGCAACAGCCCGTTCTGGACCAGCAGCACGATGACCGCGCCCATCAGCGCCTTGGCGACCGAGCCGCGCCCGCCCCCCAGGGTGACGCCGCCAAGCACGGTCGCGGTCAGGATCGCGATCTCCAGCCCCATGCCGGTGTCCGAGCCGATGCTGCCCAGCCGCGCGCCGTAAAGCGTGGCGGCCAGCGCCGTCAGCAGGCCGCCGAACACATAGGTCAGGAACACCACGCGGCGGACGGGGATGCCCGCGTTATAGGCCGAGCGCCGCGCGCCGCCCACCGCCGCGATATGCCAGCCGGCGCGCGACCGCGACAGCATGACATGGATCACCGCCGCGACCACCGCCGCGATCACTACCGCCCATGGCAGGCCCAGGAAAGAGCCCGTGCCGATCACCTGCCACAGCGCCGAATCCGACATGCCCATGATGATCCGGGTGCCGAATTGCGGGAAGATCAGCTCATAGACGGAACGGAAGATGATCAGCGTGACCAGCGTGGTCAGGAAGGCCCTGAGCCGCATATAGCCGATCAGGAAGCCGTTGATCGCCCCGCAGAACCCGCCCACCGCCAGCGTGACCAGCAGCGCCACGCCCAGCGGCAGCTGCCAGACGTTCAGGCAGGTCAGGATCGTCAGCACGCAGAGCGCGAAGATCGAGCCCACTGACAGGTCGATCCCGCCCGAGATCATCACCACCGTCAGCGCGATGGCCAGCAGGCCGAACTCGGCCATCTGTCCGGTCAGGTCGAATAGCCCGAAGGCCGAGAACATGCCAGGCGTCAGCGCCATGAAGATCGCAAGCGCGGCGGCTCTGATGATGTAACCGCCCCCCGACGGCATCGATGTGCCATGGTGGGATCATCACAATCCATTAGGGAGGCGGTCATGTCGGAGATTACTACAATCGGCCTGGATCTGGCAAAGAATGTGTTCCAGCTTCATGGTGCCGATCAATCTGGAAAGGCTGTTCTGCGCAAGAAGCTGCGGCGCGATCAGGTTCTGGCCTTTTTCTCAACGCTCCCATCTTGTGTTGTCGCCATGGAAGCTTGCGGTGGCGCGCACTTCTGGGGGCGTGAGATAGGCAAGCTGGGCCATGACGTGCGGCTGATCCCGCCGGCCTATGTGAAGCCCTTCGTGAAGCGGCAAAAAAATGATGCCGCCGATGCCGAAGCGATTTGCGAAGCGGCCCAAAGGCCGACGATGCGCTTCGTGCCGGTGAAGAGCGAAAAGACCCAGGGCTCAGCCATGGTCTTTCGGGTCCGCGAAGTGCTGATCCGTCAGCGCACCCAGCTCATCAACGCGTTTCGTGGTCACCTAACGGAATTCGGTCAGGTCGTGCCGCAGGGCCCATCCAACGTCCAGAAGCTGATCAGGATCGTCGAGGATCAGACTTGCGGGCTGCCTTCCGAGGCAATGGCGACCCTGCAGGTTCTGATCCTCTCACTTCGCCATCTGGAGGCAGAGATCACAAAGCTTGATGCAGAGACCGCGCGCCGTGCCAAAGAAGATGATCTGGCCAGGCGGCTGATGACGATCCCTGGCATCGGGCCACTGATCGCCACGGCCTTTGCAACACTGGCGCCAGCAGCCGAGACCTTCCACAAAGGCCGGGATTTTGCCGCATGGTTAGGCCTCGTGCCCCGACAACACTCGACAGGTGGTAAGCAGCGGCTGGGGGCTACAACGAAGATGGGTGAGAGATCGCTGCGACGCTTGCTGATCATCGGCGCCAACAGCGTAATCATCAAACGGAATGTGCATGCTGGCGCAAAGCACGGAACATGGCTGAGCGACATGGTCGGCCGTAAGCCAACTATGCTGGTGCGGGTCGCACTGGCAAACAAGATGGCGCGGATCGTATGGGCCCTGATGGCCCGCGGTGGTGTTTACAAGGCTCCGGCACCGACGATGTAAGTCGTCAAAAGCCGCGAGACGTCGGAGCGGAAGAGGGCAAGGAGACCTTTGGCGAAACGGTCGTGAGACAGGATCAGGAAAACCAGTTGTGCAACACGTGCCATCGAGCACGCGGCTTTGATTTGGACCTGATCTGCGAACACCATAGTGGCCCGCGGCATGAGATGGCCGCATCAAAGGCCGGATACATGTCAGCACCCGACAACGCGCCAAAAAGATCCCAAATACCCTCTTGCGCAAGGGGCGGTTATACATGTTGCACAAATCGGCTGATGGCCGGGGTTCCCCTTTCCCCGGACAGACTTATCCCACGGGCTCTGTGACAGGGATGCCGAGCGCGGTGTAGCCGTTCAGAACGGCGATACGGACCTGAAGCTCCGCGACCTGTCGGTCGAAGTCCCGCGCCATGAGGCGCTGCCCCAGCAGTTTCACACAGTGCATCTTCGTTTCGACGCGGCTTCGGCGGTGGTATCCGCTCCATCGTCGCCAGAGAGCACGACCGAGGTATTTCGATGCCCGCAGCGCTTCGTTTCGTGCGACCGCGCCGGCGGTGACGGTCTTCCACGGCTTGGCATTCTTGCGAGGCGGAATGACAGCGCGGGCGCCGCGGTCAGCGATTGCATCGTGGCATTTGCGGGTGTCGTAGGCACCGTCGGCAGTGACGCTGCTGATCTGCTCGTACGCTGGGATCTGGTTGAGCAGGTCGGGTAAGACCGGTGCATCGCCGATATGGCTCCCTGTGACCTCGACTGCGCGAACCTCCAGTGTTTCCTCGTCGATCCCGAGATGGATCTTGCGCCAGACGCGCCGTTTGGGTCCACCATGCTTGCGGGCGTGCCACTCGCCTTCGCCCTCGACTTTGATACCCGTGCTGTCGATCAGCAGGTGCAGCGGCCCCTTGGAGCCGCGATACGGGATGTTCACGGCCAGGGTCTTCTGGCGGCGGGACAGGGTGCTGAAGTCGGGCACCGCCCAGTCGAGGCCGACCAGCCGCAGTAGGCTTTCGACGAAGCCTGTCGTCTGCCGAAGCGCCATGCCGAACAGCACCTTCATCGAAAGGCATGTCTGGATGGCGGCATCGCTGTAGGTCTGCTGGCGGCCACGCCTACCTGTCGGCGCGGCATCCCAGCTCATCTCGGGATCGAACCAGATCGTCAGCGAGCCGCGGCGCTTGAGCGCTTCATTGTAGGCTGGCCAGTTCCTGGTCCTGTAGGTCGGGGGTGTAGGTCTGCTCATACATCACAGCTACCACCCTGGATTCACGATCTGAATCCCACACGGGATTTGTGCAACATGTATAACCGCCCCTTGCGCAAGAGGGTTTTGGAGCAATTTGGCGCGGTGTCGGGTGCTGACATGTATCCGGCCTCGTGATGCGGCCATAGTCATGCCGCGGGCCCGCATGGTGTTCGCGGGTCGGAACCAAATCAAAGCCGCGTGCTCGATGGCACTCTGTTGCGCTCTGGTTTTCCGACCTTGTCTTGCGACCGTTGCGCCAAGTTGCTCTCAGCCCTCCTCCGCTCCGACGACCTCGCGACCGCTGACGGACTTTACGCCGCCATGGCCGGAGCCCGGTAGACCTCTCCGCTCTTCATCAACGCCCAGACGATCCGCGCCATCTTGTTGGCCAAGGCCACGCGCACCAGCATCGGCGGCTTGCGCTCCAGCATCCTTGCCAGCCAGGTGCCGGCGCGCGCTGACGCATGACTATGGCGCTTGATGATGACACTGTTGGCGCCGATGATCAGCAACCGGCGTAGGGAACGCTCACCCATCTTCGTCGTGGCTCCCAGCCGTTGCTTTCCGCCCGTCGAATGCTGCCTGGGCGTGAGCCCAAGCCATGCCGCGAAGTCTCGGCCCTTCCGGAACGCTTCCAGCGGCGGAGCCAGTGTGGCGATGGCCGTGGCGATCAACGGGCCGATGCCCGGGATCGTCATTAGGCGCCGGGCGACTTCATCGGTCTTGGCGCGCCGGTCGATCTCGGCATCCAAGGTCTCGATCTGACCGTCGAGCTGGACAAGCGTTTCAGTCAGGACCGTCAGGGATGCCCGCGCCGTGGCGGGCAGGCCCGATTCTTCATCCGCGACGAGGGCAACCAGGCGCCGGGCATTCGTCGCACCCTGTGGCACCACCCAGCCATACTCGGTGAGATGTCCGCGGAGCGCGTTGATGGCCTGGGTACGCTGCCGGATGAGCAACTCCCGGACGCGGAAGACGCTGGCCGCTCCTTGCGTTTCCTCGCTCTTCACGGGAACAAAGCGCATGTTCGGTCTTTGCGCCGCCTCGCAGATCGCCTCGGCATCCGCCGCATCATTTTTTTGCCGCTTGATGAAGGGCTTCACATAGGCGGGCGGGATGAGCTTGATGTCGTGGCCGAGCTTGGCCAGCTCCCGACCCCAGAAATGCGCGCCACCGCAGGCCTCCATCGCCACCAGGCAGGGCGGCAACTTGGCGAAGAACTCAAACACCTGAGCCCGTCTGAGCTTCTTGCGTAAGACAGCACTGCCTTTGCTGTCAGCACCGTGGACCTGGAACACATTCTTCGCCAGATCCAGTCCGACCGTGATAATCTCCGACATGACCGCCTCCCAATACGGATTGTTGCGATCCCACCTTGGCACGTCGATGCCGTCGGGGGGCGGTTACAGCATCAGAGCCAGCACCACCAGGTCGGGCTTTTCGGAAATCGCGGCGGTCAGCGCGCGAGAACCTGCCTCGGTGCTCCAGTTCGCGTCGCGCACATCGACCGTATATCCGTATTCCCTGGCCTGCCTCTGCATGATCTCGTTCCAGCCGATGGTCAGGTCCACGCTCATGTTCATCGGGATATAGACGACGCGCTTGCCTTGCAGTTTTTTTAGAACGGCGTTGCGGGTGGGGTTGTCCACGCCGCTTTCCTGCGCGGCAAGGGGCAGGGCGGACAGGGCCAGCGCAACGGCGCCCGCCAGGATGGTCTTGGCTTTCATGGTTTCCTCCCGGAAGTGACGGCGATCAGATGTCGCCTTGTTGTGCTGTTTGTTCGTCGCGCGGATTGATCAGGGTCTCGGCGATCAGCGCGGCCAGCAGAACCAGGCTCTTGACCAGGTTCTGCGTGGTGTAGGACAGGTTCATGATGGTCATCCCGCTGAACAGCGTGCCGACCAGAAGGGTGCCGACGATGACGTTGCGCACATTGCCGCGCCCGCCCGACAGGCCGATGCCGCCCAGCACCACCACCAGCAGCACGTCATAGACCAGCGTTGAATTGTAGACCCGCGTGTTCAGCCCGGAATTCGAGGCGACGATGACCAGCCCGACCAGAAAGGCGATCAGGCTGCTGATGACATATTGCGCCACGATGACCGGTCGCACCGGCATCCCGGTCTGGCGCGCGGCGGCAGGGTTGTCGCCCATGGCGTAGATCATCTGGCCGAAGCGGGTGAAGCGCAGCAACAGATGCACCGCCAGCGCCAGCGCAGCAAAGGCATAGATTACCAGCGGCACCCCGAGGAACGCACCATAGCCGAGCGCGGACAGCCATTCCACGTTGGCCGGCGCGTTGTGCACGTCGTTGCGGAAGAACACCGCGTTGCCGAAGCCGAAGATCACCGAGGCCATGGCCAGCGAGGTGAAGACCGCCGGGATCTCGGCGAAGGCCACGATCATGCCGATCGCGGCCCCGGCAAGGATGGCGAAGCCCGCCCCCAGCAGTAGCGAGGTGCCGAAGCCGTGGCCTCCCGCCGTCAGCGTCAGCGCCCAGCCCATGCCCACGACCAGCGTCGCCACCATGGCCAGGTCGAGGCCGCGCCCGATGACCACGATGCTCATTCCCAATGCCAGCATGCCCAGAACAGAGACCCCGCGCAGCAGGTTCACCAGATTCGCACCACTGAGAAA
Source organism: Paracoccus sp. J39 (assembly GCF_000518925.1). NCBI lineage: Bacteria > Pseudomonadati > Pseudomonadota > Alphaproteobacteria > Rhodobacterales > Paracoccaceae > Paracoccus > Paracoccus sp. J39. The sequence continues at coordinate 3,561 of NZ_JAEN01000021.1, read as the reverse complement.
GCCGGGCAATGTGACCGAAAAGATCGCCAGCAGCGCGACCGTCAGCGCGATGACGATGCCTTCCTGTGTGATCGTGAATGATGTGCGCGCGGTTTTTGCTGCAGTTTCCGTCGTCATGAGGACCTCCCTGTTCCCGGATCGACGCCTGTTGGCGGCATTGGGGGGAAACTCGATGCGTTGAGAATTGGCCGCTTTCGATTGCTGCCAACGGAATGACCTATGGCTCGCCGCGCCGATGGCGATCGGCGAAAGGATTTTCCTATGGGGAGCGATGGGGCGGCCTTTGGATGCGGTGCGGGACTCCACCGCCGCCCCGCGCCGCCGTTAAGCTGCGCGCGAGCAGAGCGGAGGGCTGACGATGAAAACCTGGCTGATCACCGGCGCCGACAAGGGCCTTGGGTATGAGACCGCCAAGACGGCGCTGGAGCGGGGCGACAACGTGATCGTCACCGTTCTGAACAAGGACGGCCGCAGCGCGCTGGTCGAACGGTTCCCGGACCACGCCCGCGCCTATCACCTGAACGCCGCCGACCATGCCCGCTTCCCCGAGGTGGTGGCGCAGGCCGAGGCCGATTTCGGCGGCATCGACGTGCTGGTGAACAATGCGGGCTACGGCCTGACCTCGGTGGCCGAGGAAACCCCGCCCGAGAAATACCGCCCGCTGTTCGAGGTCAATTTCTTCGGCACGACCGAGATGATCCGCGCCGTCCTGCCCGGCATGCGCAAGCGCAGCAGCGGTCACATCCTGAACTTTTCCTCGACTGCGGGCTTCGGCGCGGCGCCCGGCTTTTCCTTCTACAGCGCCGCGAAATTCGCCGTCGAAGGCTATTCCGAGTCGCTTGCGCGCGAGGTCGGTCCGCTTGGCATCAAGGTGACCATCGTCGAGCCCGGCCCCTTCCGCAGCGATTTCGCGGGCGGTTCGCTCGACAGCAAGCTGTCGGATATCCCCGATTACAAGGATCTGGGGGACTGGATCAGCAGCTACAGCAGTTCGCGCCATGGAACGCAGCCGAACGACCCGGCCAGGATCGGCCCGGCGCTGTGCCGCATCGTCGATGCCGAGGACCCGCCGCTGCGCCTGCCTCTGGGCGTCGATGCGCTGGCCCATCTGCGGGCGGAATGCGCGCAGGTGCTGGAGGAGATCGCGAAATGGGAAGACGTGTCCCGCTCGACCACGGTGTCGGTATGAGCGCGGCTTGGCCCACGGGCGCCGAGGCCTGCCCGCCCGTGGAAGCGGCTCTGGTCCGCCTGGTCCATGGCCTGCGCTACGAAGATCTGTCCCCCGAGACGCTTGCCGGGGTCAGCACCTTGATGCGCGATCAGATCGCGCTGGAGATCGGCTGCTCGCAATTGCCCTGGTCGGGGCAGGTCCTGGACTATGCCCGCGCGCTTGGCCGGCCGGGGCGTGCGGTGATCACCGGGACGTCCGAGACCATGGCGCCCATCGACGCGGCCTTCGTCAACGCCACTTTCGGCCATGCTTTCGAATATGATGACGCGCATCGCGAAAGCGCCAGCCATCCGGGCTCTTGCGTGGTCGCTGCCGCGCTGGCTCTGGGAACGGAACGCGGGTTGCCGATGCGCGATGTGATCACCGCCATCGTCGCGGGCTACGAGGCCTATACCCGCATCGGCAATCTCGCCGCGCCCGACCTGCTGACCCGCGGTTTCCAGCCGCATGCAGTGCTGTCGGTGTTCGGTGCGGCGGCGGTGGTCGCCAAGTTGCAGGGCTTCGATCAGGAGACCACGCTCAACGCGCTGTCCATCGCCATGAGTCACGCCTCGGGCGCGGCGGAGTTCACCTCGACCGGCGGCTCGGTCAAGCGGGTCCATGCCGGCATCGGCACGACGAACGGGATGCGCGCCGCCTATATGGCGGCGGCGGGCATCACCGGGCCGCGCGCCTTCCTGACCGGCAACAAGGGCTTTTACCGCACCTATCTGCAGCGCGGTTCCGGCGCGGGCGCCGAGGCGGTCTTTGCCCCCGATGCGCCGTTCCAGATCGAGAGGGTCTGGCTGAAGCCCTACTGCTGCTGCGGTTGCAACCACGCCTATATTGACGCCATGCGCCCCTATGCCGGTCAGCATGCGCAGATCGCCCGCATCGATGCCCGGATCCAGCCAAGCGCCGACGTCGTGGTCGGCACCGTTAACGTGAACGCCTGGAATCCGCAGAATATCGTGCATGTGCAATACAGCGCGCCGGTCCAGATGGCGCTGACGCTGCACGGGTTGGGCAACGGCTATGCTGCGCATTTCGATTATCTGCGGGGCGATCTGAACCTCGCCTCGGTGGTCGATACCGCGCGCCGCATCCATCTGGAGGTGGTTCCGGAAATGGACCGGCAATACCCCGGCAAATTCGTGGCCGATCTGAACATCACCTTTGCCGACGGGACTGCGCAGCATGTCTTCGTCGAGGATCCCATCGGCACTGCCCATAATCCGATGCCTCGCTCCGATCAGGACCAGAAATTCGCTGAACTGACCAATCGTGTCATCGGCGAGGTGCAGGCCGCCGACCTGATGGCGGCTCTGGATCGGCTGGATCCCGACCTGCCGGCGGCGGAGCTAGCCGCTTTGACCCAGCCGGGTCACTCCGGTGGGATCTGAGGCAGATTGGCGCGGAATCTGATGCTTACCGTCGCAAGAGACTGATTATAACAGCAACGCGTGAGCAAATATCTGCCTGTTACCAAGCGCTCGACGCTGCCGATCCCTTCGGCCGTAAACCGGCCAGCCGGGAATATAGGCTGCATCAGTATCGCGTGTTCGGAGCAATCATTGGCATGGTTTGAGCTGCTCCCCGATCCTTGGACAGTTTTCGGGGATATTTAAGCTACTGCCTGCGCCTGCTGATCGATTTCGATACTGTTGAAGTAAACCACGGCGGGTGGTCGTCCGCCATGGGCGGTGTGGGGCCTCTGGTGGTTGTAGAAGGTGATCCATCGGCCAATGGCAGCCTTGGCCTGTGACCCCGTTTGCCAGGCATGCAGGTAGACGCATTCATACTTCAGGGACCGCCACAGGCGTTCAATGAAGACGTTGTCGATGCAGCGCCCCTTGCCGTCCATCGAGATCCGAGTGCCAGCGCGCTTCAGCCTGTCCGTCCAGGCAAAAGACGTGAACTGTGAACCTTGGTCCGTATTCATGATCCCCGGCGCGCCGAAGCGGTGGATGGCCTCGTTCAGCGCTTCGACGCAAAAGTCCGCCTCCAGCGTGTTCGATATCCGCCACGCCAGCACCTTTCGGGTGAACCAGTCCATGATGGCGACGAGATACAGGAAGCCGCGCCGCATCGGCAGGTAGGTAATGTCGGCGCACCAGACCTGACCGNGGCGATCGACCCGTAGCCCGCCCAGCAGATAGGGATAGGTCTTGTGCCCTTTCCTCGGCTTGCTGGTGTTGGGCTTCTGGTAGATCGGCATCAGGCGCATGAGCCGCATCAGCCGTCGGATGCGCTTCTGGTTCACGCCGTGCCCCTCGTTCTGCAGATGCCAGGTCATCTGCCGGACCCCGTAGAAGGGGGTGTCGAGGAACTGCTTGTCGATGAGCTGCATC
>NZ_JAEN01000020.1:58359-85819 GCF_000518925.1 Paracoccus sp. J39 | reverse complement strand
ACGCCGATCGAGACCGCGATCACCTCCTCGGCCTGGCCCTTCTCCTTCAGACGGATCGCCTCCTCGACCGCGATCTCGTCGAACGGGTTCATCGACATCTTCACATTCGCCAGATCGACACCAGACCCGTCAGCCTTCACACGGGCCTTCACGTTGTAGTCGATCACGCGCTTCACTGGCACGAGGATTCTCATATATTACCTCACATTCTGGGAATATTCAGTCACTTAGATCTCTGGAAGCTGAGAGGTTCTGTCCATGTCGCTTCCGTGACATCGCTCCAACGATTGAGCATGCGCGTCTGGCGGAAAGAAGTGGACTTGGGATGGATCGCGAGTGCGCCAGCAATGGGTTTGGTTGAAATAAGGCAATGAAGTTCCGTTAGTCCAGCTGTAAATTAAGCGCACACTGGTAAGAATAGCTTACCAACATCCCTGCCAGATAGCGGGAACTTCGCTTTCTGTCGGTGTGGTGAATCAAGATGGAAATCAAAAAACGCAGGGAAATCGCTGCTGGTGGCACATGAATTGCTGAGCAGCTGAGCGATGCGTGATGCCGAACGGGTTGCGAGCCATCGTATACAGAAAAATGGGAGGATGAAATTGACAAGAAGAAAGATAGCGGTGCTTCTGATTGCCACCCTGCTTTCAGGTCCCACGCAGGCGGCAGAACCAAAAGAGCCGGTTCGGATCATTCAATCAACCAGCAGTGCGGCCTTCATGCCTTATCTGATCGGCCTTACCATGGGCTATTTCGACGAGGCGGGCCTTGAGGTGGAAGTGATCCAGACGTCGAGCGGCAGCAAGGTGGCCGCGGCGGTGGCAAGCCGAGCTGCCGATGTCGGTATGACAGCGACCAGCACTTCGCTTTTCCTAAGGAACGAGGGGGTGGATATTGTCCTGCTGGCGCCCATGACGCGGCAATATACCACCGGGGTGGTATTCTCGCAGGACTGGGCAAAGAAACATGGAATCAAAGCCGATAGCCCATATTCGGAAAAGCTTGCAGCGTTAAAAGGAGCCCGACTCGGTACTCCTGGCGGCAGCGCGGGAGAGCACATCTTGCGCTACTTGGCGAATGAGGCCGGCATCAACCCGGACCGAGACCTGACCATCGTGCCCATGGGAAGCGATCTTGGGACCTATCAGGTCGGGTTGGAGCAGGGAGTGCTTGACGGATTCTCTCTTTCCCCGCCTTCACCGGACTTGGCTATCAAGGATCTTGGTGCGGTCTACGCCTTCAATCTTTCGGTAGGCGAGGTGCCTGCCCTAGACAACTTCCTTTATACCGTGGCGATTACCAATGGCGCCTGGGTGCAAGAGAATCCTGACACAGCTAGGAAAGTCGTTGCTGCAATTCGGAAATCTGCCGCCGCAATGCTGGACGATTCCACCTCGGACACGGTTCGGGATCAGGTCCGGCAGGAGTATTTCGAAGGCATTGCTCCTGAGCAGTTCTCCGACATCTGGGAACAGGCCAAATCCTATGTGCCGCAGGACATGCGCATCGAAAATGCGGATGTCGAGAAGGTGCTGAACTTCAGCAATCGCTTTGTCGAGGGCTCCAAGATGGATCCGGAAATCATCGAGGGCAGCTTTTACATTACGGAATGATCTTACACCGGAGTGGGGGAGACCGTTCCGATCTATCCGGACCAGTGGGCTGTCTATGACCGACGAGAAAATCCCCTTGGCAAGGCTGCGTGTGGCCCGGGATTTGCGAAAGCGGGATTGCGCTGCAAGGCGTTCGAAAATTGGGCGAGCGCTCTGGCGCCGTTCATTATTGGATCTTCAAACACTGAATGGGCCGGATGTTTCGTGCATCTAGGATTGAGAGACTTGTGCTTGGAACAGGCAAGTCGAATGGGAGGAAAACATGAGATACATCAAAATGAAGACCGGAACGATCTTGTCGGGCGCCGTGCTTGGCGCGGCGGCTTGGATCGGATTCTCGGGAACGGCTGCCGCGCAGGACTTACGGGCGCTGGAGGCGCGTATTGCGGCGCTTGAGGCCGAGCAGGCGGCAGCTCCTGGAGTAATTGCCAATCCGGGTGTCAAGCTGACATTCTACGGCTTTACCAAGCTGGATGTGATCAGCGACAACAATTATGACCTCGGCAACACCACCGGAGGCATGGCGGGCGTGAACGCAACCAGCCTCAAGGACCGTAGCACCGGGGCCCATGCCTATGAAAGCCGCCTCGGGGTCAAGGGCAGCGTCGACACCGATATCGGTCCGTTGAAGTTCAATATCGAGGGCGATTTCTACGGCGGCGGCGGCGGTACGTTCCGTCTGCGTCATGCTTATGGCGAGGTCGGGCCGCTGCTGGCTGGTCAGACCTGGACGAACTGGGTTCCGGCCGAAGGGGGACCGGGCGCCGTGCAGGATTTCAACGGGCCGGCCGGCGGCAGCTATTACCGCACGCCGCAGGTGCGCTTTACCTATAAGCCCAATGAAAACTGGCGGTTCTCGGCGGCAATCGAAGAGGATGTCGCGCCGGGTAGCGCCTCGAACCTGGCATTGACAGGTTTTGCCGGCTATTCGACCGGGCGCTTGAAACTGGGCATGGGCGTGATGAGCCGCAGTCTGGAAACTGCCGGTAATGATAGCGTGCGCGGCTTGGGCTATGCGATCGGTGCCGATTTCGAAGCTTGGGAAGGTGGCAAGCTGCAGTTGCAGTATCTGGGCGGCAAGGGCATCGCCACAGCGCTGAGTAATTCCGCCTTTGCTGGGCTCGAGGTCGGCGCGGCGGGAAAATATGCTTTCGACATCGACGCTAACGGAGATGCGATCAAGGTCAATACCATGAAGGCCGGCGTGACCCAGAAACTGGGCGAGAAAAGCGATATTTCTGTCGCCTATAGTTTCCAGCGCTATGACGACTATGCCGGCGCGGATGCGTCCTATACCAAGAAGCTGAGCTCGGCCTATCTGACCTATCGCTATTTCCCCACCAAGCCGCTGATGCTGGCGGCGGAAGTTGCATGGGGCGAGCGCGAGCAGTTCGATGGCACCAGTTTTGACAACACGCGCCTGCAAGGCGTGGTGAAATTCACCTTCTGAAACGAAAAGCCCCCGCCTTGCAGCGGAGGCCGATTCGAAGAGACAATGTCCCGGCGGCCCTTGTGGCCGCCGGCTTCTTGTCGTCAGGCCCGTTCCAGCGCGATGGCGATGCCCTGGCCCACGCCGATGCACATGGTCGAAAGCGCACGCTTGCCGCCGCTCAGGCTCAGTTCCAGCGCCGCCGTGCCGGCAATACGCACACCCGACATGCCCAGCGGATGGCCAAGGGCGATGGCACCGCCGTTCGGGTTCACGCGGGCGTCGTCATCGGCAATGCCGAGATCGCGCAACGTGGCAAGGCCCTGGCTGGCAAAGGCCTCGTTCAGTTCGATCACGTCGAAATCCGCCTGCGTCAGCCCCAGCCGCGCCAACAGCTTTTTCGAGGCGGGCGCCGGGCCGATCCCCATCACCCGCGGCGGCACCCCGGCAACCGCGCCGCCCAAGATGCGGGCAATCGGCGTCAGCCCGTATTTCCTTGCCGCCTCGGCCGAGGCCACGATCAGCGCCGCTGCCCCGTCATTCACGCCCGAGGCATTGCCGGCCGTGACCGAACCACCGGCTCGGAAGGGCGTCGGCAGCTTGGCCAGCGCCTCGATGGTGGTGGCGCGCGGGTGCTCGTCCAGCTCGACCAGCTTCGGATCGCCCTTGCGCTGCGGGATAGTCACCGGGGTGATTTCGCGCGCCAGCCGTCCGTTGGCCTGCGCTGCGGCGGCCTTGGTCTGCGAACGCAGCGCGAAGGCATCCTGATCCTGGCGCGAGATGGCGAAGTCCTCGGCGACGTTCTCGGCCGTCTCGGGCATGGAGTCCACGCCGTATTGCGCTTTCATCAGCGGATTCACCAAGCGCCAGCCGATGGTGGTGTCGTGGATCTCGGCATTGCGGCTGAACGCCGACTCGGCCTTGGGCAGCACGAAGGGGGCGCGGGACATCGATTCGACGCCGCCCGCGACGATCAACTCGGCCTCGCCGGCCTTGATGGCGCGGGCGGCCATGATGACCGCATCCATGCCCGAGCCGCAAAGCCGGTTGACCGTGGTGCCGCCGACGCGGACCGGCAGCCCGGCCAGCAGCACCGCCATGCGCGCGACGTTGCGATTGTCCTCGCCGGCCTGGTTGGCGCAGCCATAGATCACGTCGTCCACGGCCTCCCAGTCAAGGCCGGCATTGTGCGCCGCCAGCGCCTTCAGTGGCACGGCGGCAAGATCATCGGCCCGCACGCTGGCAAGCGCGCCGCCGAAGCGGCCAATGGGGGTGCGGATATAGTCGCAGATATAGGCGTCGGTCATTGTCATCCTTTCAAAACGGGTTGCGTCTGACAGCAGAAAGCGGGCCCCGGAGCCAGCTCCGAGACCCGCGCATGTCCTGCGCCGCGAGACTCAGCGGCGTTCCGAGGTGAACACCATCGAGATATGCGAGGACAAAAGCCCGCCCTCGCCATGCACGAAGGCCGCGCCGGCGCCCGGGACCTGGCGCTGGCCGCATTCGCCGCGCAGTTGCCGCACCGCCTCGACGATGCTCATCAGCCCGCCGACGGCGCCGGCATGGGCATGGCTCAGCATGCCGCCATGGGTGTTGATCGGCAGCTTGCCGCCCACGGCCGCATGGCCTTCGGCAAAGAAGGCGCCGCCCTCGCCGCGCGGCACGAAGCCGCATTCCTCCAGCTCGATGATCGGCACGATGCTGAAGCAGTCGTAAAGCATTGCCACGTCCATGTCCTGCGGCCCCAGCCCGGCCATGTCATAGGCGCGGCGGCTGGATTCCTCGGCGCCGAACTCCGTCAGGCTGGGGGCCGAGGTCAGGTGCTCATGCGTGTGGCATTCGCCGATTCCGGCCAGCCAGATCGGCTTGCCGGGCAGGTCGGCCGCGCGCTCGGGCGAGGTGACGATGAAGGCGCCGCCGGCATCGGACAGCAGGCAGCAGTCCAGCATGTGCAGCGGGTCAGAGATCGGCTTCGAGGTCAGCACGTCCTCCAGCGTGATCGGCTTCTTCATATGCGCGTTCGGGTGCATCAGCGCATGGTTGCGGGTGTTGACCGCGACCGCCGCCATCTGCTCGCGCGTGGTGCCGTATTTGTGCATGTAGGCTTGGGCCACCAGCGCATAGAGCGAGGGGATGCCGATGCCATAGGGCGCCTCGAAATAGGGATGGCCCACCGCTGACAGCGCGGAAACCGCCGCGTCGCGGGTCATGCCCGAGGCGCGGTTCTCGCCCGCGCAGACCAGCACGTAATTGGCGGCGCCGCTGTCGATGGCCTGGGCGGCGTGATGCAGCATCGCCGCGGGCGAGCCGCCGCCGACCACGATCGAGGCGTTGTAGGTCGGGCGCATGCCCAGATATTCCGCCAGCACCGAGCCGAGCATGAAATAGGGCTCGGTAAAGGAATAGGCGGTCAGCAACCCGTCGATGTCGGTATGCTTCAGCCCGGCATCCTTGACCGCCCGCATTGCCGCCTGGGCGTTCAGGCCCAGCCCCGACATATGCGGCATCTTGCCGATATCGCTTTCTCCAACGCCGACGATCACGGCACGATTGCGCAGGGACATTTCATCTCCTCAGGTTCTTTTTGGTTGCTCGCGGCGAACGGCAGAGGCACGGCCGCGGTCTTCGGCATCGGTCAAGCAAGGTCCGTGCCAGAGCCGGGCGGGCAGGGCAGGTTCCTGCGGCCCGGGCCCCCACCGACCGCCCGCATCCTGCCCCCACTGCGGACCGGGCAGGCGCGTCTTCGTCGCTGCCGCGCCTCCGTGGCATCGAATTTGCTGAACAGGCACCGATGACAGGAGGCGCAGGAATCAGACGATTGCAGCCGTGCGGATTCCCGTCGAAAAGTTTCGCAGAGACTGGGAGGGTAAACATGAGCGGGACATATGACTTCATAGTCATTGGCTCGGGGTCCGCAGGCGGCGTTGTCGCCGGACGGTTGAGCGAAGGTGGCAAGTATCGTGTCCTGTGCCTCGAGGCAGGCAGCGAGGGCGCGCATTATTTCTGGAGCCTCTCGCCCTCGGGCGGCGGATTCATGGTCGACAATCCCAAGGTGAACTGGCGCTACCAGTCCGAGCCGAACGAGACGCATGGCAACCGCCGCATCTTCGTGCCGCGCGGCAAGATCCTCGGTGGCTCCAGCGCGATCAACGGCACCGTCTACAACCGCGGCCAGCCCATCGACTATGACACCTGGGCCCAGATGGGCTGCCGGGGATGGAGCTATGCCGACGTGCTGCCCTTCTACAAGAAGATGGAAAGCACCAGTCTCGGCAAGGACGAATTCCGCGGCCGCACGGGCCCGATCCATGTCAACCAGGCTGCCAAGGTCTCACCCTTCTTCGATCTGTTCATCCAATCCGCGGTCAAGGCCGGCATCCCGGAAAACCCGGATTACAGCGGCGAGACCCAATATGGCATCGCCATGTCGCAGCAGGCCGTGAAGCGCGGGCTGCGCCACAGCACCGCCACCCAGTATCTGGAGCCCGCGCGCCGCGCCGGCACGCTGACTATCCAGCGCAATGCCGAGGCGACCAGCCTGATCCTGGAGGGAAAGCGCTGCGTCGGCGTGCGCTACACCGTCGACGGCAAGCCGCAGGAGGCGCGTGCCAGCCGCGAGGTCATCGTGTCCTGCGGGGCGGCGAACACGCCCAAGCTGCTGGAACTGTCGGGCATCGGCAATCCCGACATCCTGCGCGAACACGGCATCCAGCCGGTGCATGAGCTGCGCGGCGTGGGCGAGAACCTGCGCGATCATTTCGGCGCGGTGATGAAATGGCGGTTCAATCGCCCCGGCATCTCGCTGACCAGGAAGGGCCGCGGCCTGGGCCTGGCCTTGGAGGTGCTGAAATACGTGCTGTTCCGCAAGGGCCTGCCGTCGCAGGGCATGGCGACGCTGCGGGTGTTCGGCAAGTCTCGGCCCGACGTGGAAAACCCTGATTACATGATGGTCATCGCGCCTTTCCTGACCGAGATGACCCAGGTCGAGGGCCGCAGCCGCAAGATGTCCAAGACCGACGGCTTCTTCATGTATGTTCATCCGATGCGGACGGAAAGCACCGGCTCGGTCCACATCCGCTCGGCCGATCCCGGCGATCCACCCAAGATTGATTTCCGCTTCCTCGAGACCGAGAACGACCGTCAGGTGCTGATCGGCGGCTTCCGCAAGGTGCGCGAGGTGCTAGCCACGCCGCCCCTGTCCGAGACCATCGCCGAGGAAATGATGCCCGGCCCCTCGGTCCGGACCGACGAGGAAATCATCGAGGCGGTGCGCGAGACCGGGCAGATCACCCATCACATGGTCGGCACCTGCCGCATGGGCGTCGATGACATGGCCGTGGTGGACGAGCGGCTGCGGGTGCGCGGCATCGAGGGGCTGCGGGTCGCCGACGCCTCGATCATGCCGACCATCACCTCGGGCAATACCAGCGCCCCCTGCATGATGATCGGCGAGAAATGCGCCGCGATGATTCTCGAGGACACCTGCCCCTAGGCCGGTGTCCTAGCCGCGAACAGGAATACGGGGACCGTCGCGGTCTTCGGCAGCGAAAGGAAAAAGACATGAAACGAGGCATGCCTCCGCATCACTGGGTGGACGTCGAATGGCTGGCGCAGCGGACCGAGGAGGTTCTGGACCCGGATCTGCCCATCGTCGATGCCCATCACCACCTTTGGGACAACGACTATATCCACTACCTCGCCCCGGATTTTCAGCGCGAGATCGAGGAATCGGGCCATAACGTCCGCGGCTCGGTCTTCATCGAGGCGAAGTCGATGTACAATGCCGACGCCGCCGACGCGAACCTGGCCTGCCTGGGCGAGGTGGAATTCGCCAACGGCGTCGGCGCCGCCTATGCCAGCGGCCGCTATGGCCGGCTGCGGATGTGCGCGGGCATCGTCGGCACCGCCAACCTGATGCTGGGCGCCGCCGTCGAGGAGGTGCTGGCCGCCTCGATCGCCCGCGCCCCCGACCGCTATCGCGGCGTCCGCTTCATGACCGCCTGGGACGCCAGCCCCGAGGTGAACACCCTGCGCCAACCGCCTGAGGCGCGGCTGATGGCGCATCCGACCTTCCGCGAGGGGTTTGCCAAGCTGGGGCCGTTGGGCCTGACCTTCGACGCCTGGTGTTATCACCCGCAGCTTCCCGAGCTGATCGACCTGGTGGATGCCTTCCCGGACACGCCGTTCATCATCAACCACATGGCCGGCCGGACCATGAAGGGCCCCTACAAGGCGCGCAAGGACGAGGTGTTCCAGGAATGGACCGCAGCGATGCGCGAGCTGGCGAATCGGCCGAACACCCATATCAAGATCGGCTCGATCGGCATGCGCCACGGCGGCTTCGACTTCATCGACCGCGACCTGCCGCCGACTTCCGAAGAGATGGCCGAAGCCTGGAAGCCGCTGGTCGAGGCCTGCATCGAGCCCTTCGGCCCGTCGCGGGTGATCTTCGAGAGCAACTTCCCGGTGGACAAGGCGGGCGTGTCCTATCGCGCGCTGTGGAATACCTTCAAGCGCATCACCGCCGGCTATTCGGCGGATGAGCGGCGCGACATGTTCGCGGGGACGGCGGTGCGCGCCTATCGGTTGCCTGCCGAGCTGGGCCAGCCCTGATCGGCGCAGCGGGCGGCGATCCCAGGCCGCCCTCCACGCCCCTCCCTTTGGCATGCCACTTGCGTGATGCAGGAAAAGACACGCGGCGCATGGCCTTGCAGCCGTTGCCCGCGGCGCAGAAGGAGAGACCATGAAACTGCTGGAACGGGTCGCGCGCGAGCGGCGCTGGAACGACGAGGAACGTCAGATCCTTTCCCAGGTGCAGCGCGTCGCCGACGAGGTGATCGCCCCCCATGCCGAACATGTCGATGCGACAGGCGAATTTCCCTGGAAGAACGTCGAGGCGCTGAACGCGCTGGGGCTGAACGCGGTCTTCGTGCCCGAGGCCTTCGGCGGCATGCCGATGTCCTACAAGCTGTATCTGGAGATCGTGTCTATCATCTCGGAGGCCTGCGCCTCGACCGGGATCATCTATGCCACCAACTATCACGGCATGAAGCCGCTGATCGACTTCGGCAATGACGAACAGCGCGCCCGCCTGCTGCCCCGCATCGCCGAAGGCGGCCTGGGCGCCCTGGGCATCACCGAACCGACGGCGGGGTCGGACGCGACAGGCATGAAGACCTCGTTCACGCCCGATGGCGACGAGATCATCATCAAGGGCTCGAAGATCTTCATCACCAGCGGCGACGTGGCCGACCTGATTCTGCTGTTCGGCAAATGGTCCGAAATCGAGGATCCGAAAAAGGCCATCTCGGTGCTGATCCTGGAAAAGGGCGCGCCGGGCTTCAGCGTGATCGGCAAGGAGCGCAAGATGGGCCATAACGGCTCGTCCACCTGCGCGCTGTCCTTGGACAATGTGCGGATCCCGCGCGCCAACCTGATCGGCAATCCCGGCGACGGGCTGCGCATCCTGCTCGCCTCGCTGAACAAGTCGCGTCCCTCGGTGGCGGCCCATGCGCGGGGCATCTCGCGGGCGGCGTTCAAGGACATGGTGAACTACGGCAACGACCGGGTGCAGGGCGGCAAGAAGGTGCTGGACTTCCAGGGCAACCAGTTCACCCTGGCCGACCTGGCCTGCGAGCTGCTGATGGTCGAGCGCTGGATCGACTATGTCGCCGATCTGGTCGATGGGGGCGAGACCGATTTCGGCATGGAAGCCTCGGTCGCCAAGCTGCGGGCCACCGACCTTGCCATGAAGATGGCCACCGAATGCGTGCAGTTCCATGGCGGCTACGGCTATTGCCGCGACTATCGGGCCGAACGACTGATGCGCGACGCCAAGATCACCCAGATCTGGGAGGGCACCAACCAGGTGCACCGCCAACTCATCGGACGGAGTTTCATCAGAAAATGACTATCGGCAAAGTGGCAGTGTGCGGCGCGGGCGGCACCATGGGCGCGGGGATCGCGCTGGTTTCGGCGCGGGCGGGTTTCCAAACCGTCTGTTTCGACATGTCGGCCGAGGCGCTGGCCCGGCAACGCAAGGCGGCCGAGAAATTCTTCGGCAAATCGGTCGAGCGCGGCCGGATGACCGCCGAGGAATGCGACGCCGCGCTGGCGCGGCTGGTCGACACCACCGATCTGGCCGCGCTGGCCGATTGCGACCTGGTGATCGAGGCGATCTTCGAGAATCTCGAGGTCAAGCAGGAGTTGTTCGGCAAGTTGAACGGCATCTGCAAGCCGGAAACCATCTTTGCCTCGAACACCTCGACTCTGTCGATCACCCAGATCGCCGGCGGCTGCGGGCGCGAGGATCGGGTGGTCGGCATGCATTTCTGTCTGCCCGCCCAGCTGATGAAGCTGATCGAGATGTCGCGCGGGCTGAACACCTCGGACGAGGCGTTCCGCACCGCCTGGGCCTGGACCGAGGCCGCGGGACAGATCCCCGTCGAGACCCAGGACAAGCCGGGCTTCATACTGAACGCGCTGCTGGTGCCCTTCAACAACGACGTGATCCGCGCCATCGAGGCCGGACTGGCCACGCCCGAGGACATCGACACCGCGATCAAGGTGGGGCTGGGCTACAAGATGGGGCCCTGTTCCCTTTTGGACCTGATTGGGCTCGATACCCAGATCCGGCTGGGCGAGGCCTTCTATCCGATCACGCTAGACAAGCGCGCCTCGGTGCCGCCGCTGTTGCGGCGCATGGTGGCGGCGGGCAAGCTGGGCGACAAGTCGGGGCAGGGCTTCCTGACCGGCGCGCGCCGCGAAAAGGCCAGCGCGGCCCCGGCCTATAGCATTCGCGCGGCGGGCGAGAGCCGATCCTTCCCGGCGGGCGACGCCTTCCTCGACGGCCGCGCCAAGGATGCCGAGGTGGTCGTCCATCTGGGCGGTGGCTATGCGCCGGACCCGGCCAGGACGGCGGTGCTGGTGGAACTCGACACCGAATGCCTGGGCCTGTATGCGGGCGAGGACATGGGCCGCGAGGGCTCGAATGCCGTGGGTTTCGCCCGCTATCGCAACGGCGATGACGCGCCGTCGAACCTGATCGAGCTGGTGCGCCAGCCCAACACCGATCCCAAGGCTATCGAGGCGGCGCGCGCCGTGTTCGAGGCGGCGGGCTTCGACACCGTGCTGTGCAAGGACCAGCCGGGGCGCATCATCGACCGGCTCGTCCGCCCCAAATACAACGACGCGCTGCGTTTCCTGGACGAAGGGCTGGCCTCGGCCGCCGATATCGACCGCACCTGCGCCATGGGTCTCGGCTATCCCGACGGGCCGGTTGAGCGGGTGACGCGCGGCGGGCTGGCGCGGCACCATGACGTGACCGCCGCCATCTATCGCATGACCGGCAACCCGGCCTATGCCCCGGCCCGCGCTGCCGTCGTCGCCAAGGACAGCGAGGCGGCCCGATGAGGGCCATCGTCGTCCGCGAATTCGGCCCGTTCGATCAGGCGCGGCCGGGTGAGCTTGCTGAACCCGTGGCGGGTTCGGGCGAGGTGGTGGTCGATATCGCCGCCAGCGAGGTGAACTTCCCCGACCTGCTGCTGGTCGAGGGCAATTACCAGAAGAAGCCCGCGCTGCCCTTCGCCCCCGGCATGGGCGGGGCGGGGGTTGTTTCGCAGGTCGGCGCGGGGGTGACGGAATGGCAGCCGGGCCAGCGCGTGCTGGTGCTGCCCGATTCCGGCACCCATGCCGAAAAGGTCGCCGCCCCCGCAGGGTTCTGCTTTCCGGTCCCCGACGATGTGCCCTTCGATGTCGCGGCTGTCTTGGGCCTTGCCTATCAGACCGCGCATTTCGCGCTGGTCGAGCAGGGCCGCTTCCGCGCAGGCGAGACGGTGCTGGTGCTGGGTGCCAAGGGCGGCGTCGGCATGGCGGCGGTGCAGCTGGCCAAGGCGCTGGGCGCCGGCAGCGTGATCGCCGCCACGCGCGGCGCCGAGGGGGCCGAGGCCGCGCGCGCCTCCGGTGCCGACCATGTCGTCGATGCCGCCGCGCCCGACCTGCGCGACAGCCTGCGCGATGCGGTCATGGCCGTCACCGGCGGCCGGGGCGCGGATGTGGTGATCGACCCGGTGGGCGGCCCGATCGGCGAGGCGGCGCTGCGGGCAATGGCCTGGCGCGGGCGGCTGGTGGTGGTCGGCTTCGCCTCGGGGCGGGTCCCGGTGTTCAAGGGCAACTACCTGCTGGTCAAGGGCCTGTCGGTCAGCGGCTTCCAATGGACCGACTATCGCGCGCGCCAGCCCGAACGCGTCCGGCAGGTCCAGGCCGAGCTGTTCCGGCTGTGGTCCGAGGGCAGGCTGCGCCCGGAGATCTCGCAACGGCTGCCGCTGGACCGTTTCGCCGAGGCGCTGGCCGATCTGCGCGCCGGACGGGTGCGCGGCAAGATCGTCCTCTCCGTCCGCGATTGACCTTGCCCTTGCGGAGTGGCTCCCTCCGTCCCGAAGGAGAACCGACCCAGTGAAGCATGTCGCCAGGAAAAGCCGCTCGATCCCCTTTCTGACCGAGGAGGAGCCGGATTACGGCGCCGCCCGCGAGATGCTGCCCGGCGTGCGCCGGATCGTGGCGCAGAATCCGGGGGTGATGACCTATCACGGCACCAATACCTATCTGGTCGAGGGCGATGACGGCATCATCGTGATCGATCCCGGCCCGAACCGCGAGGATCATGTCGAGGCGATCCTCGTCGCAGCCGGTGGGCGCATCAGCGACATCCTGGTCAGCCACGGCCATCACGATCATGTCGGCGCCGTGGACATGTTGCGGGCGCGGACAGGAGCCCGTGTCCATGGCGCGGACATCGCCCCCATGCTGGGCGCGGCGGCGGTCGATGCCGTGCTGGCGGACGGGGCGCGGATCGGGCTGCTGCGCGCGCTGGCCACGCCGGGCCATACGCTGGACCATTTCTGCTTCCTGCGCGAGGGGGATGGGCTGCTGTTCAGCGGCGACCATGTGCTGACCTGGTCCAGCACCATCGTCTCGCCCCGGCATGGCGACATGCTGCAATACATGCGCAGCCTGGAGCTGCTGATCGCCCGCGACGACCCGCTGCTGCTGCCGGCGCATGGGCCGATGATGCAAAACCCGCAGGACTTCTACCGCGCGCTGCTGGACCTGCGCCTGCGTCGCGAAAACGCCGTCCTGCAGGCGCTGGAAACGGGGCCGAAAAGCCTGGACGACCTGGTGCGGCGCATCTATCCGCATCAGACCCATCCCATGACCATCGAGGCGGCGGGCCACAACCTCGTGTCGCATCTGGGCAAGCTGATCCAAGAGGGGCGGGTGGCCGAACAGGCGCCGAAGGTCTGGGCCCGCATCGACTAAGGGCCGATGCGGGCGGCGGGCCGTCAATCGGCAAGCCCGCAGAGACTGTCCACCAGCGCCGCCACATCGGGCGCCTGGTCCAACCCCCAGACATGGCCGGCGATGACGCCCTTGCGGGCGGCGGGGAGATCGGCCGGCCAGAGACTGTCGAGTTTCTGCATCAGTTCCGCGTCGGAGAGCGGGTTCTGTGCGTGCCCCTTGGGCTGGATGGTCTCGGCCGTGCTGCTGCGGCCGTCCTGGGTGGTGACGGTGATGCGCGAGCGCGCCTCGCCCGGATAGGCGGCGGTGAATGCGTCCGACTTGCGCACTTCGATCCGCGACATGAAGTCCCGCAGCGCCGGATCGGCCAGCCGCTCGCGGCCGTAATCGGCCGAGGTCAACCGGCCCGAGCCCAGCGTCACCGCCACCGTATAGGGCAGGCTGTGATCGGCGGTCTCGCGGTTCTCGGGCGCCCAGCGGCTGGGATCGCTGCCCATGGCGCGTTGCGCCACCTCGTAGGTCTCGACCAGCACCGAGGCGATCTCCTCGGGCCGGGCGAAGCCTGCCAGCCGCGTCGCCGCATCCACCGCCGACTGGCCATGATAACAGACCGGATAGGCTTTCAGATGGGTGGCGACGATCTTCGGCGCCCGCGCCGGGTCCAGCGCCAGCTCCATCGGCCCCACCAGGTCGCGGAAACCGGCCGTGCCTTCGAAGATCGCGGTCGGGCCGGTGATGCCCTCGGCGGCCAGCAGCGCGGCAAAGACGCCCTGGCGCGCCGCATTGGGGCCAGCGCAGGCCTTCCAGTCCGACAGCGCGCCGGTGCGGACGTTGTAGAGGTTGACATTCGCCCCCAGCGCCAGCGCCAGCGCATTCCCTGTCTGGTCGGGGTCCAGCCCGAGGATGCGCGCCGCCCCGCCCGCCGTGCCCAGGGCGGCGGCCGTGGACTGGTCCACCGCCGCCTTCTGGAAGGCCACGGCATCGCACAGCCCGACATAAAGCTCATAGGCCGCGACGATCCCGGCCAGCAGCGCCGCGCCGCTGGCGTTCCGGCTTTCGGCCAGGGCGACCAGCGCCGGGATCATGTCGCTGGGATGGCCCGCCGCCTTGCTGAGCGCCGTGTCGCTGAGGTCGAGATAGCGCACCATGGTGCCGTTGGCGAAGCCCGCCATCTCGACCGAACTGGGCCGGCCGGTGAACCAGATCCGCGCCGTGGAGGCGCCGCCATAGCGGCCCGCCACGTCCCGGATCCTGCCGCAGAACGGATCGTCGAAGGCGCCCACCGCGCAGGCGATGCTGTCCAGGACCCGCCGCTTGGCCTCGTGCATGGCGACGGCCGGCAGCGCGGCGAGATCGAGCGCCGAGACGGTCTCGGCCAGCTGGCGGGTGGTCTGGTCCATCTGCCGCCCCCTCAGGTCAGCGCGCGCATGACGACGGCCGCGTCGTCCAGATCTTCCAGACCCAGCACCAGCGCCTGCGCCCGGTCCACCGCCGCCTCGGACAGCGGCTTGGCCGAGAACGAGGCCGCTTCGCGGAACTTGGCGATCAGGTAGTTCCAGTCCATCGGGTTTTCCTGCTCGCCGGGCACGTTGTCGCCGATGCGCTCGATGGTGCGGCCGTCATTGGTCACCACCTCGATGCGGGCCGAGGGGATGCGCATGCCCCAGTTCTGCCCCTGGTCCGCCACCGGCACCACCTTGGCCGCCGCGGCCAGAACGCGCGGATCCTTCAGCCCCGCGTCGGTGAAATCCGCCAGCCGCACGTTGCGGTGCACGGCGGCGACGCCGACGCAATAGGGAATGCTGAACTTGGCATCGACCGCGACCTTGGGCGCGCGGCGGGTTTCCAGCGGGATGCACAGCCGCTCCTGGAAATCGCCGACATAGACGCGGATCTCCTTGACGTCCTCGGGCGCCAGGTTCTGCTCGGCCATCAGGCTGGCGGTGGCGTGGATGTAGGAATGCGACAGCCCGCAGGACGGCCATGCCTTGTAAAGCAGGTCGCGGCCGGTGAACACCTTGCCGATGTCCTTCAGGATGCCTTCGCGGTTGTAGGTATTGCCCAGGTAGGTGGCAAAGAAGCCGGCCTTGCCCTCGAAGATGCTGGAGGGGCCCATCACCCCGCGCTCGGCCATCAGCGCCGACAGCGCGGCCTGTTTCGCGATCAGCCCGGCATACATGCCGCGCAGGTCGCTGCCGGTGCCATAGGCCAGTTCCATCGTGCCCGAGGCCTGGGTGCCGGCGATCCCCAGCGCGCTGACCACCTGCTTGTGGTTCAGCCCCATCACCCGCGCGCCGGCGGCGGCGGCGGCAAAGCCGCCAACGATGGTGGTCAGGTGCCAGTCCTGCTTCCATTCCACGTTGCGGCGCAGGCGCAGGAAGATGTCCTGGCCGATGGCGGTGGCGGCGATCAATTCCTTGCCCGAGACATTGCCCGCGCGCTCGGCCATGGCAAACACCACCGGCACGATGGAACTGCTGGGATGGTGCCCCTCGGGGGCGTGGTCGTCGAAATCGAGGCAGTGCGCCATGGCGCCATTGGCGAAGGCGGCGTTCAGCGCCGGGATCCTGCCGCCCGGAAAGCCGAGGATCGAGGCCTCTTCCTTGCCGCCCATCTCCAGGCACATGTCGATGACCGGCTTGACGTTCGGCGACAGCGAACTGGCGGCGATGATCACGCCCAGCGTATCCAGGATGCTCTGCTTGGCGCGTTCACGCGCATCCTCGGAGATCGCCTCATAGCGCGTGTCCACGGTCAGGTCGGCGAAATGCTGGCTGAGATCGGGCTGGTCGGTCATGGCGGAAAATCCTTTCTTCCTGCATCTTGCGGTCGGGCCGGCTGCGGATGGCAATTCATGTCGGGCTGCCCGTTCGCCCGGTTCACCGCAAGATATGTGCCAGTGGCACGGTCTATGCCTGATATATTCCCGGCCGCGGCATTCCGAGGCAAAATCGGCGGCTGGGGGCGGCGGCCGGGAGAGGGCCACCGGAGGGACCGGCCAGTCCGCCCCGACCCGCCTGCCGGGGCTTAGATGCCCATGTAAGCCTTTTTTACGAACTCGCTTTGCGCCAGCACGGCGGCCGAATCCTCGGCGATCACCCGACCGGCCTCGAGGATATAGGCCCGGTCGGCCACGCCGAGGGCGACTTCCGCATTCTGCTCGATCAGCAGGATGTCAATGCCGCTGGCGGCGATTTCCCGGATCAGGTCCATGATGCGGTCGACCACCACCGGGGCCAAGCCGATGGTCGGCTCGTCCAGCATCAGGATGCGCGGTGCGCTCATCAAGGCGCGGGCGACGGCGACCATCTGCTGCTGGCCGCCGCTGAAGGTGCCCACGACCGTGGACAGCCGGTCGCGCAGTTCCGGGAACAGTCCCAGCACCCGTTCCATGTCGCGCCGCACCGCCGCGGCGTCGGAGCGGGAATAGGCGCCAAGCTCCAGGTTTTCGCGGAAGGTCATGGCGCCGAACAGCCGGCGTCCCTCGGGCACGACCGCGAGGCCCTTGCGCAGCATCCGGTCGGGGCTGAGGCCGGTCACGTCCTGGCCGAACAGCCGCACCGTGCCGGTCCTTGCCCGGAGCAATCCGCAGATCGCCTTGATAGCGGTGGATTTTCCGGCGCCGTTGACCCCCAGTAGCGTGACGATGCTGCCGGGGTCGATGCGCAGCGAGACGTCCTCGATGGCGGGAACGCTGCCGTAGGAGGCCGACAGCCCCTCGACCAGCAGGGATGGGGTTTCAGTGTTCATGTCTCTTGCCCAGATAGGCCTCGATCACGGCCTCGTTGCGCTGGATCTCGGCCGGGGTGCCGGTGGCGAGGTGCTGGCCGTGATGCAGGACGACGATCTTGTCGCAGGCCGACATCACCGCCTTCATGTTGTGCTCGACCAGCAGGATGGTGCAGCCATGCTCGCGGCGCAGCAGGTCGAACACCTCCAGCGTCGAGGTGACTTCGGTCTGGTTCAGGCCGGTCAGCGGCTCGTCCAGGCACAGCAGCTTCGGCTTCGCGGCAAAGGCGATGGCGATGCTGACCAGCCGCTGGATGCCATGCGGCAAGGTTCCGGCGGTGGCGCCCAGATAGGGCGTCAGGCCCAGGATCCCGGCGATCTCGGCGACGCTTCTGGCGCGTTCCCGGCGATGCAGGCCGGCCAGGGCGTGCATGGTGCCGATCAGGATGTTGTCGGCCACCGACAGCGACCGGCACAGGCTGCCATGCTGGAAGGTCCGCACCAGCCCCAGCCGGCTGATCGTCATCATCGAGGCGCCGGTGCAGTTCCGTCCCTCGAAGTAGAGTTCGCCCGAGGTCGGCTTGTAGAAGCCGCTGAGCAGGTTGAAGGTGGTGCTCTTGCCGGCGCCGTTCGGACCGATCAGGCCGACGATCTGGCCGCGCCCGATCTCGATGTCGAAATTCGACACCGCGACCAGGCCGCCGAAATGCTTGGTCAGCCCCTTGGCGCTCAACAGCGTGTCGGTCTGGTTGCTCATGACTGTGCCCCCTTCCCGGTGCCTCGCAGAATGGCCGGCAGGCGGTTGCCCGGACCGGGTCGCTTGCCCCGCTCGAACAGGCCGGCCAGGCCGCGCGGCATCAAGAGCAGCGAGATGACGATGGCGCCGCCGTAGAAGATCACCTCGGCCTCGCCCAGGCCCAGGGCAAAGCTGCCGATCAGCACCAGGAAGATCGCGCCGCAGACCGAGCCGAGGAAGGAATGCTCGCCCCCGACCATGATATAGGCCAGCGCGAAGGCCGCGAGATGGAAGCCGAAATCCGCCGGAGAGATGACGTTGTTGACGAAGGCATGCAGCGAGCCGGCGACCCCGGCGCAGAAGGCCGAGATGGCAAAGCAGCCGATCTTGCAGAACAGGGTGTTGATGCCGACGGTGCGGACCACGTTCTCGTTGTCCTGGATCGCCAGCAGCAGCTTGCCGAAATCGGATTTCTCCAGCCAATACAGCACGAACAGCAGCACCAGCACCACGCCGATCACGAAAAGCGGCCAATAGGGCTCCAGCGCCATCGGCGGAAAGATCCCGATCATGCCCGAGGTGCTGCCGAGGATCTCGAAGCGGGAATAGAGGATGCGCACCGCCTCGGTGAAGGCGACGCCGATCAGCATGAAATAGGGGCCCTTGCTGCGCAGGGTGACGGCGCCGAAAGCGAAGCTGACGACGACGGCGATCAGCGGCCCGAACAGCATGGCGATGGCGAAGGGCCAGTCGAAGATGGTCGTCGCCACGCCTGCCCCATAGGCGCCATAGCCGACGAAGGCGGCGGTGGCGAAGCTGACCTCGCCCACCAGCATCACGAAGCGCAGGCTGGCGGCGATCAGCACCGAGACCGCGACCAGGTTCATCACGCTGGCGAAATAGGGGTCCTTGACGACCAGACCCAACGCCAGCGCGGCGGTGCCGAGGACGGCCCAGGTGGTCAGACTGCGCTTATCCATTGCCGAACAACCCCCGCGGTCTGGCCAGAAGCACGACGATCACCAGCACGAAGCTGAGGATGGTCGCGGACGAGGCGCCGTAGTAAAAGCCGCCGACCGTCTCGACGGCCGAGATGAACAGCCCGCCGACGATGGCGCCCGGCACGCTGCCGAGCCCGCCGATGATGACGGCGATGAAGCCCTTGAGCAGGTAGTCGGTGCCCAGCACCGGCGAGACCGAGGCGATGGGCGCCGTCAGGACGCCGGCGATGGCGGCCAGGGCCGTCGCAATCAGGAAGCCGATCAGCGCCAGCCGGTTGTAGGGGATGCCTTGCAGCATCGCCGCCTCGTGGTCGGCGGCCACCGCCCGCAGGGCACGGCCCAGCTTGCTGCTGGCAAGGGCGAAGTAGAGCGCCGCCGAAATGATCACCGCCGCAAGGCCGAGCACCAGCCGCTCGGTCGAGATGCGGACGCCCAGCACCGTCGCCGTGCCCTCGAAGATCTCGGGCACCGGCCGGACGGTGCCGCCGAACGCCGACAGGATAGCGCCGTCCAGCAGCAGCGCGATCCCCAGCGTCAGGATGAAGGCGCCGTGGAAGTCGCGCTGGAAATAGCGCAGCCCGAAGCGGAAGATCACCAGGCCGAGCGCCAGCGCGGCCAGGATGCCGACGCCCGAGGCGAGCAGGTAGGCGGTCGAGACCGGCAGCCCGCTATCGATGAACCAAGGGGCGAGCAGGGCCACCGTCATCGCCGCCAACGTGAAGCTGTGCCCATGCGCGAAGTTGACGATGCGCATGACCCCGAAGATCAGCGTCAGCCCCAGGGAAAACAGGACGTAGACGGCTGCGAGTTGCAGCGTCGTAAAGCCCAGTTGAAGAACGGTCTGCACGGTCTTTCTCCTACCTGCCAGCGGTCATTTCGCCGGCGGATCGACGCGCAGGCGGGTTTCCAGTTTGTCGTCGACGACCTGGGTAACGAATACGGGGACCTGGATCTGGCGCGGCACCCCGTAGATCTCGGCCCCGCCGAAATGGGCCTTGCCGCCATAGATAGAATCGAACTCCAGGCTGCCCAGCACCTCGGCGACCTGTTTCGGATCGTTGGCGCCGACCTGCTCGATGCCGGCCTTGATCGCATAGACCGTGTCATAGACGCCCAGGGTGGTGGAGGACGCGGCCTCGCCCAGATCCCGCAGGTGATCCTCGTTCAGCTTGGCCAGCTTTTCGGGGACATCCTCGCCTTGCAGCGGAATCGACAGCGCCATGTAGACGCCTTCGACCGCAGCGCCGCCCGTCGCCTTCAGCCCGTCCGCCGCCGCCGCCGCCGGAAGCGTCTTGATGCCGGTCCAGCCCAGGTTGGCCAGTTCCTTGAAGATCAGGCCCGCATCCGCCGGCGGGGTGGAGCCCAGATCGATGATGTCGGGATCGCCCGAGGCGAGGCGCAGGGCGATCGGCTGGAAATCGGTGGTGCCGCGCTCATACCGGTCGCTGTGCAAGACTTCCACGCCTGCGGATTTCCACGCATCCAGCGACACCGGCTCGGTCTCGTTGCCGGTGGCGTCATTGGCGAACAGCAGCGAGACGGTCTTGGCCTCGGGATGGGTTTTCGTGACGTAATCCACCATCGGCGGCATGACCTCCAGCGGCGTGTTGATCAGCGTGAAGGACAGCGGGGTCTTCTCGCCCTTGATCGACGCCGCCCAGGATGCGGTGAAGATCGGCACGCCCGCGCGTTCCGACAGCGATTGCAAGGCCTGGGCCGGGCCGGTGCCAATCACGAGGGCATAGCTCACCCTGTCGCGGTTGATCAGGGTCTGCGCCACTTTCGAGCCGTCGGCGGCGGTGTATTTGTTGTCATAGGCGACGCATTCGAATTTGGCGGTCTCCTCGCCCATCTTCACGCCGCCGGCCTCGTTGATCTCCTTGGCCGCGCGCTTGCAGGCCCATTCGGACGCCTGGCCCCAGGTGGCGCCGGCGCCGGTCAGCGGCACGCTCGCGCCCAGCTTGATCGTGGTTTCGGCCTGTGCCGCCGGCGCCATGGCGGCAACCGCCAGGGCCGCGGCGCAGATCGCCTTAAGATTGCTGGTCATGTGACTCCTCCCCTTGTTGCGACCCGCCGCTGCGCCGATGGGCCGCGCCGGGTTTCATGCGCTTGCCGGGCTTTTCTTCCTCAGGAAGAAGCGGCACGTGGCCTGCGCTGGTCCGATACTCCGCAAGAGCCGTGCCACGCGCGGGGCCGATGAAGAAAATGCCTGCCCCTGCCCTGGCGTCAGAGCCGATAGACCCGCCGGGCGGTATCGCTGAAGATCAGCCGCTTCTCGTCGGCCGAGCAGTCGGCGGTGATGCGCTTGAACATGTTCCAGACCGTGCCGTAGCCGAACCCGGCCTTGTCCACCGGGAAGTTCGACGAGACCATGCAGCGCCCGGCCCCGAACAGTTCGATGCAGGGCTCGACATAGGGCCGCCACAACTCGGCCAACTGCTCCGAGGTCGGCGGCGCCTCGGCCCGGGTGAAATCGAAATTGCCCAGATGCATCAGCACCCCGCCCAGCTTGACCGAGACGTTCGGGCAGGCGGCCAGCTCACGCATCGCCGCATTCCAGGCCGCGTGGTTCTCGGCCTCCTTGCCGGCATAGGAACCATGCCCCACCGGGCTGCCGGTATGGATCAGGACGATATTGGCGTCGGGATGCGCCCGCGCCAGCGCGGTGACCTCTGGGATCTGCGGATGGTAGACGCTGGCGTCGAAGGACAGCCCGTATGAGGTCAGCATGTCGATGCCGCGGCCGAAGGCTTCGCTGCGCAGCAGCTCGGGATCGTCCGAGAACACCTGGCCCCGGATCACCGGATCGGCATTCCACTTGGCGATCTGGCGGGTGCCGCGCAACCGGCCATTGGCGGCGGCAAGATGCGCCTCGATGGTCTCGCGGGCCCGGTCGCCCTGCCGCAGGTCGACATGGGCGACGATGGCCTGGGCGACGCGGGTTCTGGTGTATCGCTGCGAGGCGCCGATTGCCGCCATACCGGCGGCGAATTCCGTCTCTCCGACGCATTTCAGGTGCTCGGGCCCGTCGGCTCGATACATCGCGTGGCATTCGACGAAGACGGTGGCCTCGACATCGTGGCCGGATTCGGCGGCGTCGCGGGCGAAATCCTCGACCAGATAGCGCGAGGCATCCTCGCGGTCCCACAGATGCATATGGCCGTCGATGATCGGCAGGTCGGGCTCCAGCGCCACCTCGGGGGCGGCGCGGGCAAGATAGGCCTCGTCGGGCGGGAACAGCAGGCCGAAGACCTGGCGGCGGGGGGATGCGGTGTTCATGGCTTGCTCCGATGATGCAGAAGGGGTGCCGCGGCGGTCGCGGCACCCGGCCGGGGCTCAGGCCCGCTCGGGCTCGAAGGCGGTCGAGCGCGTGACCTCCTGCCAGCGGTCCTGGTCGGCCAGCACCTGGGCGACCTTGCGGCGCACGATCGCGGCGCAGTCCGCGCCCAGTTGCAGGCGGATCGGCGGCTCCGCCTCGGTCGAGATGCGCCAGATCGCCGGGCCGAAGCGCGCCGGATCGTTCGGCTGGTTGCCGTGGCGCTCGGTCACGTAGCCTTGGATGCGCTTGCCGATGGTGGCGCGATAATCCTCGATCGCGCAAAGCTCGCTGGCCAGCGACGGGCCGGCGAAATCACTGCGGAACGCGCCGGGCTCGATGATGGTGACACGGATGCCCAGCGGGCCGACCTCCTTGGCCAGCGCCTCGGAATAGCCCTCGACGGCGAATTTCGCCGCGCTGTAATAGGCGAACCCGTCCGAACCGGCAAAGCCCGCCACCGAGGACAGGTTGATGATATGTCCCTTGCGCCGCTTGCGCATGCCGGGCAGCACGGCGCGGCACATCTCGGTCAGGCTGAAGAAATTCACTTCGAACATCGGGCGATAGCGGTCCGGCGGGGTTTCCTCGGCCACGCTCATCACCCCGTAGCCGGCATTGTTCACCAGCACGTCGATGCCGCCGAAGGCCCGTTCGACCTGTGCGATCACCTCGGCGATGCCCTCCTGCGAGCGGGCGTCGAGATGGAAGGCCAGGAAGCGGTCGGGATAGTCCGCCGCCAGCGGATGCTGGCCGTCCGCTGCCAGCACCGTGACCGCCACGCGGTCACCCTGTTCCAGCGCCGTCCTTGCCGTGGACAGGCCCAGTCCCTTGTCTGCGCCGGTGATCAGCCATGTGCGCTGCTCTTGTTGCGTCATTCCGTTCTCCTCCCTTCGTGAATTTTCAAAGCTTGACCAGCACAGATTTGGTCTGGGTATAGGCTTCGATCGACTCGGCGCCCTGCTCGCGGCCATAGCCGGACTGCTTGTAGCCGCCGAAGGTCATGATCGCGCCCGATGGGCCGTAGGTGTTGACCCAGATCCGCCCGGCCTTCAGCGCCCGCGCCACCCGGTGCGCCCGCGACAGGTCGCGCGTCCAGATCCCGGCGGCCAGGCCGTAGGTCGTGTCGTTGCCCTGGAAGATGGCGTCGTCCTCGTCCCTGAACGGGATGATCGACAGCACCGGGCCGAAGATCTCCTCGCGGGCGATGCGCATGTCGTTCGAAACCCCGCCGAAGACGGTGGGCTGCACGAAATAGCCCCTGCTGCCGACCCGGCCGCCGCCGAGCGCCAGCCGGGCGCCCTCGTCCCTGCCGGCATCGACATAGGACAGCACTCGCGCCATCTGCTTGTCCGAGATCAGCGGCCCCATGTCGATCCCGGCTTCGAAGGGCGAGCCGACCTTGTAGCCGGCGGCGATGCCGGTGATCCGCTCTGTCACCTCGTCGCACAGGCTTTCCTGAACGAAAAGCCGGGTTCCGGCCGAGCAGACCTGGCCGGAATTGCCGCAGAAGCTGCCCACCGCCGCCTTGATCGCCTGGTCCATGTCGGCGTCGGGAAAGATGATGTTGGGGGATTTGCCGCCCAGTTCCAGCGTCACCCGCTTGAGATTGTCGACCGAGGACATCAGGATCTGCTTGCCCACCGCGGTCGAGCCGGTGAAGGCCACCTTGTCGATGCCGGCATGGTTGGCGATTGCCGCACCCGCGGCAGTGCCGAAGCCGGTGACGATGTTGACCACGCCGGGGGGCAGGTCGGTCTCCTGGATCAGCGCGGCCAGCCGCAGGGTCGAGAGCGAGGCCTGCTCGGCCGGCTTGAACACCACCGTATTGCCGCAGGCCAGCGCCGTCGCCATCTTGATCGCCGCCGTGGCCAGCGGCACATTCCAGGCGTTGATCTGGCCGCAGACCCCCATGGGCTCGCGCAGGGTATAGAGGAAGCCTGAACTGTCCCAGGGATCGGTGCGGCCAAAGATCTTGGTGACCCAGCCTGCGTAATAACGGAACAGCTCGGCCGCGCCACCCACCCGCGCCCGGCTCATCGCCAGCGGCATGCCGTTGTCCAGCGTCTCGATCGCGGCCAGCTCGTCGGCATTGGCCTCGACGGTTTCGGCGATGTTCAGCAGGTAGCGCGCCCGCAGATAGGGCGAGATGCCGGACCAGCTCGGGGCCTCGAACGCCTTGCGCGCTGCGGCGACAGCGGCGTCGACATCGGCCTGCTCGCCCTCGGCGATGCGGGCCAGGACGGCCTCGGTGGCCGGATCGACCGTCTCGAAGCTCTTGCCCGACCGGGCGTCGACCCATTGCCCGCCGATCAGCAGCTTCCCGGGACCCGAGCCGATCCAGGCCAATGCCTTGCGGTGTCCGTCGTTCACGGGGACTGTAGCCGATACGTTCATTCTTCGCGCTCCATCGTGGTGACTGTGGGCGGGCGGCCATGCCGGTTTGCGGGCAGGCGCGGCGGATCTCGCGCCGGAGGTCGTCGGCAGTGCCCTTTTCGATCCGTTCGACGCCGCAAGATCCGTGCCATCCCGCGCCCAATCGGCGGGTCAGCACCCGTTCCGCGTCGTTGGCATCGCTCTTGCGGTGCCTTCGGGCAGGAAAGCAATTGCGAGGCGGATATGGGCGCACTTTCGGGGGTCAAGGTTCTGGAACTGGCCGGCATGGGGCCGACGCCGTTCTGCGGCATGTTGCTGGGCGACATGGGTGCCGATGTGCTGCGCATCGACCGGCTCACGCCCACCGGCGACGGCATCGCCATGGTCCCGGCCGCCGACCTGCGCGGCCGCAACAAGCGCTCGGCGCGCATCGACCTGAAGCATCCCGAGGGGCTGGCGGCGCTGAAGCGGCTGGTCGCCGAGGCCGACGTGCTGGTCGAGGGCTACCGGCCCGGCGTTGCCGAGCGCATGGGCATCGGCCCCGAGGTCTGCCTGGCGCTCAATCCGGCGCTGGTCTATGCGCGCGCCACGGGCTGGGGGCGCGAGGGGCCGCTGGCCATGACCGCGGGCCACGACATCAACTACCTGGCGCTGACCGGGGCGCTGGCGATGATCGGCACGCCCGCGACGCCGGTGCCGCCGCTGAACCTGATCGGCGATCTGGGCGGCGGCGCGCTCTACCTGGCCTTCGGCGTGCTTTGCGCCCTGCATGCGGTGCGCAGCGCCGGCCGCGGGCAGGTGGTCGATGCTGCGATGATCGACGGCATCGCCAGCCTGCTGACCGTCTCGCATGGCCGGCGGCAATTCGGCGGCTATGTCGCCGAGCGCGGGCAGAACATCCTGGACGGCGGCGCGCCCTTCTATACGACCTACCGGACCCGCGACGACAGGTTCATGGCGGTCGGCGCCATCGAAGCGCGGTTCTACAAGCAATTGCTCGCCGGGCTGGGATTCGACGCGATTGCGTTGCCCGACCGCGGGGATCGGGCGAACTGGCCGGCGCTGCGCGAGTTGTTCGCCCGGCGCTTCGCCGAAAAGACCCGCGACGAATGGGATGCCGTCTTCGCGACCCTCGACGCCTGCGTCTCGCCGGTGCTGGAGCTGGCCGAGGCGGGGTCGCATCCGCACAACGTCGCGCGCGGCATGCTGGTCACCCGCGCCGGGGTCGAGAACCCGGCCCCGGCGCCGCGCCTCTCGGAAACCCCGGCCGAGCTACGCCTGCCGCCGGTGGCGCCGGGGCAGCACACGGCCGAGGCTCTGGCCGACTGGGGCATCACCGCCGAGGCCATCGACGCGGGGCTGGCGGCCGGCTATTTCGCCAGGGGCTGAATCGTGCCAAGGCCGGCAGGCCGGCCACTGGCATCGTTCTTGCGGCAGGTTTTTCGCAGGGCGGCGGATCGGCCCTTGCCTGCCGAGGCACCGGGCGAGAAGCCTGCCCGTCCCGCAACGAATGACGCGGGCGGCCTGCATGCCGGAAGGCTGGCCGGCCCCCGGCGCAACCAGAACATGCCGCGCGCCCGTGCGGCACAGCAGAGAGGATCACGACATGGGATTCCACGGAAAGGCCTTTGCCGCGGCGCTGTTTCTTGCCACGGCCGGCATGGCGCAGGCCCAGGACAACGTGCGCATCGCCTACTCGACCGGCAGCTTCGCCTTCATGCCCTTCTTCGCCACCGAGGCCCTGGGTTTCTTCGATGAGGCGGGCGTCGATGTCGAGCTGGTCCGGGCCGGCAGCGGGTCCAAGACCATGGCCGCCGTCGCGGGCGGTTCGGCCGATCTGGCGGTCGGCTCCAGCGGCACCATCCTTTACGCCCGCAAGGAAGGGCTGGATCTGCAAATCTTCGCGACGCTGGTGAACCAGTACAGCTCCAGCCTGGCCTTGTCGAAGGACTGGGCCGCCTCGCATGACATCACCGAAGACAGTTCGGTCGAGGCGAAGCTTGCCGCGCTTAGGGGCGCCCGGCTGGCCACCAGCGGGCCGGGCGGCGGCGACCAGATCATCCGCTTCCTTGCCGAGCTTGCGGGCCTGGATCCCGATCGCGACCTGACCATCATCCATCTGGGCAACGAGATGGGTGTTTTCATCGCAGCCATGGCCGAGGGCCGCATCGACGGCTTCACCCTGTCCGAACCGACCCCGCATCTTGCCAAGCGCGAGGCAGGCGCCGTCATCGCCTTCGACCTGGCGCAGGGCGACATTAAGGAACTGGACGGCTTTCCCTATATCATCGTCCACGGCCGCGAATCCTGGATGCAGGGCAACAGGGAAACGGTCGAAAAGGTCTATGCCGCCTTCGCCAGGACCCTGAGCACCCTCCACGATCCCGCCGGGGCCGAGGCGGCGCGCGAGAAGGTCAGGACCGCCTATTACCCCGATGTCGATGCCGAGCTTTTCGCCGAGATCTGGGCGTCGGCGATCCAGAGCCTTCCCGAAACGCCCGCGATCGCGCCCGAACAGGTTGCGCGCGTGGCCGAGTTCCTGAACCGTTTCGAAGAAAACAAGATCGACCCGGCCGATGTCGAGGGCGCCTCGACCATGGACTATGCCAGGGCGGAATGACCGCCGGCGCTTCCCAGGGCCAGGAATGGCCCTGGGGCTATGGTCGTGCTGGGCCTTGATCAGCGCCGGTCGATCGGCAGGTAGTCCCTGCGCCCTGGCCCGGCATAGAGCTGGCGCGGCCGGCTGATCTTGAGCGGCTGATCGGCGATCATTTCCTTCCACTGCGCGATCCAGCCCACCGTGCGGGAGACCGCGAAGATCGGGGTGAACATCGAGGTCGGGAAGCCCATGGCTTCCAGGATGATGCCCGAGTAGAAGTCGACGTTCGGATAAAGCTTCTTCGAGACGAAATACTCGTCCTCCAGCGCGATCTTCTCAAGCTCCTTGGCGACCTGCAGCGTCGG
>NZ_JAEN01000020.1:0-58351 GCF_000518925.1 Paracoccus sp. J39 | reverse complement strand
AGCCCATCAGCCGGAACGGATCGTTCTTGTCCTTGGCGCGGGCGATGAATTCCGGGATGCGCTCGACCGAGCCGATCTCGCGCAGCATCTCCAGGCAGGCCTGGTTGGCGCCGCCATGCGCCGGCCCCCAGAGGCAGGCGATGCCGGCGGCGATGCAGGCGAACGGGTTCGCGCCCGAGGAACCGGCCAGCCGCACGGTCGAGGTCGAGGCGTTCTGCTCGTGATCGGCGTGCAGCGTGAAGATGCGGTCCATGGCGCGAGACAGCGCCGGATCGACATGATAGGGCTCGGCCGGGACCGAGAAGCACATGTGCAGGAAGTTGCTGGCATAATCCAGCTCGTTCCGCGGATAGACGAAGGGCTGGCCCAGCGAATACTTGTAGGCCATGGCGGCGATGGTCGGCACCTTGGCGATCAGCCGGATCGAGGCGATCTCGCGCTGCACCGGGTCGTTGATGTCGATCGAGTCGTGATAGAAGGCCGACATGGCGCCGACGACGCCGACCATGGTCGCCATCGGGTGGCTGTCGCGGCGGAAGCCGCGGAAGAAGTTGTGCATCTGCTCATGCACCATGGTGTGGCGCGTGACGCGGGTCTCGAAATCCACCAGCTGGTCCTGGGTGGGCAGTTCGCCGTAGAGCAGCAGATAGCAGACTTCCAGGTAATGGGACTGGTCGGCCAGCTGCTCGATCGGGTAGCCGCGATACCACAGCTCGCCCTTGTCGCCGTCGATATAAGTGATCGTCGAATCGCAGGATGCGGTCGAGGTGAAGCCGGGGTCGTAGGTGAAGACGTCCGCCTCGCTGTAGAGCTTGCGGATGTCGAGGACATCCGGTCCCGCAGTCGGGGACAGGACCGCGAGTTCGTAGTCCTTGCCCGCGAGATGCAGTCTTGCGGCTTTCTGTTCTGCCATTCCCAGTTCCTTTCACCTGTCTCCGGCCCTCGGGCCGGGTGATGGGCGCGGGTCTCAGCCCGCCTGATCCTGCAGCCGGGCCAGCGTTTCATCGCGGCCAAGCGCCAACATCATATCGAACACGCTGGGGGTCGAACTGCGCCCCGCGAGGGCCGCACGAAGCGGCGCCGCCACCTTGCCCAGCCCCAGCCCGTGCGACTCGCCAATCCGCTTGGCCGCCGCCTCGAGTTCGTCGCGCTCCCAGCTAGCATTCTGCACCGCGGCAGTCAATTCGTTCAGTATACGACGGGATACAATATCCAGCGCGGCTGCCGCCTTCTCCTCGACCTGGACCGGGCGGCCGATCAGCGCGAAATGCGCCTGATCCAGCAGCGCGGGCAGGGTTTTCGCCTTGGCCTTCAGCGCCCCAAGCGCCGGGCGCAGCCAGGAGATCTGCCGGTCGTTCAGCGGTTCGGCGCCGGTTGCGACGCGGAAGGCGGCGATTTCGTCCAGCAGCTCGGCATCGCTCATCCGCGCGATATGCCAGCCGCTGACATGTTCCAGCTTCTTGAAGTCCAGCCGGGCGGGGGCCTTCCCGATGCCGTCGAGGTCGAACCAGGCCCGGGCCTGTGCGTCGTCGAAGAGCTCGTCGTCGCCATGGCTCCAGCCCAGCCGCGCGAGATAGTTGCGCATGGCCGCCGCCGGATAGCCCATCGCCGCATATTCGTGCAGGCCCACGGCGCCGTGGCGCTTGGACAGCTTCTTGCCGTCGGTGCCGTGGATCAGCGGGATATGGGCAAAGACCGGGATCTCCCAGCCCATCGCCTGATAGATCTGGGTCTGCCGCGCGGCATTGGTCAGGTGGTCGTCGCCGCGGATCACATGGGTCACGCCCATGTCGTGATCGTCCACCACCACCGCCAGCATGTAGGTCGGCGTCCCGTCCGAGCGCAGCAGCACCATGTCGTCGAGCTGCGCATTGCCGAAGGTCACGTCGCCCTGCACCGCGTCATGCACCACCGTCTCGCCATCGCGCGGCGCCTTCAGCCGGATCGCATAGGGCGCATCGGGAAGGCTTGCCGGATCGGCGTCGCGCCAGGGCGACAGGAACAGGGTCGAGCGGCCCTCGGCCTTGGCCCGTTCGCGAAACGCCTCGATCTCCTCGGCGGTCGAGAAGCATTTGTAGGCCGTGCCGTTCTCCAGCATGGCCCGGGCGACCTCGGCGTGGCGCTCGCGCCCGGCGAACTGGCTGACCGGCTCGCCGTCCCAGTCGAGGCCGAGCCAGCGCAGGCCCTGCAGAATCGCCTCGGTCGCCTCGGGGGTCGAGCGGGCGCGGTCGGTATCCTCGATGCGCAGCAGGAACTTTCCGTCCCGGCCGCGGGCATAAAGCCAGTTGAACAGCGCCGTCCGCGCCCCGCCGATATGCAGGTAGCCGGTGGGCGAGGGGGCGAAACGGGTCACGACGGGGCGGGAATCAGTCATCGGGGGTCCGGTCAGTCCAGAAAACAGGGGCATTGGCTGTGCCGTTAACCGTTTCGAAAGGGACGGCATGCCAATCTTGGCGCCAGAGATACGCAAGTGGCACGACAAGGACAAGTTTCGGTGACGGAATCGATGAACGCCTCGCTGATACGGCGGCCGGCATCGCCTGCTCGCGGCGGGCGGCGGGCGGCGGCGGCTGGTTCCTGCTGCCGGACGAGCCCGGCGCCGGATTCTATTCGGCGCTGGTGCTGGTCGGCGGGCTGTGCCTGCTGCTGCCGGCCTTGGCGATGCGGCTGGCCGATGCCGGACGGCTCGGCTGGATCTGGACCGACCGGCTGCGGCTTGCGGCCCTGGCGCTGCTGGTGGTCGCCGTCGGGGCCGGGCTTGCCGGGCTGCGGGCGCATATGGTCGCCGCCCCGGTGCTGGAATTCCGCTATTACGGCCCGGTCGAGGGGCGGGTGATCGGCATCGACCGCTCGGCGCGCGACCGGATGCGCCTGCTGCTCGATCAGGTGCAGCTGCAGCGGGTGCCGCCCGGGCGGACGCCGGCGCGGGTGCGGATCTCGCTGCTTGAGCCGGGGGACCTGCCGGTTCCCGGCCAGCGCGTGATGCTGACCGCGCATCTCGGGCCGCCCTCCGGCCCATCCGAGCCGGGCGGGTTCGATTTCCGTCGCCTGGCCTGGTTCGCGCGGCTGGGGGCGGTGGGCTATGCCCGCACGCCGGTCCTGACCGTCGAGCGGCCCGCCGAGGGTGGCACCCTGGCGCTGCATCGCATCCGCATGTCGCTTTCCGAGGCCATGCGCGAGCGGATCGGCGGCCAGGCCGGCGCGGTCGCGGCGGCGCTGATGACCGGCGACCGCTCGGGCATCGCCGAGCGGACCAACCAGATCATGCGCGATTCGAATCTTTATCACATCGTGTCGATCTCGGGCCTGCACATGAGCATGCTGGCCGGATTCGTCTATGCCGCGCTGCGGCTCTCGGGCGTGGCGATGCAGGGGGTCGGCGGCCCCCGCGCCCTGCCGGCGCACAAGCTCGCAGCGGCGGGGGCGCTTGGCGCCTCGGCGCTCTATCTCTGGCTTTCGGGCGGCGGGGTGGCGACCGAGCGGTCCTTCATCATGGTGGCGGTGATGCTGCTGGCGATCATCGCCGACCGCCGCGCGGTGTCGCTGCGCACCGTCGCCGTCGCCGCAGGCATCGTGCTGGTGCTGACCCCCGAGGCGCTGACCGAGCCCGGCTTCCAGATGAGCTTTGCCGCCACGGTGGCGCTGATCCTGATGCAGGAGCCCTGGATGCGGCTTTCCACGCGGCTGCCCTGGTGGACACGGCCGGCGCTGATGCTCTTCGTCTCCTCCTTCGTGGCCGGCATGGCGACCGCGCCCATCGCGGCCGCGCATTTCGGCCGCATGACGCAGTACGGCCTGCTGGCCAACATGATGGTCGTGCCGGTGGTCGGGGTGCTGGTGATGCCCGGCGGCGTCTTCGCCGCGTTGCTGGCGCCGCTGGGCCTGGCACAGCCGGCGCTGTGGCTGATGGGGCTGGGCACCCGCTGGATGCTGGCGGTCGCGCAATGGATATCGGAGCTGGAGGGCTCGGTCACATTGGTCCCGGCCGCGCCGCGGCTCGTCCTGCCGCTGATGGCGGCCGGGGCAGCGATGATCCTGCTGGGGCCGGTCGGCGGCGGCGGGCGGCGCGCGTTCCTGCTGCTGCGGCGCGCAACGGGCGGCGTGCTGCTGGTCGCCTCGGCTTTGCTCTGGCTGGGCGCGAAGCGGCCCGACATCCTGATCTCGGCCGAGGGCGACGCAGTGGCGGTGATGACGCCGGCGGGCAGGGCGCCCTCGAAACCGCGAGGGGGCAGCTTCGCGGTTGCCAACTGGCTCGAAGCCGATGGCGATGCCGCAGACCAGGCCGCCGCGGCGGCGCGGCCGCTCTGGCAAGGCACGGCCTCGGACCGCTGGGCAGAGCTCGGGCGACCCGACGGGCGGGTGCCGATCCGGCATCTGACCGGCAAGGCTGCGCGGGGCGATGCCGAAACCCATTGCCCTCCGGGCGGCATTCTGGTGGCGGACGGCAATCTCGCGACAGGCGCCGGTTCCCCGCCATGCCTGGTTCTCGACACCGCCTATCTGCGGCGGCACGGCGCCTCGGCGATATTTCTCGGCGCCGATGGGCTTGCGCTTGTCTCGGCCGATGGAACGGGGCGCGGACGGCTTTGGCACTGACATGCCGCAATGGCGGATTTTCAACCGGATCTGAAGAAATGCATGGTCTCGTCAATCGTTGCATCGAATTGTTCATGCGGGGCACTTACGGTCCGGGCCTTTGGGAAAAGGTCACGTGCGAGGTCGGCGTCGATCCGGAGGGCTTCCTGACCTGGAGCACCGGCCCCGACAAGGTCACCTATTCGATCGTGATCGCCTCGGCCCGATTGCTGGAAAAATCCGTGGGCGAATTTCTCGAGGATATCGGGGCCTGGCTGACCCGGCAGGAGGATATCCGCAGGTTGCTCCGCTTCAGCGGTTCGACCTTCGAGGAATTCGTCGAATCCCTGCGGGAACTGCCCGGTCGCATCAGGCTGGTGATCCCGGATTTCCAGATCCCGGCCCTGGCGGTCACCTCGCCGACGGCCGGGCGCTATCACATCGCGGCAAGCGCGCATCAGCCTGGCCTGCTGCGCGTGGTCGCAGGCATGCTGCGCGGCATGGCGGATGACTATGGCGCGCTGGCGATCATTTCCGTGATGCGCGACTGCATAGACATCGACGTCGCCCTGTCCGACTATTCCGGGAAACGCCGCTTCGTGCTTTCCCATCCGCAGGTGGCGCCTTGATCGAGGTCCGGCTCGATATTCTTCGGCAGGTGGCGGCCCTCATGCCGATGCATCTGGCCATAGACCGGCGCGGCCGCATCCTGTCCCGGGGCAAGACCCTGGAGAAGGTGGTGGGCAATGCCGCGAGGCTGGACGAGGTCTTCGCCTGCACCGACCAGATCGGCCAGAGCATCGGCTTTGATCGGGCATTCGCCCGGCTGGGCTCGGGAGAGCGGGTGTTTCTGCAGATGAAGCGCCATCAGGGCATTTCGCTGCGCGGCCAGGGGGTCGCGCTGTCGTGCGACCTGATCGTCCTGAACCTGGGATTCGGCATCGCGCTGTCCCTGGCCGTCCGCGAGTTCGGGCTGACGGATTCCGATTTCCCGCCCTCGGATCTGGCCATCGAATTCCTGTTCCTGCATGAGGCCAACCGCGCCGCGCTGTCCGAATTGTCCCGGGTCAATGCCCGCCTGGAACGGGCGCGGGAGAATGCGCAGATCCTGTCGATTACCGACCCCCTGACCGGCCTTTTGAACCGGCGCGGGTTCGAGGCCGAATTCGCGAGGGCCTTCGAGCAGCGCGAGGACAACCCCTTCGCGCTCGTGCATCTGGATCTCGACCATTTCAAGGAGGTGAACGATCGTCTCGGCCATGCCGCGGGCGACCGTGTGCTGACCGAGGTCGCGGCGGTCCTGTCCTCCGAGGTCCGGGCCAGCGACAAGGTTTGCCGCGTCGGCGGGGACGAGTTCCTGCTGCTGATCTTTTCGCATCGCGCGCGCGCGGACATATTGCGGGTCTGCCGGCGGATCATCGAAAGGATCGAGGCGATGCGCTTTCATCCGTCCTCGGCCCGGGTCTCTGCCAGCATCGGCGTGGCGGTTTCCGACCTGCTGTCCCAGCCCCGGCCCGATCTGCTGTTCGACATGGCGGATTCGGCGCTGTATCACGCCAAGTCGAACGGGAAGGGCAAGGCGCTCATGTGGGGCGGCCCGACGGAGACGGTAGGCGCATGACAGCGCAGGCCGATGCTCTGCCGCTTGGTCACCGGATCGTCTGCAGTTGGAGTTTCGGCTAAGTTCCCCTGGCCGGATCACGTGCGGTCTGCCCCTCCAGGGATGCCCGTGCACGACGATCCTGCTGCCTGTCAGGGGGTGAACTGAGAAACTTCCTGTATCTGAAATAGAAAGCAGAAACAGGAGCTTATCTAATGAACAGAACTACATTTCAGCAGCTTGTCAAGCGTGCCTTCCGCACGGTCAGACGCTGGTTGACCCTTATGCTGATCTCTTGGGTATCGTCTCGGATCAGTCGTAACATTGCCATCCCAAGCCCCTGGGGCATCTCTTGGGGCATAACCCCGTCCGTCGCCCAACCGCCATGACGAGTCAGGTCACGAGCTGATCTAGGCTATTCCATCGAAAAGGTTCGGAAGGATCCTGTCCCTGAGGGCAGAAAATATCATCTTCTTATTGACTTAGATGAATTGGCTGGGGCGGTAGGACATTAATACAGAATTTTTCAAGCCCCTGAATCCGCATAGTTAATTGACTTTCAAAGGCTTTTCTAGCTAAAACTGTTCCGGTCAGGTGTTCCGGTTTCGTGGTCCTGACACCTGTTTCGGAAAGGTTTTCCATGGCTCGCGTATCCTATCTGTTTCGCCGTGGCGCGACGTATTATGCCCGCATCGACGTGCCGCTTGATCTGGTGCCGGTGGCGAAAACCACGACATGGAAAAAGTCTCTTAAAACGAAAGATGAGGCCGAGGCGAAGCGGTCGCTGCCTGCGGTGATTGCGGCATGGCAGCGCGAGTTTGACGACATGCGCGCCCGCCGCGCCCTTGTCCCTGCCGATATGGAAAATGCGACGTGGGACCACTACACCGAGGCGCTTGCCCGTGATGATGATGCCCGCACCCAGCTACCGGGCGCCGACCAGATCGAGGCCGAGACTGCAAAGCTGATGGAGAAGGCCGAGCGCGGCGATATTGCTAGCGCCGACCCGCTGGTGATCTTGGACGCCACGCTTGACCTTAAGGTCAAGCAGGAGGCCTACGCAGTCGCTTCTGACATGCGGCAAGCAAAGCTGACCGATCTGCGCAAGCACCTGACCAAAGGCGAGACCGCTTTGATTGCTGCCGATGTTGACGACTACCTGCACCGCAACAAGCTGCTGGTGGATCGCGGCACCCCTGATTGGATCAGTCTCGCCCGGCGCATGATGCGAGCCGAGATTGAGGCGCTACAGCGCACCCTAGAACGCGATAGAGGCGACTTCACCGGCCAGCCTGCCGACCCGCTGGTGAAGCCCGCCACCGGCCCGCGCCGTGAGGCTGCGAAGCCCGGCGAATCCATCATGGAGATTTTCGAGGTGTTCGCCCGCGAGAACCCGCGCGGCGTTGCAAAGGATCGCGTGGACCAATGCCGCCGCGACATTGGCACCTTTGTTGATCTGGTGGGCGCGAGCTTCCCCATTGCCAAGATCAGCAAGGCCGAGGTCCGCGATTGGAAACAGCTTCTGGTGAAATACCCGGTCAAAGCCACCGAGACAAAAGCCTTCGCGGGCATGAACATTCAACAGGTGATCAAAGCGAACGAACGAATTGGCAAGCCGGTGATCGCTGACCGGACAGTGAACCGCTACCTGTCCAGCCTATCCGCTTTCCTGTCGTGGGCCGTGAATAACGGTTATCTCAATAGCAACCCGATTGAAGGGCTGATGTTGAAGAAAGAGACGAAAGCGCCGACCGTGCCCTTCAAATCTGACCAGCTTGTGACGCTATTCAATTCGCCATGGTTCACCGGCTGCAAAAGCGCCGACGAATGGCGCAATGTCGCCAAGCCCGGCAATGTGCTTATCCGCGACCATCGCTTTTGGGTGCCGCTGATCATGCTTTACTCTGGTGCCCGTCCCGGTGAGATCGGCCAGCTTGCGGTTAATGATGTGCGGCAAGAGCATGGACATTGGATCATGCATATTACGACCGAGGGCAGCGACGAAACCGAGGAAGGCAAATCTGTCAAGACCGCAGGTTCTATGCGGGTGGTCCCGGTGCATCCCGAGCTAATCCGCCTCGGCTTCATCCGCTACCATGAGAAGCGCGTGAAGCAGGGCGGCGCGGCTCTGTTCCCAGATGCTGTTCGCAATGAACGCGGCCAGATGATGGCCGATGTTTCGCGCGAATTTGGCCGGTATCTCACGCGGATCGGCTTAAAGCAGGGCAGGGGCCTTTCGCTCTATTCATTCCGCCACGGTGCTGCCGATGCCCTGCGGCGCGCGGGCTATCTCGACAATCAATTTGGCTTCATCCTCGGCCATACCGAGGCCAGTATGACCGGGCGTTACGGCATTATGCC
This sequence comes from Paracoccus sp. J39, assembly GCF_000518925.1. NCBI lineage: Bacteria > Pseudomonadati > Pseudomonadota > Alphaproteobacteria > Rhodobacterales > Paracoccaceae > Paracoccus > Paracoccus sp. J39. The sequence continues at coordinate 49,815 of NZ_JAEN01000020.1, read as the reverse complement.
GCAAGGGATGCTGGAACAGCGCGTGGAACTGGTGCGAGCAATTTCCTATCCGGGGCTTGATCTGTCGCATCTTATTGATTGAATGAAATTCATAACAACATGAACGCTTGCAATAATCACCCTGCATGTTACATTGTAACACAGGAAGATTTGCGAGTGCCTGTTAATGAGTATCACCAAACGCCTTGCCCGGTTCTTCGGGCAAGGCGTCACCGAACAAAAAGCGGTCACGCTGACCAGCCCCGAGGCTTACGGCCTGTTCGCTGGCCTGCCGGTGCGATCCGGTGTCACCGTGACCAGCGCCACCGCTCTGCGCGTCCCTGCTGTTGCCGCCGCTGTCGGGCTTATCTCGGAAGCCTGCGGCAACCTGCCGTTCAAGCTGCACGACCGCGACACGCGCGAGGCGCAGAAAGATCATCCCGGCTATGAACTGATCCACGGCGAGGCGAACCCTTGGACCAGCGCCGAGGAACTACGCGAACACCTGACCCGCGATGCCCTGCTAACCGGCTCTGGCTTTGCGCAGGTGGTGCGCAACGGCATCGGCCAGCCCCTCGAACTGCACCGGATCGACCCCGGCGCGGTATCGGTCGAAACTGACGACTACGGCGAACCCAGCTATCGCATCCGGCTGAAAGGTGGCGGTGATACCGTGCTGCCTTATACCGATGTGCTGCATATCAGCACCTTGGACGGCGTTTCCCCGATCACCCATGCCAAGGAAGCCATTGGCCTTGCGCTGGCAGCGGAACAGCACCTTGCGAACTGGTATAGCCGTTCCGGGCGTCCGGGCGGCTATCTCTCGACCCAAGAAAAGCTGGGGGCTGATGAAGCCGTTGGCATCCTGAAAGCGTTTCAGGCCGGTCATACCGGCGAGGAAGCCGGACGCCCGGCGCTGTTTGACAAGGGCGTGACCTATCATGTCGTCGCCACCAGCAACACGGATGCCGAGTTCTACGCGAACAGGATTGAGCAAATCCGTGAGATCGCCCGAGCCTTCCGCATCCCGCCCAGCATGATCTTTGAACTGGAACGCGGCACTTGGTCGAATGTCGAACAGATGGCGCAACAGTTTCTGACCATGACCCTGCGGCCTTGGCTGAAACGCTGGCAGGCCGCTTATGCGCGCGTCCTGCTGTCGCCGGATGAACGCCGCGCCCTCTATATCGAGGCTGAAACCAAAGACCTGATGACCGTGGATTTTGCGGCACAGGCCACCGCCTATTCGCAATACGTCGCCATGCGCGCCATGACCCCGAACGAGGTCCGGGCCGGGCTGAACCTGCCGCCCATGGCTGGCGGTGATGAACTGTCGAACCCCTTCACCACCTCGGGCACCGCGCCCGCTTCCAATGAGGAAAACCCCGATGAATGACACCACGCAAAGCCCGCTGGAAATGCTGGCGGCGCTGGAAATCGCCCTGGCACTTGTCAATGCCGGTATCCTGACCGCTGCCGAACTGCGCGCCATGATCGGCCTGCCTGAGAATGATGCCGCATGATCACCGCGACCGCTTTCTTTGGCGACCGGGAACGCCCGTTCACCCTGACCGATCCCATGGTGGAGGAACTGGAAGCCTCGATCGGCACCGGCATTGGCACCCTGTTCCAGCGCCTGACCGCCCATGCCTTCAAGCTGGCCGATCTGGCCGAGGTGATCCGGCTTGGTCTGATCGGCGCAGGCACCAGCCCCGAGGAAGCCGCGCGGCTGGTGAACAGCTATGCGCGCAATCGCCCGGTGGCCGAGATGCTACCGCTGGCGACCGCGATCCTTGCCGCCCGCTGGCTTGGCGCTGATGAGGTGCAACATGGCTGACCGGATCGAGGTTAAAGCCCAGCTTACCGCCACCGAGGCCGGCGAGATCACCGGCATTGCGTGGCCGTTCGGCACCCCTGACCGCGTTGGCGACGTGATCGAGAAAGGCGCTTTCGACCAGCCCGAGGCGCTACCCATGCTGTTCGCCCATGACCAAGGTCAGGTGATCGGCGTCTGGGATTCCATCACCGAGACGCCCGAGGGCTTGACCGTCAAGGGCCGCTTGCTGGTGGACGATGTGGAACGCGCCCGCGAGGTCCGCGCTATGATCCGGGCCGGTGCTGTCTCTGGCCTGTCCATTGGTTTCGTCACCAAGGACGCCACCCGCCACGCCAAGGGCCGCACCATCAAGGCGCTTGCCCTGCATGAAATTTCAGTTGTCGCGGTCCCGTGCCACCCGGACGCGCGCATTCAAACCGTCAAAGGTGGCACCCCTGATCCTGTTAACGAGGAAATTGTTATGGAAAACGCAAACCCGGCCCAAGAGGCCGAAACCAAGACCGCCGCGAACGACGCTGCCCAGATCGACACCAAGGCGTTTAACGGCGTCCTGTCGCGCCTCGACAAGCTGGAAGCCAAGGCGAACCGTCCGGGCGCCCCTGCTGTCGTGCAAGGCGACACCGCCGAGAAAAAGGCATTTGCCAGCTACCTGCGCGGCGGCGAGGCCCGCATGGAAGCAACCGAAGTCAAGGCGCTGGCCGTCGCGAACAACGCGAACGGCGGCTATCTGGTGCCGCCCGAGTTCGGTTCGGAAATCCTGAAACTGCTGACCGAAATGTCGCCGCTGCGGCAGTATGCCAATGTCCAGACCGTCACCGGCAGCGACATCACTTTTCCGACCCTGCTGTCGGGCGTGAATGCGTTCTGGACCGAGGAAGGCGGCGACATGACCGCCAGCGAACCGACCTTTGGTCAGGTCAAGATCGCGAACCATGAGCTTTCCAGCTTCTACGTCGCCAGCAACAAGGTGCTGGAAGATAACGCCTATGATCTGGAAAGCGTGATGAACCGCGAACTGGCCGAGGGCTTCGCCAAGGTGGAAGGGCTGGCCTTTGTCAAAGGCACCGGCACCGGCCAGCCGCGCGGCCTGATGACCGCGACCGGCATTGCCGAGGTCAAGACGGGCGTTGCCGCGAACTTCCCGGCCAGCAATCCCATGGATGTGCTGATCACCATGCAGCACGCCATTCCGTCGTTCCACGCCCGCAGCGCCTGTTGGCTGATGAACCGCAACACGCTCGCGACCATCCGCAAGTTCAAGGACGCGCAGGGCCAGTATCTTGTCACCGATCCGAAAGACGGCGGTGTCCTGCGCCTGCTGGGCAATCCCATCGTGGAGATGCCCGACATGGATAACGTGGCGGCTGGCACCGCGCCGATCATGTTTGGCGATATGTCGGGCTATCGCATCTTTGATCGGGTGGACCTGTCGATTCTGCGAGACCCCTACACGCTGGGCACGAAAGGTCAGGTGCGGTTCATCGCCCGCAAGCGCGTGGGTGCCGACCTGACCCATGCCGACCGCTTTGTGATGCTGCGCGTGGCGGCCTAACCCGTGGCCTTGCAGCCCGCATACGAAACGACCCTGCGCCACGGCGACCATGCCGTGACGCTGCGGGCGTCCCTGCGGGCTGCTGTCGCCCTGGACAACCTACCGGGCGGCATCCCCGGCGCATGGGATAGTCTCATGCGCCAGACCTATACCGGAATCCGTGCGGTGATCCTCGCCACCGCCACGGATCGGGCAGCGGCGTTTTCCGTTCTGGCGTCGCTGTCCAGCAAGCCGCTTGCGTCCTTCCTTGGTCATGCGCAAGCGGCTTGCCTTGATCTGATGATGCACCTTCTGCCGGAACCGGACGAACCCGCACCGGCCAGCACCACCGCGCAGCCCATGGCCCTGCGGGATTACTTTGCCGAACTGTTCAAATTCGGCACCACCATTCTGGAATGGCCGCCGTCCGAGGTCTGGCAGGCATCACCAGCCGAGATCGACGCGATTCTGCGCGCCCGCCTCGAACGAATGGAAGCCATGGAAGCCCCAACCAATGGCGGACCGCACATGCCCGCCATGAGTGCAGAACAGCGCCAAGCCAATGAGGTTGCTGGCCTTGATCCCGAGTTCAACCGCAATGCCCTGCGCGCCCTGAAAGCCCGCCACGGTGCCTAAGCCGCCGCGCCTCTGTTCCTGCGGTGCTATCGTGCCCCATGGCGTCCTCTGCGCTTGCCAGCAAGAGCGCCAGCTTGAACGCAAGCGCCGCTATGACGCCACCCGCCCGAACAGCCGCCAGCGCGGCTATACGCGCCAATGGGAGAAGGCACGGGCCGAGTTCCTGCGCCTTCATCCCTGCTGCGCCATGTGCGGTGCCGACGCGACCCTGGTTGACCACATCAAGCCGCATCGTGGCGATAAGGCGCTGTTCTGGAACTGGAACAACTGGCAGGCACTTTGCACCGGTTGCCACAGTTCGGCGAAGCAGAGAGTTGAAAACGGAACAAACTTGCGTCAAGATCTGCACTAATACAAGTTAAGTAGCTGAAATTTCTGGTTATACGAAAGTAGATCGCTTGGAAGATGAAAAACACCTGAAGCTGCTTCTTAGAATGAAGAGGACAAAAAGTAATAGGTTTAATTATTCAAAGCGGCTCGCGAGGAAGGCCACGGTTAAGTCCCTTTCAGTAAACTTCCTATCCCTTCTGTGTATATTTGCCAGTATATATCTCTTGGCGAGTCCACCGGATGCGGCAGGCGCCGTCGGAATATACGTAAGTATTTTGGTTACGACTGCTTCTGTCGTGTCCCTAATGCTTTCCGTCGAAAATCCCGTCTCTGAGTTGATGAAGAGATCGCAGCAAGCGCATCAATGCGCGCGAGATATAAGTGGTCTATATGGTAAATTTCAGGCCGGCGCGATTGAATACAAGGACGCGCGCAATGACTATGAAAGTATTCTAAACGCCTACGACGACAATCATGATGAATGCGACAATTGGAAAACCCTATTTGAAAATGCGAAGGATTTCCCTGGAGATGCTGATGGCATTGGTTGGATAAGAGGTTGGTTTTTATACCTCATGTCCTGCTATTCACCTGCAATTTATACAATCGTGTGCGTTATCGCTATTCTTTTGACTTGGCGGATTCCGCCGCTGATCAAGGGTTATTTCTTCTAAAGGCTTTTGAAATTGAGAGTCTTGTGGCGGGAGTGCAAAAAGCCTGTATGATCCCGCTTTCGTCGCTAGAGCTGTCTAAGCGGTTAATGGCAGTCTCAAGTGTCTTAACAGAAATACCGGACTTTCGAAGATTGTGTGATTGGCCCCTAATGCAGGACAAGATACGCGCCTTTGGTGCGGTGATTTCGTAGCTTGCTGCATAGGATACGAAATCTCTAAAAGTCCTGATCGGATCGTCTGCCAGTGAAATGAGCCTGTTAAGTTGTGATGGATTCAAGCTTCCAATTAATTTTGGGTTCTCCTTCGCGGTTTCCTGCAGAAAGTTTTTCTCAAAAGTTGTAGCGCCGCATCCCATCTTGGAGATGAAGCCGATAGATGCTCTAAAGACCGTGTCCAGTTTAAATGGATTGTGCCTTGCCCAGTTCAGAGCTGCTCTTAGTTCTCGCCTGTAGGCGTTGCCATCGGATCTCGATATCGCCGAAAGCAATCTGAGCCCGCGATAACTCTCGAAGTCCCGACGACTATAACATTTCGTTTTAGATGCATTGAGGTTTAGTCCATCATACAAAAGCATTCGGGATGCATTATGCACTGCAACTTCAAGTGCTTTGACTGATGATCCAAATATGAGGATGTCATCCGCCCACCTCACGTATATTAAGTCTTTCTTTTTGCAATAATCGTCAAACTTGTCGTCAAAATCTTGCAAGTAATAGTGGGAAAGGTTTCTTGATCCATCTGATATTATTTCTTGAGGTATTCCTTTTGAGGACTGCTGGTATCCTGTTGTCCTGCGATTCCAATATCCCAAGAATATCTCAAGCAGAGATACGTGCTCGCTCAACTTTGGGGCGTCAATACGTAGTTTTCTGACTAATCGACCGATGTCGATCGAGTCATAGAAGTTTGCTATATCGGTAGTTATAACGTAGTTGCCAGTTCCGCTGTTGTTGACGAGAGATTGCAGCAACTCGTTAAAGTTCTTGTATTGCTGAAACCACGCCGCACTTGAAAAAGGCATCGCATAGTAGTTTTGTTCGAATAAAAGTGCTTCAGCTTCGTCTGGTCGGATTCTTGCAAGTGTGCGGAGGTTTTGACCGGTTGGGATGGCACGCCACCCTCCAAACATACGGTCTTTATCCCTTATAACTGCATCACCTATTGCGCCGCATAAGTGATAATAGACCGCCATGTCCTCTTTCGAGATAATTGGTATAAATCTGGTGACGCCGGAGTTTTTCTCAATGCCCATGTAGCCGTGAACAACTTCCGGGACATAGCTGCGGGTCTTTATCTTCCTATTAATGTCTTCGACCCACCTCCAAGCATCGCGTATATCGCTTTCTGAGCAGATTGGTATCTCTCCATCTGCTAGATGTCGCCAGACCTTGCGAGTGAATGGGGTTCTAATTCTTAGCTCTTCCATACAACTCTCATAGTTCGGCATAGTGCTCTTAACCCGTTCACCCAGATAGAAAAAGTGATTCGTTCGGATCAGTTGGGGCGGGTATCCCCGAACTTTCGCCCTATCTCGGGAACCGGCGGGGGGAGGCGCACGCAAGAAAGGCGGAATATAAATTTTTTTCGCTAAGCTTCTCGCGTCTGGACTGCCTGAAGCATCGCTGCGTTGACCTGATCGCGATCGGCGGCAGAGTGCGCGCGACGATGACAGTTCGGGCAAATACCAATCATGGTGCGCGGATCGTCGGGCCCGCCGTCTGTCAGCTTGTGTATGTGGTGGGCTTCGAGATATGGAACCCCGTTGGCGCGAAGGAACGGTGCGGGAGAGCTACAGAACTCGCAGGTCCCGTTTGCCCGTGCAAACACATAGGAGCAGATGAGTTTGCTTCGTTCGTAGACGGTTGTGAGCCTCTGACCTTGCGCTGGAACTGATCGTGAAGCTTCGATGGCTCGTCTTCGCAAATCAGTTAGATCGCCGGCTGTGTCGTCTATCGTTACATCATCGGGAACACCGGCTACCGCTTCGAAAGGACTGAGTTCGAAGACGATCGCGTTGCGCATCCTCCCTTCAGTATCGGGAGCCAACTCCGTGTGAGACGCTTCAAAGATAAACTGGCCCAGATACCGGAGCCCCTGCTTCTGCTTGCGAAAGAGTAAAAGGTCGCGACCCTCTGACGCATGGCTTTGAATAGCCGCGTTCCCGCGAACCATCTGCATGTCGCCCCGTTGGCCCTCTCCAAAGTATTCAAATACTCCATCTTCCCGCAGGCGATCGGCGTATCCGTGTGCATGACCCTCTTCACCGGTGATGATGATGATCGGCAAGCCAGCGCCTGCCGGGGTGATGATGCCGCCCTGCATTTGCCCGCGGAAGCGCGCGTGTATGTCAGCACGACGGTTGTAAACTTGTCCTTTGATAAAACCCCAGGTCATTAAATCCTCCCTTTTGGGATGCCATGTAATCGCGTCTGGAAGGTCGAATCAATAAGAAGCATTTTGAATCATTGAATATTTATTAATGTTATGTTATAACATTGTTATGATCTTTATACTGAGTGACCCGTTATGCCCCTGCCTGCTGCCCTTGTCCGGGCGCATCTGAACTTTCTGCCGGATGAAACTGCCGACGACGCGATCCTGGCCCACTACGGCAACGTGGCCGAGGCATGGGTTGCGTCCTATACCGGCCTGCCTTTCGACCCTGACAACGTGCTGATGTTGCAAGCCGCGCTGATGCTGATCGCGCATCAGTATGAGGCGCGCGAGGCCGTCACCTTTGCCAGCGCATATCAGCTTCCGTTCGGCGTCACCGATCTGCTGGCGGGAATCAAGCGGCAGGTGCTGGGCTATGTGCCCGAACCGGAGGTCTCGACCGATGGCTGATCTGGTGCAAGGCTCTGCCGAACTAACCAAGAAGCTGCAAGCCATGCGCGATGCTGTCGCGCCGGTCCTGCGCCCGGCTCTGGTCAAGGCTGGTGAAGAAATTGCCGCCGATGCCCGCACCCTTGCCGAGTCCAGCCGCCGCACGGGCGATCTGATCGAGTCGATTCACGTCACCGGCCCCGGCGAAAGCACCCCGCCCCATAGCACCGATGGCGGGCAACGCACCGCAGGCGAATTTGAGGTGCTGGTGACGGCAGGCGATAGTGATGCCCGCCACGCGCATCTTGTGGAGGGCGGCACCGCACCCCGGCTGCACAAGGACGGCACCACCACCGGCACCATGCCGGCACAACCGTTCTTCAATCCGGCGTGGCGCTTGAACCGCAAGCGGCTTGAGGCGCGCATTAACCGGCTGCTGCGCAAAGCGGTCCGCGAGGCCAGCCAATGACGCCCGACATGGAATTGCAACGCGCCGTGCGGCTGGCGCTGATCGCGGCACCGGGCGTTGCGGAGCATGTCACGCCCGAGTGCATCCGCACCGGCCTTGCCCGCCCCGAGGCCATGCCCTGCATCATCATGTCGCCCGCCGAGGTGCATATCTTTGGTCATGCGTCCGGTGGTCAGGTGGTGGCCGAGGCAGCCATGAAGCTGCATGTCTGGACCGCTGCCGATCAGGCTGCCGTCGCGCAACAGGTGACGGGCGCGGCAATGCTGGCGCTGATGGATGCCCCGCGCCCGGATGGTGCCGAGATTGATCGCTGGGAACGCCCGATTATGGCGTGGGTGCCGGACCCTGACCCGGCACTAACCTGCGCCCATGCGGTGATCAGCCTGCGCGCCGTGCTGCGGTGGAGGCGGTAAGATGCGCGCTGGCAAGCTGCAAAACCGCATCCAGATCGAACGCAACGCGGTGCTGGTTGATGATTACGGCCATGCCCGCGAGACGAGGTTGCCGGTGCTGACCTGCAAGGCCGAGATCAAGGACGCCACCACGACCGAGTTCCTGACCGGTCCCGGCGAGATGGACAACCGCAAGGCCGTGTTCCTGATCCGCTATCCGCTGGTGGTTGAGATCACCACCGCCGACCGGCTGGTGATGGACGGCAAGGCTTACAATATCGTCGGGCTGGCCGAGATCGGGCGCAGGCGCGGGCTTGAGCTGCGGGTGATCGCGGCATGAGCAAGCACCTGCGCGGCGTCAAGCCTGCCCTTGGCCGCGATGCCGAGGCGCTGACCAAGGCACCCCCGGCACCGGCCTATCTGACCAGCCAAGCGAAAGCGGAGTGGCGGCGCGTCCTGCCGCTGCTGGTCGCGCGCGGCGTGATCACCAAGGCCGATATGTCGGGCGTGGAAGCCTATTGCACCGCTGCCGGTGCGGTCCGTCAGATCGCGGAAATCATCAACGCCATGCCGGTGCCTGATCTGAAACTGGCCGGGCTGCAAATCCGCTACATGCAGGCCGCCCGCCAGTTTGCCGCCGAATATGGCCTGACTCCGACCAGCCGCGCCCGCATGGGTGCTGGGGGTGATGGCGACGACGACACCAGCCCGAACCCCTTGGCGATCTGATGGCCCAAAAATCCAGCTTCCCTGCATGGGTCTATGATAACAGCCCGATTCCCGATCCTCTCGGGCATGGCGAACGCGCGGTGCAATTCCTGCGCGCCCTTCGCCATATCAAAAGCACCGCACCGGGCCGCGCCTTCACGCTCTATCCTTGGCAGGAACGGATTATCCGGGCGATCTACGGGCCGCGCGATGCTGATGGCGACCGCATTGTGACGCGGGTTTTCTTCTATATCCCGCGCGGCAACCGCAAGACCACGCTATCGGCGGCGCTGGCGCTCTTGCACCTGATCGGCCCTGAGAAAGTGCCGGGCGGCGAGATCGTCTTTGCTGCCGGTGACAAGCGGCAGGCGTCCATTGCCTTCAAGGAAGCCCGCGAGATGGTGACGCTGGATCGGCGCTTGATGCAGGCCACCAAGATCATCAACCAGCGCAATGCCGCGCGCGAGATCGAAAGCCTGATCCGGGGTTATGAATCCAAGCTGGAAGTGGTTTCCTCGGACGGATCGCGGCAGAACGGCACCACGCCCTCTTTCGTCCTGGCGGATGAGATCCACGCTTGGCAGGAAGCGGCAGGGGCCGAGATGTGGGAGGTGCTGGAATCCGGCATCTCGAAAGGCCGCAACGGCCTGATGGTCACGGCGACGACTGCCGGGCGCGGTGCCACCGGCTTTGCCGCCGATCAGTATGCCTATGCCCGTGCCGTTGCCACCGGCGAAATCTCGGACCCGTCCCTGTTGCCCGTCCTGTTCGAGATGCAGGATGGCGACGACTGGACCGACGAGGCGGTCTGGCACCGCTGCAATCCCGGCCTTGCCGACGGTTTCCAAGACCTGAAAGACCTGCGCAACAAGGCACGGCGGGCGCAGAACCTGCCTGCCGCTGGCTATGCGTTCCAGCAATATCACCTGAACAAATGGCAGGGGAACAGCCGCGATCCGCTGTTTGATCTGGCGGTGTATGACGCCCGCAAGCTGGACGACGACGAATCCGACCTTGAACAGCTTCCGGCCTATATCGGCGTGGACCTGTCGCAAACCGGCGATCTGTCGTCCGTATCCATCGCCTTCCGGCATGATGATGGGCAGATCACCTTACGCAACCGCTGTTTCGTGCCTGCCGCCGATCTGAAAGCCAAGGGCGACAAGGACCGCGCGCCCTATCAGGAATGGGCCGACGCCGGGCTGATCGAGGTTTGCCCGGCTGGCATCATTGATGAGAAGCAGGTGGAGGATCATATCCGCGAGCTTTGCGGGCGCTATGACGTGCAAGAGATCGCGGTGGACCCGCATCTTGCCAACAAGCTGATGCAGAACCTTGCCGACGACGCCTTGCCGGTGTTCCAGCACCCGCAATCGGTCATGCAGATGAGCCGCGCCATTGGTGAACTGGTCAAGGCGGTGAATGGCGATCTGATCCGCCATGACGGCGATCCGGTGATGCGCAGCCATTTCGACAACGTGGCCGTTTCCACGAACCCGCAATCCGGGCTGGTGCGGATGCACAAACAGCGCAGCAATGGCCGCATCGACGCGGCTGTTGCCTCGGCCATGGCCGTCAGCCGCGCCCGCATCGCCCATGAGCAAGGCGGGCTTTATACCCGCGACGACATTTTTGACCTGCTAAAAGCAGCGTAACGAGTAAGGATTGAACTATGGCGCTTGATGAAACCGGCCTGCTGGTCAAGCTAGAGGCGAATGTCGCCAAATGGGAGAAGGACTTTAACCGGGCGATCACCCAGCAACAGCGCGCATCGCAGCGCATGGAACGGCTGGCCCGGCAAAATGCCAATAAGATCGCCTCGGAATATGAGGGCATCGGCGGCAGGATCGGCAAAGCCTTCAATGGCATCCCGGCATCGCTGAAAGGCATTGGCGGCGCTTTCCTTGGTGGCGTGGCCGGTGGTATCGCTTTGGGCGGTCTGGATCAGATTGCCACCAGCGTTTCGCGGATCACCAAGGAAACGGCGAATCTGAAAAACGAGGCCAGCCGGGCCGGTATTTCCACGACCGTGTTTCAGGAATGGAAATTCCTCGCCGATCAGAACCGGATCAGCGTGGACGCCCTGACCGATGGCTTCAAGGAAATGCACCTGCGGGCCGGTGAGTTCTTCCTTGATGGCACCGGGGCCGGTGCCGAGGCATTCAAAAAGCTGGGCTATTCCGCCGAGACGTTGAAAGAGAAGCTGAAAGACCCCTCGGCCTTGATGACCGAGATTCTGGGCAAGCTGAAAGGCTTCGACCAAGCCGGGCGCAGTTTCTTGCTTGAAGAAATCTTTGGCGGTGCCGGTGGCGAGCAATTCGGCGCGCTGATCGGCCAGAGCGAGGAAGCCCTGAACGCCACCATTGCCCGCGCGCATGACGTGGGTGCGGTGCTGGACTCGGAAATGATCGACAAGGCCGCCGAGATCGACCGCAGGTTTGGCGAACTGACCGCGCGTGTCGAATCCTTCGGCAAGCGCGCGGTGATCGCCATTGCTGACGCTGCGGTGGAACTGGCCGACTTCCGCGATCGGCTGGACGGCATCTTTGACAATGAGGCCGAGGGCCGCGCGATCCTCGGCAATGAGCTTTATGACAGCCTGTCGCGCGACCGTGACGCGGTGGACGCGCAGGCCGAGGCGCTGCGCGATCTTGATGCGCAATATATGCGGCTGGCCGAGGAGGCGACCAGCGCGGGCATGGCGATGCGCGGTGCTATCGGACAGTTGGATAGCTGGGGCTACGGCGATGCCGACGACCAGTTGCGCCGCCTGTCCGCCGAACTGGACGCGGCGCAGCAAGGATTCCGCGACGGCACCATGACCGGCGAGGATTTTGCCGCCAAGCTGGCCGAGATCCAGAAGGAAGCCGACGCGGCCTTTGCCAGCCTCTCGGACGTGGACCGGGCGCAATTCTCGGGCGTCATGTCGCAACTGTCGCGGCTGGGTGGCGTCATTGCCTCTGTCACGGCGCAGGCATCGGCGCTTGTGGGTGAACTGGCAAAGGCTGCGCAGATCGACCCGGCCAGCAAGTCCAGCCAAGCCATGCGCGACCGCCATGCCGCCGAGGCCGCAAGCATGGATTCGCTGAACGCCATGCGCGAGGCGACCGAGCGTTTCAACGCCTCGGAAGCCGCCCGCAACGCGCTGACCAGCGAGGGCGTCAAGCTGGAGCGCGAGAAAGAGGCCGTGCGCAAACGCGCTGCCGAGGCGGGCGCGAGCCTGACCGATGCCCAGATCACCAGCGCCGCACAAGCCGCGCTGGATGGCGATGCAGCACGTTCCGCTGCCGATGCCGCCGCGCGATCCTCGGGCGGCTCTGGTGGCCGTTCTGGCGGCTCTGGTGGTGCTGCAAAGCTGGATGAGTTTGCCCGCGAGGCCGAGGCGATCCGCGACCGGACGCGGGAACTGGAATTTGAATCTGCTGCCCTGATCGCGGGCGCGGCGGCTGGCAAGTCCTATGGCGATGCCGTTGCCTTCGCATCCGAAAAGGCCAAGCTGCTGTTCGCAGCACAACAGGCAGGCAAAGCGATCACGCCCGCCCTGACCGCTGAAATCGACAAGCTGGCGCAAAGCTATGTCGATGCTGGTAATAAGGCCGATCAGGCCGCCGACGCCATGAAGAAGGTGGAGGAATCCGGCCAGAAAGGTGCCGAGACGCTGGCCGATCTGTTCACCGGCATCTTGTCTGGTTCCATGTCAGCCGGTGAGGCGTTGGCCGGGCTGCTGCAACAGATCGCCCAGGCGCAATTCAACCGCGTGTTCATGGGCATGTTTGGCAGCGGCGGCATGTTCGCGGGTGCCGGGCAATGGCTGGGCGGACTGCTGGGGTTTGCCAATGGTGGTTTCACCGGCCACGGCGGCAAGTATGAACCGGCTGGCGTGGTTCATAAGGGTGAGTTCGTTTTCTCGAAAGAGACGGTGCAGCGCATTGGCGCGGGCAATCTCGAACGGCTGCACCAGCGCGCCCGTAAGGGCTATGCCGAGGGTGGGCTGGTCTCTGCTGCGGGAACGGTCGCGAAGGCCGCCAGCGGCTCAGCTAGCGGCTCTGCGAGGGCATCCGCGCCGGTGGTGAACATCACGGGCGGGCCGGTGACGGTGAACGCGACCGGCGGCACCCCGGAACAGAACAGCGACCTTGCCAAGCAGATCGCCCGCGAGTCCGAGGCCAGTTTGCGCGCGCTGGTGCAACAGGAAATGGTGAAGCAAATGCGGCCCGGTGGGCTGATGCGCTAGGAGACTCTGGGAGGCACCCTAGAGCGGCGTGAGGCGCTTCCGGGTGGGTGTGGACCGGAACGGGGCGTCTTGCGCCTCTCCGGTGCCTTCTAGAGTCTCTGCGCGCGTGGCCGCGTGCTTTACCACCGGGAACGGGTTTCCTTCCCTTCCCCGGGTGGTGATCATTAGACCGCAGGCGGGCGCAGCCCGCCAGCAACGAGCGCCGCAGGCGCGAGGCGCAGGGAGCCGCCGCAGGCGGCGAGTGTCGCCCGGGGAAGGATTCAGGAAAAGCGTAACGCGGTTGCTTCCCCAGCCGGGAGCGTGTCGTTTTGCACGTAACGTATATATCTTAAGTAAGTAAGAACATAAGTATCTTAAGAGATATATAATATACGTGCAAAACGACACGCCGTGCTGACCCGGTTCGACACGTCAGCGTTACGTGCAAAACGACACGCACATCACAACGCCCCTTGTAATGGTTTACTAGTTATCCTATCTTACCCGGAAGGATAACTAAGGACCATACACCCATGTCTTTCATGCTGAAGCTGCCGGATGAACGCGGCGAACAACTGCGGCTGATCGCTGCCGACAAGGGCATCACCATTCCGCAGGTAATCGAGAGTTGGATTCAGAAAGAGATCGAGGCGGGCACCATTTCCGCCGACCTTCCGGGCGTGGACGTGACCAGCGCCGGGCCGGTGATCAGGATCGAGGCCAGCGGCTTCGCGGTGGAGGTTCCTTCCGCGCAAGGTCCGACGCTGGCCGATGTGCTGCGCGGTGCCGCTGAAATGGACCCCAGCGACAAGGACCGTAAGCGCCGTTGGCTGGAAGGTCTGGCGGCTCTGTCTGGTGTGAAGGTGCAGAAGATGGCCGCAGGTGTGCGGCTGGTGAGCCCGATCACCGGGCAAGTTTATCCCCTCGCCCCCGGTGTCGCCGCTGATCTGGCAAGCCAGATCGAACGCGCCGCAGAATAAGGAAAAGGGCCAAGCGCGCCAACGCTCGACCCTTTGAAATCACTGTATAAGCACTGAACTTTTATCATGCCCAGATCGACCCTGCAAGAGTCCGGCCTTTCATTCCTCGCCCCTGATCCGAACGACCCCGATGTGATTATCCATGAGGTCAAGCTAACCCGGTATGACGTTGCAAGCCGCAGGTGGCGTGAACTGACTGCGAAACGTGCCGCCCTGCCGCCTGACCATGATCCGCGCAAAGCGGCGGCGCTTGATCAGCAAATCAAAACTGCCCGCGATGCGGTGAAGCGCGCCGAAAGCGATGTATCGCGGCGGCAGGAAAGTATTGATGAATGGCGATCCGGTGCCGGGCGTGAGGAATACAATGCCAGCCGCCGCAAGGTTAGAGCAAAGCCGAATGCCGACTTGTCCAGCCTGACGCCCGAGCAGCAGGCGCAGCAGGCGCGCGACCGGCGATCCGATGCGAACTGGCTCAAGCGCCGCCGCGATGCTGGTATCCCCGAGGCTCAGATACAAGCCGAATTTGTTATCCGCATCCGCGACCGTGAGGCCGTTCGCGCGACCGCTGCGACGGAACAGGATGAACAAGCCGCCATGGAAGCGCTGCCCGGATACGGCTTGTTCTAGGGGTGCAGGGAGGGCTTGGCTATCTAGCCAGTTAGCTAAACAGCCATTCAGCTACTTAGCTAACTAGCTGAATATACTTAATATTTCTTGTTGACAGCCGAATCTTCGCCGGTCTAGCTCTGTGGCATCAAGCAACGCAGGAGCAACACCGATGCAAAACACCTACCTTCCCGATGCCGCCTATGAGGATTTGATTGTCGAGCTTGGCGCGGCATTCATGATCGCGGCAGTTACGACCGGATGCGATCTGCGCGACAAGCTGGTGGAGGCTCTGGCTATGGCGGGCATCATGCCTGAGTGCTGCCGGGAGGATGCCGAGGCAGCATAATCACGGTTTCGTGACGCCTGCACTTCCTCGTTGCATTACTATCTACACCGTAATAGTAATGACTGCGAAGGAGATGCAAACATGCCAAACGCTAACGCCGAAGCGCAGCGCCGTTGGAGGCAGCGCCAGAAAGAGAAAAGGCAACAGGAGCTTACGCAGGCGACCGCGCCGCAGGATGTGTTCCGTGAACCTTTCTTTCAGGTGTTCCCGCCCGACGAGCAGGTGAGTTCGCAATACTGCCAATCGCTTGAACTGGCTGGAATTACCGCGCCGCTGTTTGAGGATGACCGAGGCCCGGAAGCATACACACTGGACGATCTTGATGAACTAGAGGCCAAGTTTGTCTTTGGTGAGGATTCCGGCACGTCCTTAGGCCGCGCCGAGGTGATGATAGGTTGTCTGATCAAAGCTGCGGAAGGATTGGCCGATGAAGTCAACACCTACAAGCGCACCGAGATCAAAGCCCGCCTTGCCGAGATCGAGGCATCCGACCTGTCGGACCCGGCCAAGAAGAAGGCGGCGCTGAAAGAGGCCACGCGCCTCAACAAGATGCTGGACCAGCTTGATAAGCAGGTCCGCTGGACCTTCCCGGCGTGGAAGGTGACGGGCTGAACATGCCTGATGAGAACGACAAGGGCGGCGCAATCCGCAGTTTCCTAGTCCGTGGTGCCGCCCTTGTCTTAGACTTAAGCCCCGATGAATGGAGTTTTCATCATGTCGAAAGACGATATCATGACCGCCTCCGAGGCGGCAATCCCGTTCAAAATGAAGATGGACGCCATTACTTTCCGTCGCTGGCTCGCCGAGGTGCAGGGTATCCAAAACCCGGAAGTTGAGGATTGCAACCCGCCGGCCTTCCGCATTGATGAACCGGAAAGCTGGGATATGCCGTATATCTCGGTTGAAGTTTACTGCGGCACGACTGAAGGCACCGTGACCGCTTACCACAGCTTTGAAGGGGTCAAGGTGGTGGTTGACAAATCGGCACCGACCCCGAGCCTGCGCAGCTTGGTTCGCGGCCTGGTGGACGAGGCCCGCACCGATCTGCGTAAGAAAATCGCCTGATCCCGCGAGAAAAATCCCGAAACAGCCGTAAAGGCATGCAAGGGATGGAGCGTCCCTTGGCAGCCAAGACGCCAGATAACGCGCTGCGATTAGACGGTGAGTGCGCGCCATGGGCTTGGCGAAAACCCCGTCACGGTGCGGCGATCATCTCCGGTCGCGCGGCACCCGGAACCTTGTATTGTGCTTATGAATGGGAAGGGCGGGGAGCGATCCTCGCCCTTTCTGCTGGACTGGTGACTCGAAAACCCCGCGTCCTGATCCGGCTGAATGGTCCGCAAAAGTGTTCCGGTTGCAATCGAGTTGCTTCCGTTAAGTGCCTGAATTTTAATGGAAAAATTCAATGGCTGGGGCGGTAGGATTCGAACCTACGGTACACGGTACCAAAAACCGTTGCCTTACCACTTGGCCACGCCCCAACTGTGGGGGCGTATCTAGCCAAGGCCGTGCAGGGGCGCAAGAGGCAAAACGGAAAAATCTTGTGGCCCCGGCGCAGGCACTCTATGCGCCGCGCATGGAACAGGTGGACACAGTCATTCTTGGCGCCGGTGCGGCCGGGCTTTTCTGCGCCGGCTCGATCCTGCAGCAGGCGGGCGAGGGGGCGGGGCGGGTCGTGGTTCTGGATCACGCCCACGCGCCGGGCGAAAAGATTCGCATCTCCGGCGGCGGACGCTGCAACTTCACCAATCTCGCGACCGCGCTCGACCGCTTCGTCTCGGGCAATCCGCGTTTCGCGGCCTCGGCGCTGGCGGGCTTCACGCCGGCGGATTTCCTTGCCATGGTCGAAACATCCGGCATCGCCTGGCACGAAAAGACGCTCGGCCAACTGTTTTGCGACGACAGCGCCCGGCAGATCATCGACATGCTGCTGCATCGGATGCGCGGCGCCGAGTTGCGTCTCGAGACTGCGGTGCAGCAGGTCGAGCCGGCGGGGCAGGGTTTCCTGGTCGGGACGGCACGCGGGCCGCTGGCGGCACGCCGGGTGGTGGTGGCGACCGGCGGCAAGTCGATTCCCAAGATGGGCGCAACGGGCATCGGCTACGAGATCGCCGCCCGGTTTGGGCTTTCGCTGATCGAGCCGAGACCGGGGCTGGTGCCGCTGACCTTCGCCCAGCAGGACCTGGACCTTTGCCGGCCCCTGGCCGGGCTGTCGGTCCTGGCCGAGGTCAGCCATGGCAGCGGTCGGCGGCGCCGTCTGTTCCGGGACGGGTTGCTGTTCACCCATCGCGGGCTGTCGGGGCCGGCGATCCTGCAGATCTCGAGCTTCTGGCGCCCGGGAGAGGATATCACCGTCGATCTGGCCCCCGATGCGGATATCGTCGCCGGCCTGCGCGAGATCCGCGGCCAGGGCGGCCGCCTTGCCGTGGCCACGGCGCTGGCGCGCTGGCTGCCCGCGCGGCTGGCCGAGGCGGTCACGGCCGAGGTGGGCCTGGCCGGGGCGCGGCTGGCGGATCAGGGGAATGCCGCGCTGGACCGGCTCGCCGCGCGGATCAAGCGCTGGAATCTGCGGCCGGTCGGCTCGGAAGGCTGGCGGACGGCCGAGGTCACGGTGGGCGGGGTCGATACGCGGGCGCTCGATTCCCGGACCATGCAGGCAAGATCGGTTCCCGGGCTCTATTTCATCGGCGAGGTGGTCGATGTCACCGGCTGGCTGGGCGGTTACAACTTCCAATGGGCCTGGGCCTCGGGCCATGCGGCGGCGCGGGCCATCGCGGCCGGCTGATCAGCCCATCACCGGGTCAAGCTTGGCCAGCGCGTCGAAGCGCATCAGCGAGGCGATCAGTGCCGGCATCCGCTCGAGATGGATCATGTTCGGCCCGTCCGAGGGCGCGTTGTCCGGATCCTGATGCGTCTCGATGAAGACGCCGGCCACGCCGATCGCCACCGCCGCCCGCGCCATGACCGGCGCGAATTCGCGCTGCCCGCCGGACGAGCCGCCCTGGCCGCCGGGCTGCTGCACGGAATGGGTCGCGTCCATGACCACCGGCCAGCCGGTCCGCGCCATGATCGGCAGGCTGCGCATGTCGGCAACCAGCGTATTGTAGCCGAAGCTGACGCCGCGTTCGGTCAGCAGGATGCGTTCGTTCCCGGTCGAGGCGACCTTCTCGGCAACATTGGGCATGTCCCAGGGCGCCAGGAACTGGCCCTTCTTGATGTTCACCGCCGCCCGGGTCTCGCCCGCCGCCAGCAGCAGGTCGGTCTGGCGCGACAGGAAGGCCGGGATCTGGATGATATCGACCGCGGCTCCGGCCAGGCGCGCCTGCTCGATATCATGCACATCGGTCAGCACGGGACAGCCGATGCGGCTGCGCACCTCTTCCAGCATGCGCAGGCCTTCGTCGATGCCGATGCCGCGCCGGCCCTTGAGCGAGGTGCGGTTGGCCTTGTCGTAGCTGGCCTTGAACACGAAGCCGGCCCCCGCCTTGGCGCAGGCCCCGGCGACGGTCTCGGCGATCATCAGCGCATGGTCCAGGGTTTCTAGCTGGCAGGGGCCGGCGATCAGCACCAGGGGCAGATCGTTTCCGAAAGTGACGTTGCCGATCGGGACATGTTTCATGAGGATACCTGTTCGCGCAGGATCGAGGCGGTCAGCGACAGCATCAGATAGATGCCGGAAAACACCAGGAAGGCCACGATCGTGTTCTGGAAAGCCTTGGGATAGGTCGCCTCGTCCGGCGGCACCGGCGCCACCGAGAGCGAGAGATAGCGGACCTGCTTGTTCGCCTCGATCCGCGCGTTCTCCATCTGCGCGGCGGCGGCGGCCAGCAATTCCTGCCGGGTCAGCAGGTCGGATTCGGCGATGCGGATCTCGCCCGAGATGGCGGCCAGCGAGCCGCGGGCGCTGTTGCCCTCGGTCAGCTGGCTGCGGGTCTGGGCCAGCATTTCCTCGAGCCGGCTGATATCGCCGGTAACGCCGGCGACGCGGCTGGGATTGGGACGGGCGTTGGATTGCAGCTGCCCGAGCTCGAGCTTCTTCTCGGCCAGTTGCCGTTCGAGTTCGGCGATATGGCCCATGATGACGCCGCCCTCGGCCACCGGGTCGAGCACCCCCAGCTTCTGCTGCAACTCCTGCACGCGGCGCTGCGCCTGCTGCACCTTGGCCTCGGCATCCTGATAGCTTTCGACCGCGCCCTTCATCTGATCCTCGCGCAGGCGGGCCGTCATCTGGTCCACCTGTTCTTCGGCATATTCGATCAGCGCCAGGGCGAAATCCTGCGAAAGCTGGGGATTTGGCGCAATCACCTCCATGTTCAGCACCCCCTCGGTCGGATCGTAGCCGATCTTCACCGAGTTGCGATAGAGCTTGTAGGCCTGTTCGTTGCTCGCCACGGGCGGCAGGCGCAGGATGGGGTCGATGGCCGGATCCTGGAAGGCGCGCTTGAATCCCAGATCCTTGTCGAGACGCATCATCGCGTCGCGCGAGGTCAGGTAGCTCTGCACCGAGATCGAATCGGGATTGGTCGCAAGCTGCGTGCCGCTGAACAGCCCGCCAAGGCTGCCGGCGCTGGATTTCTCGGCCTGCTGGATCTGGAACTGCGACACCGTGGCGTAAAGCGGCGTCGCGACGAAGAAGTAATACCAGCCCGCGATCAGCGTCGGCAGGGCGACGAAGGCGGCCAGCCGCGCCAGCAGCATCAGCAGCTTGCGCCGCCGCCGGCGGGCGATGTCCTGCTGGATGCGGATGATCTCGGCGGCGCGGCGATCCTCGGTCAGCGCCTCTCGCGAGGGAAGCTGGGTCGTTCCGGGCGGCAGCGGCGTGATCTCCGTCCCGCGGCCGCGGCGGGCGGGGCTGGAGTTGCGGGTCGGCACCGGCATGTTGGCCGAGGGCGAGGCCGGGCCGGCCTGGGCCTGCGCCTGGGCCCGCGCGCCCTCTTCCGAGAGGATCTTGCCCACCGAGGTGCGGTGAAAGGGATCGATGCCGCGGTCGCGCAGCATGACGATCGCCTCGTAATCGGATTCGACCTCGATCTCGTGCATGGCGGCGATGCGGCGGGCCATGCGCAGCTGGCGGTCGGTCAGGTTCTCGGCCCGCACCGCGGCGATGCGTTCGGCCATGGGCGTCGTGTCCTGAAGCGCCGCGCCTTGGGGTGCCGTGCCTTGGGGCGCCGTGTCCCGGGGCGCGGGCGTCTCGGCGCCGGGGAAGCGCATATCGCCGAAACCGTCCTCGTTGCCGGCGAAAAGCTGCTCGCTCGCCTGCTCGGGCGGGGCGGCCTGGCTGCGCCTGTGCCGTTCGACCTGCACCTTGCGCGCCGTTTCGACCGCGTCGCCGTCCTGGCTGACCGCCAGGACCGATTCCTCGCGGCTGATGCGATAGGCGCGGGCCTTAGGCGGTGTAGTCATAATACTGCTTGGCCTCTTCGAGGGTTTCGAACTGATATAACCTGCCGTCGCGCAGGACGGCAGCGCAATTGCAGAATTTTTCAATGGTTTGCGCCTGATGCGACACCACCACCACGGTGGCGGATTTCAGGCGGTCGTAAAGCACCGAGCCGGCCTTGCGGTTGAATTCGGCATCCGTGGTGCTGGGCATGCCCTCGTCGATCAGATAGACGTCGAATTCCAGCGCCAGCATCAGCGAAAAGGTGAAGCGCGCCCGCATGCCGGCGCTGTAGGTGCCGACGGGCATGTCGAAATATTCGTCGATATCGCAGAGCCAGCGGCAGAAGGCCTCGACATAATCCGGGTCGAGACCATAGATGCGGGCGATGAAGCGCGCATTCTCGTTGGCGCTGAGCGTCGCGGTGATGCCGCCCATGAAGCCCAGCGGGAACGAGACCCGGCAATCGGTGCGGATCGTGCCTTCGTCGGGCTTTTCCAGGCCGCACATCATGTTGATGATCGTGGTCTTGCCAGTGCCGTTCGGCGCCAGGATGCCCATCGACCGCCCCAGGTCGATCCGGAACGAAGCACGGTCGAGGATCACCTTGCGCTGGGTCCCGGTCCAGAACGACTTGGAGACATTGTCGAATTCGATCATCTGGCCGTCCTGATCCCCGCACGCCGCGCAGGCTGGCAATGGTTACGACACGAAATATCCGCCGCCGCCGGAACGCCCCGGCCGCGGCAGGCGGACAATATGTCCGGGCGCCCGCGCTGTCCACCATGGCGTGCAATGCTTTATATATCGTGAAGGGGCGCGGGTCTTTTTTGCCGGGCGCCGCGCGCCTATCTGGCGATCATGTCCTCTTCTGCCAGCCTTGTCCGCGAGATATCCGCCTGCCGGCTTTGCGCGCCGCGCTTCGCCCTGACCGCGACGGCGCACAGCCCGCGCCCGGTGGCCTGGTTCCGGCCCGGCGCACGCATCCTGATCGTGGGCCAGGCGCCGGGTATGCAGGTGCATCTGCAGGGGCGGCCCTTCGCGGACCGCTCGGGCGACCGGCTGCGCGACTGGATCGGCGTGCCGGCCGAGACCTTCTACGACCGCTCGCGCATCGCCATCGTGCCCATGGCCTTCTGCTTTCCGGGCTATGACGCCAAGGGCTCGGACCTGCCGCCGCCGCCGATCTGCGCCCGGACCTGGCGCGAGCGGGTGATGGCCGAACTGGCCCCGCGGCTGACGCTGCTGGTCGGCGGCCATGCGCAACGCTGGCATCTGGGCGCGGCGGCAAAGGCCGGGGTGACGGCGACGGTCTCCGGCTGGCGCGATCATGCGCCGCACATCTTTCCCTTGCCTCATCCGTCCTGGCGCAATACCGCGTGGCTGCGGCGCAATCCCTGGTTCCAGGCCGAGTTGCTGCCGGAGTTGCGCGCTGCCGTTGCCGCCCTGTTGAGAGAGCCCGATGACCCCGCTGGATGAGCTTTGCAAGGTTCCTTTTCACGAGGCCGACGCCCCCGCCCGCGCGCGCATCCTGTCTCGCCTGGCCGATACCGAGCTGTTCGCCGCGCTGGTGGCCGAGCCGGCCGGAGACCGTGCCGAGCTGCGGCTGTTCGACCTGCCCGAGGGCCGGTTTGCCCTGGCCTGCGACCGCGAGGATCGGCTGGCGGGCTTCGTCGGTGGGCCGGTCGCCTATGTCGCCCTGCCGGGCCGCGTCCTTGCCGCGGCCCTGGCCGAGGAGGGGCAGGGGCTGCTTCTCAACCCCGGCCACGGCTCGCAGCTGATGCTGGATGCCGAGGTGCTGGCCTGGCTGGGGCGGGCGCTTGCGGCGCGGCCCAGCATGGCGGGGGCCGAGGCGGCGCGGCGGCTGGGCGCGCCCTCGGCCGAGGCGGTGGCGCTGCTGGCCGAGCCGCTGGCGCAGCGGCTGGGCGACATGGCGGGGCTGGTCGGACGGCTGGCCCTGGTCGCGGCGGAATGGCGGGACGGGCGGCGCAACCACGCGCTGATCCTTGCCGGCGTCGATCCGGCGCATGAGGCGGCGGTCGCCAAGGCGCTGGCCGAATTGCTGGCCTTTCTGCCCGAACTGCCCGGCGGGGTCGATATCGGCTTCGCCGCGCCGGGGCTGCCGCCGGGCGCGCTGGTGCTGGAGCCGCCGCCTCCGGCGCCGGCGCCCGAGCCGCCGCGCCGCGATCCCTCGGCGCCGCCGCGGCTGCGCTAGCGCCGCGCGGGCAAACGAAAACCCGCCCCAAGGGGCGGGTCTTTGCGTGATCACCGCGATTTGACCGATCGCGAGTCAGGCGCCCCAATGGCGGATCGGACCGCAGTCCATATGGACGAAATTCGAGCGCGAGTATTTGCCGACGCCGCCTGCATTGCAGGCCGCCGCGGCCTTGTACATCTGCGAGACCGAGCGCGATTTCAGGCGCAGGTCGGCAGCCTTGCCCACCATGTGCAGCGAGTTCCTGGCCACGCCCGAGGAGCGCGAGCGCAGCATGGCATTGGTCTGCGGCGAGCGGTAGCCCGACAGCATCATGTAGGGTTCGTTGGTTTGCAGCAGCCGATGCGAGGCTGCGGCGATGTCGATCGTGCGCGGGTCGAAGCCGATAGCCTGGCCCGTCCGCCAGTCGCGCATGAAGATGTTGATTTCATTCAGGGCATCCCGGATATACTTGCCTTCGACCCAGTAGACGGTGTCGATGCTTTCGCCCGTGCGCCCCGAATACATGCGGATGCGGCGAATGTCGCCGGCGCCCCGCAAAAGTCCGAAGGCATTGGCCATAACCGGCGCTGCTGCCACCGTCGTCGCCGCGAAGACACCGAGGATGCCCCGACGCGAGATAGTTTCAAACGTCATGTCAGATCGCCTGTCCTGCTTTCGTTGTTTTGCCGCCCGTTGAACGGCACGCCCCGGTTTAGCCGGGACCGGTTAAGAATATGTCACCAGCGCGCGAGCCGAGGGAAGCTTTTCGTTCCATGCGCGGCGGAGTTCCGCCATTCTCGGCAAAAATCCGCCGACGATAAGCCGATTCGGAACCGGAGCCCAAGTTTTTGCGCGGCCGTGCCTGCGCTGCATCAGTGACGCAAGAAAAAAACGCCGTTCGCTGGACCGGAATCGTTGCCGATGCGAAGATTTCCGTCACAGAGAAAAGGATGCGTTCCGTGCCACTTTCCGGGTTGATTCGTGCGCTGGTTGTTCTGGCGGTGCTGGCGGTGCTGCCGCGCCCTGCCGTGGCGCAGGGTCTGGACGCCGCGCCCGTGGCCGCGCTTCCGGCGCCGCGGCTGGCCTTTTCCGAAGCCGAGATGCGCCTGGCCGAGCGGGTCGCCGCCCATCCGGGCCTGGCGGATTTCTACGGCAGCAACGGGCTGAAGCCGGTCTTCCTGGGGGCAGGGGGGGCGGCGCGCCGCGCCGCGCTGATCGAGGCGGTGGAACAGGCGGCCTCGCACGGGCTGTCGGCGGGCCGCTATCGTCCGGCCGTGCTGCGGCAGCTCGACCGCGACGGGGCCGGGACGGTCGAGGCCGAGCTTCGCTTCGCCCGCAGCTTCGCCGATTGGAGCCACGATGTCACCGGCGGCATTCTCGATCCGCGCCGGGTCGAGCCGGGCATCAAGCGCGAGGTGCAGCGCCCGCGCACCGGCGATCTGCTGCGCGCATTCGCCCGCGCTGCCGATCCCGCCGCGATGCTGGCCGGCCTGCCGCCGCAGGATCCGCGCTACGAAGCGTTGCGCCAGGCGCTGGCCCGGCAGTCGCGGCTGGTCGCGCCGGCCGATGCGCCGCGGGTGCCCGAGGGGCTCTGGCGCGAGGGGATCAGCGATCCCGCCGTCGCGGCGCTGCGCGTGCGTCTGGCCTCGGTGGGTTTCGCCGCGCCCGCCACGGGTAGCCCGCTGACCTTCGACGCGCCGCTGGCGCAGGCGGTCGCGGCCTATCAGCAGGCGGCCGGTCTGCCGGCCGATGGCGTGGCGGGACCGCGCACCGTGGCACGGCTCAACCGCGGCACCGGCCCCGAGGCCGAGGCGATCCTGGTCGCGCTGGAGCGCATGCGCTGGATGGCCGGCCACGACCTGAACGCCCGGCACGTCTGGGTGAACCTGCCCGAGTTCAACGCCCGCATCTACGAGAACGGGCAGGAGGTGTTCGAGACCCGCGTGGTCATCGGCAAGGCCAATCGCGAATTCGAGACGCCCGAGTTCAGCGAGACGATGAAATACATGGTGGTCAATCCGCGCTGGAACGTGCCGCGCTCGATCACCGTCAAGGAATACCTGCCGCGGCTGCAGGCCAACCGCCATGCGGTCGGCCATCTCGACGTGGTGGACGGGGCGGGCAATGTCATCCCGCGCGACCGCATCGATTTCCGCAAGTATACGGCCAGGACCTTTCCCTACCGGATGCGGCAGAAACCCAGCGACGACAATGCGCTGGGGCAGGTCAAGTTCATGTTCCCCAATCCCTGGAACATCTATCTGCACGACACGCCGACCAAGCATCTGTTCAACCAGTCCAGCCGCGCCTATTCGCATGGCTGCATCCGCGTCGGCCGGCCCGTCGACCTGGCGCATGAGCTGTTGAAGGGTCAGGTCGAAAGCCCCGAGGCGGTGTTCGCCAAGGCGCTGAAATCCGGGCGCGAGACCTATCTGAACCTGCGCCCGCCCGTGCCGGTGCATCTGGTCTATTTCACCGCATTTCCGGACCAGACCGGCCAGATCCGGCGCTTCCCGGATATCTATGGCCGCGACGCGCTGGTGCATGCGGCGCTGGTGAAGGCCGGGCTGGATTCCGCGGCCGGGGATGAATAGATGAACCCCGAAGCAAGGGGAAACGCATGACACTGACCATCGCCGAACTGGCCCGCGCGCTGGATGCCCGCCTTTGGGGCGACGGCGGCCTGATCGTCAACGGCGCGGCCGAAGCCGGGCAGGCGCGCGCGGACCAGATCGCGCTCGCGACCTCGCCCGCCTATGCCGAGAAGCTGAGCCCCGGCGGCATGGCCCTGCTGGCCGAGGGGACCGACCCCGAGGCGCTGGGGCTGCGCGCGGCCATCCTGGTCGGGCGGCCGCGGCTGGCCATGGCAGGGCTGACCCGCGCCTTCGATCCCGGCCCCGGCATCGCGCCGGGCATCCATGCCAGCGCGGTGATCGACCCCACGGCCGAGCTGCCCGAGGACGCCGCCGTCGGCCCCTTCGTGGTCATCGGGCCGCGGGTGCGGATCGGGGCGGGGGCGCGCATCGCCTCGCATGTCTCGATCGGCGCCGATACGGTGATCGGCCGCGACGCGCTGATCCATCCCGGCGTGCGCATCGCCCATGGCGTGACCATCGGCGACCGGGTGATCCTGAACCCCGGCGTCTCGCTGGGCGCGGACGGGTTTTCCTTCGTCACGCCCGAGAAATCCGGCGTCGAGGAGATCCGCCAATCCCTGGGCGAGCGGGCCGAGATCCGCCAGCAGCACTGGACCCGCATCCATTCCCTGGGCGGGCTGGAGATCGGCGACGATGTCGAGATCGGCGCCAATTCCACCGTGGACCGCGGCACCATCCGCGCCACCCGCATCGGCCGCGGCACCAAGATCGACAACCTCGTGCAGGTCGGCCATAATTGCCTCGTGGGCGAGGATTGCCTGCTTTGCGGCCTTGTCGGCGTCGCCGGCTCGGCCCGGATCGGCAACCGCGTGGTGTTGGGCGGGCAGGTCGGCGTCTCGGACAACATCTTCGTCGGCGACGACGTGATCGCGGGGGGCGCGACCAAGATCTTCACCAATGCCCCCGCCGGCCGGGTGCTGCTGGGCAGCCCGGCGGTGCGGATGGAAACCCATGTCGAGGCGCAGAAGAACATCCGCCGCCTGCCGCGACTTTATGCGCAGGTGGCCGAGCTTCGCGAAACTGTTAAGAAACTGCTCGACAAGGACGGTGCAGAATAGCATTTCCGCAGGCAAGCGTCTGCGACCGGACAGAACGGAGGCCGAGATGACAGAAATCCGCGACCGCATCATCCAGATTGTCGCAGAGCAGGCGATGCTGGACCCGTCCGAGCTGAAGCTCGAGATGTCGCCGCAAGACATCGGCATCGACAGCCTGGGCCTGGTCGAATCCATCTTCGCCATCGAGGAGGCGTTCGACATCTCGGTGCCCTTCAACGCCAACGAGCCCGAGAAATCCGAGTTCGACATATCGAGCCTCGGCGCCATCATCGGCGCCGTGGAAAAGCTGGTCGCTGAAAAGGCATGAACGCCAAGAAGAACAAGGGCGAGAGGCCGCCGAAATCCCCGCGCAAGCCCGGCAAGGTCAAGGGCAAGGTCAAGAGCGCGACCAAGATCGCCCGCACCGTGCTGGGCCGGGTCATCATGGGCCGGCACGGCAACGGCATGCGCCGCGTCGCCATCACCGGCATGGGCACGATCAACGCGCTGGGGCGCGACGTGCCCTCGACGCTGGAGGCGATGCGCGAGGGCCGTTGCGGCATCGGCCCGCTGGAGTTCCGCGATGTCGAGCGGCTGGCGATCCGCATCGGCGGCCAGGTCCGCGACTGGGAGGCGGAGACCTATTTCAACCGCCAGCAGATCGTCCTCTATGACAAGTTCACCCAGTTCACGCTGCTGGCCGCGCGCGAGGCGGTGGCGCAGTCGGGGCTGGTCTTCGAGGGCGAGCTGGGCCTGCGCGCGGGCGTGGTCCTGGGCACCGCCGCCGGCGGCATGAACACCTGGGACGAGAATTACCGCACCGTCTATGAAGAGGGGAAGAACCGCGTCCATCCTTTCGTGGTGCCGAAGCTGATGAACAACGCCGCCTGCTCGCATCTGAGCATGGAATACGGGTTGCTGGGGCCCAGCTTCACCGTGGCCACCGCCTGCGCCAGCTCCAATCACGCCATGGGCCTGGCCTTCAACATGGTGCGCTCGGGGGCGGCGACGGTGATGCTGACCGGCGGGTCCGAGGCGATGCTGTGCTTTGGCGGCGTCAAGGCCTGGGAGGGGCTGCGCGTCATGTCCAAGGATGCCTGCCGGCCGTTTTCGGCCACCCGCAACGGCATGGTGCAGGGTGAGGGGGCGGGCGTCTTCGTCTTCGAGGACTGGGAGCATGCGGCGGCGCGCGGCGCCGATATCCTGGCCGAGGTGGTGGGATTCTCGATGTCGGCCGATGCGCAGGACATCGTCATGCCCTCGGCCATCGGCGCCGAGCGCACCATCACCGGCGCCATGCTGGATGCGCATATGCGTCCCGAGGAGGTCGGCTATATCAACGCCCATGGCACCGGCACGGCGGCGAACGACAAGACCGAATGTGCCGCCGTCGCCCATGCCTTCGGCCATCATGCCGACCGGCTGATGATCTCCTCGACCAAGTCGATGCATGGCCATCTGATCGGCGGTACCGGCGCGGTCGAGCTTCTGGCCTGCATCATGGCGCTGCGCGACGGCGTGATCGCCCCGACCATCGGCTATGAGGAGCCGGACCCGGAATGCGCGCTGGACGTGGTGCCGAACGAGGCGCGCGAGGCGAAGGTCGAGGCGGTGCTGTCGAATGCCTTCGCCTTCGGCGGGCTCAATGCGGTGATCGCGCTGCGCAAGGTGTGAGCCTGGCGGGGGGCTCTGCCCCCCGCGCCGCGCCTGCCCCTCGACGGGGCAGGCGCGGCGCGCCCCCCGGGATATTTGGGCAAGAAAGAAGCCGGAGAGGTTCGTTCCAAGGGCAATGCCGGGGCTTTTCTCTGCCGGCGCAATGACCTATCTGCGGAGGGAAGCGCAAGGAAGGCACCCATGGCCAAGATCACCTATATCGAGCACAACGGCACCGCCCATGAGATCGACGTCAAACCCGGCATGACCGTGATGGAGGGCGCACGCGACAACGGCGTTCCCGGCATTGACGCCGATTGCGGCGGCGCCTGCGCCTGTTCGACCTGCCATGCCTATGTGGCGCCGGATTGGGTCGACCGGCTGCCGGCCAAGGAACCGATGGAGGAGGACATGCTGGATTTCGCCTGGCAGCCCGATCCCGAGCGGTCGCGGCTGACCTGCCAGATCAAGGTGACGCCCGAGCTGGACGGGCTGGTGCTGCATCTGCCCGAGCGGCAGATCTGACCCGCCCGTGGCCCGCCTTCAGGCGGTTGCGCGGCTTTCGGGCGCGTTGGCCCTGACCAGGTTGTCCATGAACTCGGTGAATATCCTTTCGGCGAGTTCGCGGGTCGAGCGGGGATCGCCGTCGAACCAGGGATCGGTGCTGCGGGTCAGGAACATCATGTTTCCCCCCTTGACCAGGCAATGCAGCATCATGGTCAGGATTTCGACATCCGCTTCCTCGGACAGGATGCCCAGCCGCTGCGCCTCGCTGAACTTGCGGTGATAGAGGTCGCGCATCGAGCTGGTATAGCGATGCAGCGCGCTGTCGGGCCGGATGGCGCCGTTCAGCCCGTTCACCAGCAGCCGGAACAGGGTCGGATTGCTCTCGGCCCAGTTCAGGTAGCTGTGGCCGATCGAATGCATCTGCGCGATCGGGTCGCCGGTATCGGCCTCAATGACCCCTTGGCGCAGAGCATCGTTCAGCAATGTGACCGCGTGATAGATCAGCCCTTCATGCAGCTCTTCGGTCGAGCTGAACATGGTGCGGATCTCTTCCGGACTCGCATCGGCGCGTGCCGCGAGATCGCCCGGGTCGGAGGGAAGGTGACCGGTTTCCTCCAGGTGCTCCTGGGCGGCGAAAATCAAGGTCTGATAAATATTGCCCCGGCTTTCCATCAGCCGCTCCCGAACCATTCGTCTCAAATCTATCAGACTTCCGACAATGCGGAAGTCTGTAATCTAATAGAAAGGGAGATAAATTCAGCCTTCGGCGCGGGATTGGCGCTTGCGCTCGTGCGGGTCCAGGTAGCGCTTGCGCAGGCGGATGCTCTTGGGCGTGACCTCGACCAGCTCGTCGTCGTCGATATAGGCGATGGCTTCCTCCAGCGACATGCGCACCGGGGGCGTCAGCCGCACCGCCTCGTCCGTGCCCGAAGCGCGGACGTTGGTCAGCTTCTTGCCTTTGAGCGGGTTCACTTCCAGGTCGTTGTCGCGCGAATGCTCGCCGATGATCATGCCCTGATAGACCTGTTCCTGCGCGCCGATGAACATCTTGCCGCGTTCTTCCAGGTTCCACAGCGCATAGGCCACGGAGACGCCGTCCTCCATCGAGATCAGCACGCCCTGGCGGCGGCCCTGGATCGGGCCCTTGTAGGGCGCCCAGCTGTGGAAGATGCGGTTCAGCACGCCGTTGCCGCGGGTGTCGGTCATGAACTCGCCCTGATAGCCGATCAACCCGCGCGAGGGCACATGCGCGACAATGCGGGTCTTGCCATGGCCGGCGGGCTTCATCTCGACGAGGTCGCCCTTGCGCGCCCCGGTCAGCTTGTCGATCACCGCGCCGGTATATTCGTCGTCGACATCGATGATGGCTTCCTCGATCGGCTCGTGGCGCACGCCGTCGATGTCGCGGAAGATCACCCGCGGGCGCGAGATCGACAGCTCGAACCCCTCGCGGCGCATGTTCTCGATCAGCACGCCCATCTGCAATTCGCCGCGGCCCGAGACCACGAAGGCGTCGCCGCCGGGCGTGTCCTCGACCTTGATCGCGACATTGGTCTCGGCTTCCTTCATCAGCCGCTCGCGAATCACCCGCGACTGCACCTTGTTGCCGTCGCGGCCGGCCAGCGGGCTGTCGTTGATGCCGAAGGTGACGCTGATGGTCGGCGGGTCGATGGGCTGGGCGGGCAGGGCGGTCTCGACCTCCAGCGCGCAGAGCGTGTCGGCCACCGTGGCCTTGGACATGCCGGCGATGGTGACGATGTCGCCGGCCACCGCCTCGTCGATGGGCTGCTGGGTCAGGCCGCGGAAGGCCAGCACCTTCGAGATGCGGAACTGCTCGATGCGCTCGCCGTCGCGCGACAGCGCCTTGATGGTGTCGCCGGGTTTCGCGCGGCCGGCCTCGACCCGGCCGGTCAGGATGCGGCCGATGAACGGGTCGGCGCCCAGCGTGGTGGCCAGCATCTGGAAGGGCTCGTCCTGGCGCGCGATCTGCTTCGGCGCCTCGACATGGCGCAGCACCAGGTCGAAAAGGGCCGACATGTCCTTGCGCGGCCCGTCCAGCGTCTCGTCGGCCCAGCCGCCGATGCCAGAGGCGTAAAGATGCGGGAAATCAAGCTGCTCGTCGCTGGCGCCCAGGTTCGCGAACAGGTCGAAAACCTCGTTCAGCGCATTGTCCGGGTCGGCGGCGGGCTTGTCGACCTTGTTCAGCACCACGATGGGCTTCAGGCCAAGCGCCAGCGCCTTGGAGGTCACGAATTTGGTCTGCGGCATGGGACCTTCCGCCGCATCGACCAGCAAGCAGACCCCGTCCACCATCGACAGGATGCGCTCGACCTCGCCGCCGAAATCGGCGTGGCCGGGGGTGTCGACGATGTTGATGCGGGTGCCCTTCCACTCGACCGAGGTGGCCTTGGCCAGGATGGTGATGCCACGCTCGCGCTCGATGTCGTTGCTGTCCATCACCCGCTCGGCCACGGCCTGGTTTTCGCGGAAGCTGCCCGACTGCTTCAGAAGCTGGTCGACCAGCGTGGTCTTGCCGTGGTCGACATGGGCGATGATCGCGATATTGCGGATGTCCATAGGGGGCCTTTATCAGAATTTGCGCCCCCGGTAACGCAGAGGGGCGCGAAAGGCCAGCGTCAATCGCAAATGACGTCAGCGCAGGCCCAGAAGTCCCAGGATGAACAGCACCACGACGACGAGGCCGACAAGATAGATGATCGAGTTCATGGCAATTCCTCCCTTGGGCCTGCCGGGCGGGCGATCCGTCCGGTCGCGGGCTGCGGCATGGTAACCCGCCGGGCTGGCCAAGGTTCCAGCCCGATATCGGTCAGACGTCCTGGCGGGCCAGGGATTCGAGCAGCGGCCGGACGCCCGACAGGTCGTATCCGGCCCGCGCGGCGGTCTCGATCAGGTCCTCGACCGGCTCCTGCCCGGCGCGCGCCAAAGCCCAGAGCACGGTCGAGCGGTTTCCCGAGCGACAATAGGCCAGCTTGGGACCCGGCGCGGCCAAGGCCTCGGCCTGGGCCGTGATCATCTGCGGCGTGATCTGGCCGGGGGTGAAGGGGTTGAAGTGATAGTCCAGCCCGGCCGCCTCGGCCGCCGCGCGCATCGCCTCGTGATCCTCGTCGGGGCCGACCTCGTCATCGGGGCGGTTGTTGATCAGCACGCGAAAGCCCGCCTCGGCCAGCGCCGGCAGATCCTCGGGACGGATCTGGGCCGAGACGGCGAGGTCGGGGGTCAGTTGACGCAGGTCCATGCGGGGCTCCTTGGGCGTTCGGTCGGGGGCGTTCGGTCGGGCCGGAGTGGCGGCATGCGGCGACGGATCGTCCCGTTTCGCCGCGCTGTCAAGCGCCGCGGCACGCCGGCGATCCTAGCCGACGGCCGAGGCCTCTTCGACCAGCAGCGGCAGGCGGATGAAATCGTCGAACGTGCCGTGATGCGCCAGCTGCTCGACCGGCGTCTTGCGATAGCCGCGGGTGAACAGCAGGAAGGGCACGCCGGTATTGCGGGCGCATTCCTCGTCGAATTCGCTGTCGCCGACATAGACGCCGCGCGGCCTGTCGGGATCGGCGCCAAGCCCGGCAAAGGTCGCCCGCAGCGGCGCCGGATCGGGCTTGCGCTGCGGCAGGGAATCGCCGCCGATTACCATGCGGAACAGCTGGGCGATGCCGAAATGGTCCAGGATCGCCCGCGTCGGCCCCAGCGGCTTGTTGGTGCAAAGCCCCAGCGGATAGCCGCGATCCGCCAGAACCCCCAAGGCCTCGGTAACATTGGGATAAAGCCGGGTCAGGCCGGTGGCGTCGTGATAGCGGGTCATGAACGAGGCGACCAGATCGCGATGCGCCTCGACCGGCAGCGCGGTGGTGGCGATCACCCGGCGCCAGAGCAGATCGACGCCGCCCCCGACGAAGCCGCGGACCTGGTCCAGCGTCAGGGGCGCGACGCCATGCAGACGCAGCACCGCATTCACGCAGGCATGGATGTCGGGCACGCTGTCGATCAGCGTGCCGTCAAGGTCGAAAACCACGGGGCGGGGGGCAAAGCAGATGGTCATTCACGCCTTCCATTTGATCGAACAGCCCATCGAGGGCACCTGTTCGCGCGGACCCTGCCCGGTTTCGGCGATCTGCGCCATGGCCTCGAACAGGTCGCGCCGCGCATCCGGCGGCGCCGGGTTGCGGCCCGAGGCGTCCAGCCGGCCGCGATACTGCAGCTCGCCTTCGGCATTGTAGCCGAAGAAATCCGGCGTGCATTCGGCGCCATAGGCGCGCGCGATGTCCTGGCTTTCGTCATAGAGATAAGGAAAGGTGAAGCCGTGCTTCAGCGCCTCGGCCTTCATGTGCTCGGGCGCGTCCTGCGGATATTCGCTGACGTCGTTGGCCGAGATCGCCACGACGCCGATGCCGCGCTGCTGCAATTCGGCCGCGTCGCGCTGGATGCGGTCGATGACGGCCTGCACATAGGGGCAATGGTTGCAGATGAACATGACCAGCGTGCCGCGCGGTCCGGCGATGTCACGGAACGAGACCAGATGCCCATCGGGGTCCGGCAGGGTGAAATCCGGCGCCTTGGCGCCAAAATCGCAGACGGGAGGACGAACGGCCATCTGATTTCCTCGGGTTGCGGCCTTTGCCTGTCAGGGCAGCGGAAGGCGGTGGATTCGCCCGTGCAGACTAGGATGCGCAAGCGCGGAAAGAAAGAGGCGCCGACCTACACGACGCCGCCATGCTGCAATGGTTTCTCGCAGGCCACCCTGTGGCGGCATTGCTCGAACAGCTGCACCGCGGCTGAGCAACAGTCTTCCGGGCCAGCGCCAGCGCGCGCTTGCCCGGTCGCTTCTGGCGCAGAGCCGGAATCCTTGCTGCTTGCGTGGCGGGTCGAACGTGGTCCGAACATGAGCCCGAGGCTTGGCCAGGCTCAGGCCGCATCGACCGAAGTGAAGGCCAAGCCGACCTGGCATGATAGTGGATGACATAATTCGGATTATCGAGATTTTAAGTGTGGAACTCAGGTAGATGTCGAACAACCGAAATAATGACCGTTCGGGCCCCTTTTTTGTCCTTGCTACAACCAATTATTGTCCACCGCTTCGACTGATCTTTACCTAATCAAGTAATTTCAATGCATTGGTTGGAAACGCTCAATCACCGCTTGTGGCCGTGATTTGCCGCCCAAGCCCAGACCCGGCCCGTTGACCACCGAGGCAAGGCCCGGCAAGGTCGTGTTAATCCGTTCCGGAGCGGTGGCGCGGCCTGACGGCTGCCGGATCTTCGGAGTTTCCGAACCCTCCCAATCCCGCCGGAAAGTGCCGCTTTTCCGAACGGCGGAGCCGTGTCTCGAAGGGAGATTGCGATGCCGCAACATGAGTTTCATCAAGGCTTTGCTGGCAGGCGTCAGGGCCGACAACGCCCTCTCATGGTCCTGGCGCAATCACCGCCCTGCCCCGATCATATTCCCGCTCACATGCGCTGAGTGAAAACCCGCCGGCATTCGTCCGTGCGACCCCTGCCCTGCAGCCATCTAATCCTGACTTACTGCCTGGCCAAGTGTTTGCCGGCCGCCGGTCGCACTTTGCCGAAAGGAATCCCGCATGTCGCGCATCCCGTTCCTTCTCGTCCGGACTTTCAACCCCGAAGAAACGCTCGCGTCGCTCGAGGATCGGTTCCTCCGGCATTTGGGTAAACTGTGCGGCGTGGACCCTTTCGCCGATAAAGCCTGGGAGCGCACTGAGCCGGAAACCGAAGAGCCCCCATGATCCGTATCGCTGACCGGCACCGGATCCGTCGACGGATCAAGCGTATCATGGAGCCGCGGAACGCGATCAGCGGGTTCGACCGCCTGAAGATCGAAGACCGTGCCCGGCTGAAAAAGCTGCACGACGGTGTCCGGCTCGTCGGCATCGTTTCGGAAGCCCATGCCGACGAGATCGCGGTCCGGTTGCACGGTGAACTCCCCTGGCTCACCCCTGCTTCCGAGTCCGTCTGGTGGTCGTTGCGCCGCTCGGTCCGCGATGGCCTTCCCGGTGTCAGACTGGAGCCGCTGCTCCTGGACGGCCCTCCGGGCATCGGCAAATCGGCTTGGGCACGCCATCTGGCGAACCTGCTCGGCACGTCGATCATCGAGATCGACGCCACGAACGAGAGCGCCAGCTTCGGCATCGTGGGGGCGCAGCGCGACTGGGGCAACTCAGCGCCGGGCCGAGTGCTGTCAGACATGCTCCGGCACAAGGTGGGCAACCCCATCGCGGTAATCGATGAAATCGAAAAGGCCGGCAGGCCCATTTCCATGAAAGGCAGCGTCTTCGACCTCCCCTCCGCCTTGCTGCCGCTGCTCGAGCCCTCGACGGCCCGACGCTGGACCTGTCCCTATCATGAACTCCCCTTCGATATGGGCTGGATCGGCTGGGTGCTGACCTCCAACGATGCCAACTTACTGCCGGAGCCTCTCAGCCGAATCCCATGAATCCGATCCAGGACATTCTCGAGCGACAGGTTTGTCGCGAAATCCTCTGGTCGTGCCCGCAGGCGGAACCGTTCCCCGGCCGTGCCACGTTCCAGCGAGAC
Organism: Paracoccus sp. J39; assembly: GCF_000518925.1. Taxonomy (NCBI): domain Bacteria; kingdom Pseudomonadati; phylum Pseudomonadota; class Alphaproteobacteria; order Rhodobacterales; family Paracoccaceae; genus Paracoccus; species Paracoccus sp. J39. The sequence goes on along the minus strand of NZ_JAEN01000020.1, from coordinate 14,294 downwards.
CGGGATCAGCAGCAGCGGCGCGTGACGGATATCCCGCACTCTCATCCCAAGGCAGAGCGGTTAGCTCGGACGGTTGCTGCCTTACGACTATTTGCACGATCAGAGCAGACGGCCATCACCCTCTGGTTGTGGTCCAAGAACGAGTCTTGATCCTAAACAGGGAACGCCAAAGCGCGCAAAAAGGCGTGTCAGAGGCCGGAGTTCTTCAGAGGCTTGTTAGGCGCTTGGGTTGCCATCAATGGTTGCGCGACCATTCCTTAAGAAAGCAAACGAGAAATTCCCAGCATTCAAGGTAACGGCAAACAAGCTGATTCGTCATGGGGGGCTGGAAGTCAGCAGAGCCAAGGCGACAGAGTAACCAGACGTTGCTGGAGACGCCTCCATCTGGCTACGGAGAAGATAACGTCGCAAAATGCTTTCAAGAGCCTGACCTGATGAAAACTGCGACACATCGTCGCTTCCAGTAAGCTTTGCAGTTTTTGTTTTTAGTTCAGAGAGTTGCCGGCCGACAGGAAGAGCAGAAAACCCACCCCTCAGCCCATAAGCCCCCTCGAATATCTGCCGAAGGGGTTTCGAAGCAAGAATCTGATACCATTTTGCATTTTCACTGATATCGGTTCTTGCAATCTCTCTGAGTTCGCGCTGAGCATTTAGAGCTAACTCTATTTCTGCGTACTGTTCACCGATGTTTTTCTCAAAGGATCTGGAATTATATCTTTCTAAAATTTCACTCAAATCCACATCCAAAGCTTCCGCTGCGTTAGAAAAATAAGCGGAGAAAGCCCGATTCAAGTTTAAATAGCGCTTGTCAGCAAGTCTGTTCACCAGGCTAGTCTTATCATCAGGATCCGCTTCAAGAACTTTCTTGATGAAATACTTGCTATTGATGTCTGCATCGAGCCCAAACGCTCGCAATGCTACGGTCAAAAGCTTTCGATCATTAACAAATGATTCGGCTGTTATGACCTCGGGCATTTTCCGAGAAAAGTAGTCTCGCGCGGTCTCCATGGCAGAGCTTTGGACAAAAGCATTACGTTGCGTGGTCATAGTGCGCGCAAGAATCTTCCAGCCAAGATAGCCCCCGGATCCAATGTGAACACTGTATGTCATGTTTCGCCCAAGGATACCAATCTCATTTCCCGAGGAAGAAGAAGTCTTAAATGCTTGAGCGTACGATAAAAATCGTTCTCGGTAATTGCGCTTGTGGCATGCGACAAAATGTTACGACTATCTGGATCCAAAAATATCCGTGATACCTGTTCGATGCCCAGGACAACTTGCCGGGTGGCTGCAATTTTTTCCGCATCGCCGGACAAAACGAGCTGACAAATATAGCAAAGCCGGGATATAGGGGAATTTACGGCCTCGGGATGAATAGCATCCTTTAGCCGCAGGATATTCGCATCGGGCGTACAGATCGAGATCTTTGCACGACGATCACCATTTTCAATGACGGCTCCATTGATAAGGATGCGCTCCTTTGGCGCCAGCTTGAGAATGAGTCCACCCATTACTTGATCTCCCCCCTTAGGCCTTTCATAACTCTTAAGTTGATTTCCACCAAGGATATGGCAGACAGTCTTTCTTCCACGACACGACGCCCTTGCTTGAGAGAAAAGATCGCCAATGAAAGAAGGCCGGCCTTTGTCTCCGCGGGCAAGCCATTCTCTGGATGTGCCAGATCTGCAGCCAACGCCGTCCATAGCTGATTGTTCGCATAGATGGCTTCGATCATTGGGGGATGATCGCTGTCTTCGATGGCTTTTTGTAGTTTTTGCGTGGGTTCAAAGGCAGCTGGGATGCCCGCCGCGCAACTATGGCTTAACCACGCGCGCGAGAGGGCGGGGGCGACGCAGTTCGCCCGCCCAACAATCGGCAGCCTGGCAGAATCACCGCAAACGCCGCGCATCAGTGACCGGCATCTGCGGGCCAGAGCACGGATGCATCGATCTCGGCCAGGCGGCGGCGCCCGGTCAGCGCCATGGCGACCTCGAGTTCCGCACGAAGAATGGTCAGCATATGCGCCACCCCGGCCGCGCCCCCTACCGCCAGGGCGTGGATCTGCGGCCTTCCGACCAGCACTGCCGCAGCCCCGAATGCCAGGGCTTTCAGCGCATCGGTGCCGCGCCGGATGCCGCCATCGCAGAGCACCGGGATGCGGCCCGCCACCTCCCGAACCACGACGGGCAGCGCCTCGGCCGTTGCGGGCAGCGTGTCGAGCGCCCGGCCGCCATGGTTCGAGACGATCACGCCATCCACCCCGACCTCGACCGCGCGACCGGCGTCATGCGCTGACATGACGCCCTTCAGCAGCAGCGGCAGCCGGGACTGCGACTTCAGCCAGCCGATATCCTCCCAACGTGGCGCCTGGTCCAGCAGGCCAAGGAAGGTCGCAGCCCGCCCCGGCTCGCTGCGGATATGCGGCGGGCGCAAGCCGTCCAGGTTGACGGCGCGCAGTCCCTCGGGCAGGGCGAATCCGGCACGGGTCTCCATGTTGCGGAGGCCGTTCACCGGCGCGTCCACGGTCACGACCAGCGCGCGATAGCCCGCCGCTTCGGCCCGGCGGACCAGCGACAGCGTGTCTGTGGGCTCGGGCTGCATGTAGAGTTGGAACCACAAAGGCCCCTGCGCGCGGGCGGCGATCTCTTCGAGCGAGAGGCCGGATTGGGTCGAGACCACCATCAGGCTGCCGGCCGCCGCGGCGCCAAGCGCGGTCGCATGTTCGGCCTCGGCATGGGCGAGGCCGTGAAAGGCCACCGGCGCCAGCAGGAAGGGATGCGGCAGGTCCAGGCCGAAAAGCCGCAGGGCAGTATGCGCGTCCCGCATGTCGCAAAGCAGGCGCGACTGCAGCCTCAGCCCCTGCCAGGCGGCCAGATTGGCGGCGGCGGTCAGCCCGTCCGCGCCGGCGCCATCGACATAGGCCCGCACCGGCGCGGGCAGGATGGCTGCGGCCAGGCGCTGATAATCCTCCAGCGCCACGACGTCGGGCGGAATGGCCTGCGTCAAATCTCGGACCAGTGGCGGATCATGTTGTGATAATGCGCCGTGAGGCCGGTCACCGCCGGATCGTCGTCGGGCAGCATCGCGCGGATGCGCATGATCGACTGGTCGAGGTCATAGAGCATGTGCCGCCGCCAGTCGTCCTTGACCATCGATTGCGCCCAGAAGAACGATGCCCAACGCGAGCCGCGCGTCACCGCCGTCACCGAATGCAGCGAGGTGGCGGGATAGATCACGGCATGGCCCGCCGCCAGCTTGACGCGATGCTCGCCATAGGTGTCGTGCACGACCAGTTCGCCGCCGTCGTAATCCTCGGGCGGGGTCAGGAAAACCGTGGTCGAGACATCGGTGCGGATGCGCTGGCCGGTGCCGGGGACCATGCGGATCGAGCCGTCCACATGGGCGCCGAAGGTCATGCCCTCGTCATAGCGGTTGAACATCGGCGGCAGCACATGCAGGGGCAATGCGGCCGAGGAATAGACCGGACTGCGCCCCAGCGCCCGCAGGACGATGCCGCTGAGCTCGCGCGCCACCGGGCTGTCCACCGGCACCTGCAGGTTCTTCTTGACCTTGGCCGCCTGGTCGCCAGCGGTGCTGCGGCCGTCGACCCAGTCGGTGCCCTCCAGCACCTGCCGGATATAGGCGACTTCTTCGGGCGTCAGCAGGTCCGGAATGGTGACGAGCATGGGATTCTCCTGCGGTGCATCGAGGCGCAGGATAGAACCGGCGTCCCGAGAAGTTAAGCGTTTCTGTCGGTTATTTTGGCGCCAGCCGCGGCAAGGGCGACCGACAGGCCGCCCCTGCGGGTTGATGCCTCAGAACGCGTGCTTCAGCGTCAGCACATAGTTCCGCCCCGGCTCGATATTGGCGAATTGCCCGCTATGCGAGTCGGTATAGATCTGGCGGTCGAAGACGTTGTTGACATTGAATTGCAGCGCCGTCGCTTCGGTCAGCTTGTAGGCGGCCATCAGGTCGGTGCGCCAGCTCGACGGCAGCCCGGCATCGGCATCGCCGTTCTGCGAATAGCTGGCCATGCGCTTGCCCGTATAGGTCACGCCGCCGCCCAGCATCAGTTCCGGACTGTAGTCATAGGTCGTCCACAGCGAGAAGCTGTTGCGCGGGATCTTCACCACCTGCCTGCCGGTGCCGGGGTTCGGATAGGGATCGCCGCCGCCGCGCGGGGTGGTCCAGCCGCCGTCCTTCAGCTTGACGTCCTGATGGACATAGCCGCCCCAGATGCCCCAGCGCTCGGTTATCTGGCCGGCAAAGCCCAGCTCGACGCCCTTGGCGGTGGTCTTGCCGATATTCTCGGTCTCGCCCAGCGAGTTGGTGACGCGGGCATTGTCCTTCTCGGTCCTGAACAGCGCCGCGCTCAGCTGAAGCTGGTCGTTCAGCACCAGCCATTTCGTGCCGATCTCGTAATTCACGCTGCGCTCGGGATCGAGGCTGTCCAGATCGTCCGAGGCATTGCTGCCGCCGGTGCCCGCGCCCTCGCCGGCCGGGTTCGAAGAGCTGCTGACCGAGGCGTAGACCGAGCCGTTCGGCGCCGGCTTGTAGACCACGCCCAGCATTCCGTTCAGGAAGTCGGAATCGTTGCGATGGCTTTCGCGCGGATTCTCGTCGGTGGCGTGGGTGACGCTGTTGACGCTGTAATCGTCCCAGCGCAGGCCCACCGTCGCCTCCCATTGCGGGGTGAACGTGATGGTGTCCAGCGCGTAGATGCCGCGCGACTTGGTGGTGCTGTAGCCGGTATCGCCGCCGCGCTCGATGCTGCCGCCCCAGGGCGCGCCGGCATCCGGATTCTCGTAGGGCGAGGTCGGCATAGGATCGGGGTTGACCACCGTCAGCCGGCGGGTGGTGGCGCGGGAATTGGCGATGTCCACGCCGACCGCAAAGCTGTGCTCGACGCCCCCGGCCTGCGCTTCGCCCGAAAGCTGGGCGTTGAACGACACGGTCTCGTTCACCCGGTCCGAAGCCTTGGAGCTGCGCGACACCAGCCCGTCGCTGCCCGAGGTCGGCGAGGTCACGACATAGGTATTGGTGTCGCGCGCCTTGCGCAGCGCCGTGGTCAGCCGCAGGCTGTCCGAGAATGCGTGCTCGAACTTCAGGTAGCCCGAGGCGGATTCCACGTCGCGGAAATCGCGCGCATGCAGGCCATAGAAGGTATCGGGATCGACATCGGCCGGCAGGAACGGGTCGATGCGGGTGCCCGAGCCGCGCCGCCATTCGGCAGGCGTGGTGGCATTCGACATCGGCACGCCATAATCGGGCGTATCCTCGTCCTTGTAGTAATAGAGCCCGGCGGTGATCTTGCTGTCATCGGTCAGCCGATAGCTGAAGCTCGGCGCCACCCCGAACCGCCTGGACTCGACACCGTCGCGCCCGCCCAGATCGTCGGCGCGCTGCCCCATCAGGTTCAGGCGCAGGCCGAGGGCGCCGAATTCGCGGTTCGAATCCAGCGTGCCGCGGAGATAGTTGCCGGTTCCGTAGGACAGCGCCACCTGGTCAAAGGCGCCCGGCTGCGGGGTCTTGCTGTTCAGGCTGATGGTGCCGCCGGTCGAACCGGCGCCGGAATAGACGCCGCCCGGCCCCTTGTTGATCTCGATCGATTCCAGGTTGAAGGCCTCGTATTGCGTGCGCGAGGCATTGCGCATGCCGTCGATCAGCAGGTCCTGGCTGGCCTCGAAGCCGCGGATATAGGGGCGTACGCCCTGCGGCACGCCGCCCTCGCCCGCGCCCAGCGTGACGCCCGGCGTGGTGCGCAGCACGTCGGCGACCGAGGTCTGGCCGCGCTCCTCGATCTCGCGCGCGGTGACGACGGTGACCGAGCGCGGGGTGTCGAGCAGCGGCGCGGTGGCCTTGTCCGAGGTGCTTTCGGTGACCTTGTAGCTTGTCTCGGCCTCGTTGCCCTGCTGGCGGCGGATGACCACCGTGTCCAGAGTGACGGTGTCCTGCGCCTGTGCAGGGCCGGCCACGCCGGCCGAGATGGCCAGCACCGGCAGCAGGCCCAGGGTCGGCAGCAATTGCGCTGCGCCCCCCGTGACCGGCGGTTTCGGATGGGACTTGTTCATGGATTGCTCCCGGCACAAAAGAAATCGCTGCCATCCGCGAGGATGGAGGCGACAGGAACGTGCTGGCTCAGCAGAGTGGCTTGCGGTGAAACGAGCCGGGAGGGGGAGCAGTCGCCCCCTGTCCTAGCCGCGCGTGATCCATGCAAGAGGGTTAATTGTCGCAAATTGTCAAACGACGCTGCGTAAAATCCCGGATCGGCAGGCCCGACTGTTGCAGCGATTCAACAATCCGGATGCTCTCCCGTCGGAAAAGGTGCCGCAACTCTCGGCCGGGATGCAAGTGGCGCCCGCCCCGCGGGCGTTCGAAAGCCCACCAGATGTTCCAATGGGCGGGCAGTTTCCCACTAGATGTGGATTGACCTGCGTGGCGGAGCGTGGCTAACTGCAGGGGTCATGGTTACCTCCGGGGCGACTCGGGGATCAACAGGGAAGCCGGTGCAAGGCCGGCACTGCCCCCGCAGCTGTAAGCGGAGAGCGACGCTGGAATGCCACTGGGGCCAGCCCCGGGAAGGCCAGCCAAGCCGGGACCCGCGAGTCAGAAGACCTGCCATGGCGCGAAAGGACGAAACCGTGCGGCGGGCGCGGGGCTGAAGCGGTTCCGATGGCGCGGTCATCGGGCGCGGCCCCTGCTTGCCGACAGAAAGAAGGAGCAGAGGCATGACCATCACCGTTTATTCCAAGCCCGCCTGCGTGCAATGCACCGCCACGACCCGGGCGCTCGAGGCGCGCGGCCTGCCCTATCAGCTGGTCGACCTGACCGAGGATGAGGCGGCGATGGAACTGGTCACCTCGCTCGGCTATCGCCAGGCGCCCGTCGTCGTCGCCGGCGAGGCGCATTGGGCGGGTTTCCGGCCCGACATGATCGGCCGGCTGTCCTGAACGCGCGGCCATGGGCGGGCACCGGGGCGAACTGGTCTATTATTCCTCGGGCTCGGGGAACACGGCGCGCTTCATGGCGCGGCTGGGGCTGCCGGCGCTCCGCATCCCGGTCTCGCCGTGCGAGATCCTGCCCGAGCCCGGCCGGCCCTATGTGCTGATCTGCCCGACCTATGCCGATGGCGCGGGGCGGGGCGCGGTGCCGAAACAGGTCATCCGCTTCCTGAACGACCCCGGGCGCCGCGCGCTGCTGCGCGGCGTGATCGGCGCCGGCAACCGCAATTTCGGCGCCACCTTCGCCCTGTCGGCGAGGGTCATTTCTGCTAAATGCGACGTCCCCGTGCTGTATCGATTCGAGCTGGCGGGCGACGACAACGATCTTTCCCGCGTCCGGGCGGGGCTTGAGAAATTCTGGGGGACGGAATGCTTGACAATGGCGTAAAGGCCGTGCTGGACCATCACGCGCTGAACGCGATGCTGAACCTTTACGACGGCGAGGGCCGCATCCGCTTCGAGGCGGATCGCAAGGCCGCGCGGCAATATTTCCTGCAGCATGTCAACCAGAACACCGTGTTCTTCCACAATCTCGACGAGAAGCTGCGCTATCTCGTCGACGAAGGCTATTACGAGCCCGAGGTGCTGGACCAGTATTCGCGCAATTTCCAGCGCGCGATCTGGGATGCTGCCTATGCGCGGAAGTTCCGCTTCCCGACCTTCCTGGGCGCCTTCAAGTATTACACCAGCTATACGCTGAAGACCCGCGACGGCCAGCGTTACCTGGAACGCTACGAGGACCGGGTGGTCATGGTCGCCCTGACGCTGGCGCGCGGCGACGAGGCGCTGGCCATGCGCTTCATGGAGGAGATGCTCTCGGGCCGCTTCCAGCCGGCGACGCCCACGTTCCTCAATGCCGGCAAGAAGTCCCGTGGCGAGCTGATCTCGTGCTTCCTGCTGCGGCTGGAAGACAACATGGAGAGCATCGGCCGCTCGATCAACTCGGCCTTGCAGCTCTCGAAGCGCGGCGGCGGCGTGGCGCTGATGCTGACCAACCTGCGAGAGGCCGGCGCACCGATCAAGGGGATCGAGAACCAGTCCTCGGGCGTTATCCCGGTGATGAAGCTGCTGGAGGACAGCTTCAGCTATGCCAACCAGCTGGGCGCGCGGCAGGGCGCGGGCGCGGTCTATCTGAACGCGCATCACCCCGACATCCTGCGCTTCCTGGACACCAAGCGCGAGAATGCCGACGAGAAGATCCGCATCAAGACGCTGTCCCTGGGCGTGGTGATCCCCGACGTGACCTTCGAGCTCGCCAAGCGCAACGAGGACATGTATCTGTTCTCGCCCCATGACGTGGAGCGGGTCTACGGCCTGCCCTTCTCGGAGATTTCCGTCACCGAGAAATATGCCGAGATGGTCGACGACAAGCGCATCAGGAAGAAGAAGATCAATGCCCGCGCCTTCTTCCAGACCCTGGCCGAGATCCAGTTCGAGAGCGGTTATCCCTATATCATGTTCGAGGATACGGTGAACCGTGCCAACCCGGTCGCCGGCCGCATCAGCATGTCGAACCTGTGCAGCGAGATCCTGCAGGTGAACGAGGCGAGCACGTTCAACGAAGATCTGAGCTATTCCCATTTGGGCACTGATATCTCATGCAATCTCGGATCGCTGAACATCGCCGCGACCATGGACGGGCCGGATTTCGGCGCGACCGTCGAGGCGGCGATCCGGGCGCTGACCGCGGTGTCGGAGATGTCGGCCATCGACGCCGTGCCCTCGATCCGGCGCGGCAATGACGAGGCCCATGCCGTGGGCCTGGGCCAGATGAACCTGCACGGCTTCCTGGCGCGCGAGCGCATCCATTACGGCAGCCCCGAAGGGATCGAGTTCACCTCGGTCTATTTCGCCGCCGTCGCCTATCACGCCATCCGCGCCTCGAACCTGCTTGCCCAGGAAAAGGGCCGGACGTTCAAGGATTTCGAGAAGTCGAAATATGCCGACGGCTCGTTCTTCGACAAATACGTCACGCGCGACTGGCTGCCCTCGCTGCCCGAGGTCGCCCGGGTCTTCGAGGGCATCGCCCTGCCCACGCGCGAGGATTGGGCCATGCTGCGGGAATCGGTGATGCGGCACGGGCTTTACAACCGCAACCTGCAGGCGGTGCCGCCCACCGGCTCGATCAGCTACATCAACAACTCGACCAGCTCGATCCACCCCATCGTCGCCAGGATCGAGATCCGCAAGGAAGGCAAGATCGGCCGCGTCTACTATCCCGCGGCCTTCATGACCAACGAGAACCTGGACTATTACCGCGACGCCTACGAGATCGGTCCCGAGGCGATCATCGATACCTATGCGGCGGCGACCGAACATGTCGACCAGGGCCTGTCTCTGACGCTGTTCTTCCCGGCCGAGGCCACCACGCGCGACATCAACCGCGCCCAGATCTACGCCTGGAAGAAGGGCATCAAGACCATCTATTACATCCGGCTGCGCCAGACCGCGCTGGAAGGCACCGAGGTGCAGGGCTGCGTCTCCTGCACGCTTTGAGCCGGGGGTTTCACACCCCCGGACCCCCGTGGGATATTTAGACAAGAAAGAAAGGTTCTTCGGATGAAGGATCATGCCCTGCGCACGCCCTTGCGAGCGATCAACTGGAACCGGCTGGAGGACGAGAAGGACCTGGAGGTCTGGAACCGGCTGACCGTGAATTTCTGGCTGCCCGAGAAGGTGCCGCTGTCCAACGACGTACAGAGCTGGGCCACGCTGCGGCCAGAGGAGCGCGAACTGACCATCCGGGTGTTTACCGGGCTGACGCTTCTGGACACCATCCAGAACACCGTGGGCGCGCCTGCGATGATGCCCGATGCGCTGACCCCGCATGAAGAGGCGGTCTTGTCGAACATCGCCTTCATGGAGGCGGTGCATGCGCGCAGCTATTCCTCGATCTTCTCGACGCTGTGCCTGACGCCCGAGGTGGACGCGGCCTTCCGCTGGGCCGAGGAGAACCCGCATCTGCAGCAGAAGGCGCGGCTGGTGCTGGAGGAATACAAGGCCGGCTCGGACCCGCTGAAGCGCAAGATCGCCAGCGTGTTCCTGGAAAGCTTCCTGTTCTATTCCGGCTTCTACCTGCCGATGTACTGGTCGAGCCGCGCCAAGCTGACCAATACCGCCGACCTGATCCGGCTGATCATCCGCGACGAGGCGGTGCATGGCTATTACATCGGCTATAAATACCAGCGCGGTCTGGAGCGGCTGGGCGAGGCCGAGCGCGCGGCGCTGAAGGATTTCGCCTTCGCGCTGATCTTCGATCTCTACGACATCGAGGCGAAATATACCGCCGAGCTTTACGACGGCATCGGGCTGACCGAGGACGTCAAGGCCTTCCTGCATTACAACGCCAACAAGGCCTTGCAGAACCTGGGCTACGAGGCGCTGTTCCCGCCGCAGGCCTGCGAGGTCAACCCGGCGATCATGGCCGCCCTGTCGCCGGACAGCGAGAACCACGATTTCTTCAGCGGCTCGGGGTCGAGCTATGTCATCGGCAAGGCGGTGGCGACCGAGGACGAGGACTGGAATTTCTAGGGTCGTGGGTTCCGCGCCAGCCGCTGCGCGATGGCCGAGCAGACCAGCAGCTGCGTCATGTGATAGATCATCACCGGCAGCACGATCGCACCCACCGCCGCGGCCGGAAAGATCGCCGTGGCGATGGGCAGCCCGCTGGCGAGGCTTTTGGTCGAGCCGCAGAAGAACAGCACCGCCTGGTCCTGGGGCGGCAGGCGGAACAGCCGCCCGGCACCGACCATGCCCCCCATGACCAAGGCCAGCAGCAGCGCGGTGACCAGGAAGCACAGCACCAGCCCCGGCACCGGGATCGCCGACCAGATGCCGGCGACGGTGCCGGCGCCGAAGGCGGAATAGACGATCAGCAGGATCGAGCCCCGATCCACCACCATGGTCAGCAGCCGGTGGCGCTGGACGAAGCCGCCGATCCAGCGCCGCAGCAATTGCCCGGCGACGAAGGGCAGCAGGATCTGCACGGCGATCTTCTCGATGGCGTCGAGGCTGGCGCCGCCCCCCTCCTGATGCAGAAGATGCGTGACCAGCAGCGGCGTCAGCACCACGCCCACCATGTTCGACAGCGAGGCCGCGCAGATCGCCGCCGGCACGTTGCCGCCCGCGATCGAGGTGAAGGCGATCGAGCTTTGCACCGTAGAGGGCAGCACGGCGAGAAACAGCAGCCCCAGCGCCAGCTGTGGTCCCAGCACGCCGCCGAACAGCGCGGCCAGCAAAATGCCCAGGGCCGGAAACAGCGCATAGGTGGCGGCGAAGGTCAGGCCCTGAAGCCGCAGGTTCAAGAGCCCCGCCCGCACCGAGGCCGGATCCAGCTTGGCGCCGTAGAGAAAGAACAGCAGCGTCACCGCCCAGAAGGTGGCGCCGCGCAGGATCTCGGCCGCGATGCCGCGGGCGGGCAGGACCAGCCCCAGCAGCACCATGCCGATCAGCAGCAGCATGTAGGTGTCGATGCCGATCCGTTTCAGTGCCTGCATTCCCTGCCCCTTCGCGCTGTCGCGCCCCTGTCTGATATACATCCGCGCCGGGCACAAGCCGGAGCGCGGCGCAAAGGCATGACCCTTGCCCCGCTGGCAAAAAACGGTCACAGCAGGATCATGCCCCGATGAAACGGTTCCGACGATGCGTCCCGCTTTTGCCCCCTGGCTGTCCTGCAGCAACGATGTGACCTCGGTCTTTCTGGCGGCGGGACAGGTGCCCGATCTGGTCAACCTTGCCGGCGGCCTGCCCGAGCCCTCGGTCTGGCCGGTCGAGGAACTGGCCGATCTTGCCGCCGAGGCGATCCGCAACCACCCCGACGAGACGCTGGGCTATGGCCCGATCCCCGGCCTGCCGGCGCTGCGCGACCTGATCGCCGCCCGCTTCTCGACCGAGGCGCTGCGGCTTTCGCGCGAGAACGTGCTGATCACCACCGGCGGCATGCAGGCGCTGGAACTGACGGGCAAGGTGCTGTTGCAGCCGGGCGGGCTGGTCGCGGCGCAAAGCCCGGCCTATCTGGGGGCCCTCGACGCCTGGATGCCGCATGCGCCGCGTTACCGGGCCATGCGGATCGAGAGCAATGGTTTCGACCCCCATGCCGCGCTGGCGGGGGCGCAATTCGCCTATACGGTGCCGAATTTCTCGAATCCCAGCGGCCGGCTGGTGGCCCTGCCCGAGCGGCAGGCGCTGGTCGCCGCTGCCCATGCCACCGGCACCTGGCTGATCGAGGACGACCCCTATGGCGCGCTTTACTATGAGGGCGGGCCCCTGCCCCGGCTGCTCGACCTGTCGGGGGCCGAGCGGCCCGGGCCCTATGACGGCCCGGTAGTCTATATGGGGTCGCTCTCCAAGGAACTGGCTCCGGGGCTGCGCATCGGCTGGGTGATCGCCGCGCCCGAGATGATCGCGGCGCTGGCCACCGCCAAGCAGGGCTCGGACATGTGCACCAGCGGGCTGTCGCAAATGCTGGCGCTGCGGGCGTTGCAGGCGGGCATGACCGACCGCATCCGCCCCGAGGTGCTGGCGATCTATCGCGCCCGGCGCGACGCGCTTTGCACAGCGATGCAGCAGCACCTGGCGGGGGACCTGGACTGGCAGGTGCCGGTCGGCGGCATGTTCGTCTGGGCGACGGCGCGCGATCCGCGGCTGGATACCGACCGGCTGCTGCATCATGCGATGGCCGAGGGGGTGTGCATCTCGCCCTCCAGCGTCTTCGATCCCGAGGGGCTTGACCGCCGCTCGCTGCGGATCAACTTCACCCTGAACCCGCCCGAGCGGCTGGAGGAGGGCTGTCGGCGGCTTGCCCGCGCCATCCGCGCCGCACTGGCCGAGGCGGGCTGAGCGCGCCAGCCCGGCCAGAAAGGCGGCAGGGCCAGCAGCTTCGCGGCATCTCTGGATAAGGCGCGACAGGACCGGGCCTCATCGCCCCTTGCCCGCCTACCGGAGCGCGCCGCAGCCGCCAGGCCGAAGCTCGCCCATCCGCTTCGGCCCTGCTTTGAGACGTCGCGGCGGAAGGCGATGCCGGACCATGGCGCAGGACCCGGATCATCGCCGGGGCGTTCTGCGCCTGGCCGCGGCCGAAGATCACCCGGCCCGGCAGGGCAAAGGAAAACCCGCTCATGCCGTCCCCGCTCATGCCGCCCCCATCGTCGCTTCCACGGCGCTTTTCCACCTTGCGTATCGGGCCTCGCGCTCGCCCTCGGCCATGGCGGGCTCGAAGCGGCGCTCCAAGGCCCAGGCGCGGGCGAAATCCTCGGGCGGCGGGCACAGGCCCGCCTGCAGCCCCGCCAGATAGCCCGCGCCAAGCGCCGTCGTCTCGGTCACCCGCGGACGGTCCACCGGCGCGCCCAGGATGTCGGCCAGGAACCGCATCGTCCAGTCGCTCGCCGCCATGCCGCCATCCACCCGCAGCACCCCCGCAGCGGCGCCCGGCCAGTCCGCCCGCATCGCCTCCCACAGGTCGCGGGTCTGGAAGCCCACGCTCTCCAGCGCCGCCCGCGCCAGCTCCGCCGGACCCGAGTTCCGCGTCAGCCCGAACACCGCGCCCCGGCAGTCCGGCCGCCAATAGGGCGCCCCCAGCCCGGTGAAGGCCGGCACCAGGACCAGCTCCTGCCCCGGATCCGCCGCCTCGGCCAGACCCTGCGTCTCGGCCGCCGAACGGATGATCCCCAGCCCGTCGCGCAGCCATTGCACCACCGCCCCGGCCACGAAGATCGAGCCCTCCAGCGCATAGCTCGTCCGGCCCCCCAGCCGGTAGGCGATGGTGGTCAGCAGCCGGTTCTTCGAGGCCACCATCTCCTCCCCGGTGTTCAGCAGCGCGAAGCAGCCGGTGCCATAGGTCGCTTTCATCATCCCGGGCGCGAAACAGGCCTGGCCCACCGTCGCCGCCTGCTGGTCGCCGGCGACGCCGAGGATCGGGATCTCGCGCCCGAACAGGTCGGCCCGCGTGGCGCCGTAATCGGCGGCGCAATCCCTGACCTCGGGCAGAAGCTGCATTGGGATGTCGAAAAGCGCGCAGATATCCTCGTCCCAGCGGTTCTCGGCGATGTTGAAAAGCAGGGTGCGGGCGGCATTGGTGGCGTCGGTGGCATGGGTGCGGCCCCCGGTCAGGTTCCAGATCAGCCAGCTGTCCACGGTGCCGAAGGCGAGCTCGCCGCGCCGGGCGCGATCGCGGGCGCCGTCGATATTGTCCAGGAGCCATTTCAGCTTCGAGCCCGAGAAATACGGGTCGAGCAGCAGCCCGGTGCGGGCGGCGATCATCGGCTCGTGCCCCTCGGCCCTGAGCCGGTCGCAAAG
>NZ_JAEN01000019.1:0-90624 GCF_000518925.1 Paracoccus sp. J39 | reverse complement strand
CGGCTCATATTTGAGTTTGCATGGCGGTTATTGCTGTTGCATTGACGATATCGTTGACGGAGCATCCTCTGGAGAGGTCGTTTGCGGGTTTGGCGAGGCCCTGGAGGATGGGTCCGATGGCGATGAGGCCGCCCAGGCGCTGGGCGATCTTGTAGCCGATATTGCCCGAGGCGAGGTCGGGAAAGACGAAGACGTTCGGCCGGCCGGTCAGGCGGCTTGCCGGGGCCTTCCTCGCCCGGATCGCCTCGTCCAGCGCCGCGTCGAACTGCAGCTCGCCGTCGACCTCCAGATCCGGGGCGGCGGCGCGGATCAGCGCCAAGGCCTCGCGCAGCCGCCCCAGGCTGGGATGATCGGCCGAGCCGGCGGTCGAAAAGGACAAGAGCGCCACCCGCGGCGCCTCGGCCAGGAGCCGCCGGCAGCTCTCGGCCGCCGACAGCGCGATGGCGGCGAGCTCGGCCGCGTCGGGCTGGATCACCAGCCCGCAATCGGCAAAGATCATGCCGCCCCGGACCGGCGCCCCGGGCCCGCAGGACAGCATCAGAAAGAAGCTCGACACGATCCCGGCCCCGGGGGCCCGGCCGATGATCTGCAGGGCCGCGCGCACCGTGTCGGCGGTGGTGGCGACCGCGCCGCCCACCGTGCCGTCGGCCTGGCCCAGCCGCACCCGCATCGCCGCCTGGCGGATCGGGTCGCGCATCTCGGAAAGCGCGCGTTCCGCGGTCATGCCCTTGGCGGCGCGCAGCCGGTGCCAGTGGTCGGCCAGCTCGGCCAGGTCGGGCGCGCCCGCCGGGTCGATGCGGCCCACGCCGGGGATCTCGGGCCCGCCCAGCAGGGTGACGCGGGCCAGCCCCTCGGCCACCAGCCGGCGGGCGGCCTCGGCGACGCGCGGGTCCCCGCCCTCGGGCAGGATGATGTGGCGGTCCAGGGCCTTCGCGGCCTCGTGGATGCGCTCGAGCGGTTTCATGGCACTACCCCCAGAAATGCAGGCCGGCGACGACGAAGACGCCCAGGAACACGGTCTCGGCCACGATCAGCGCGATGGCGCCGCCCCCGACCTCGAGCATCCTGCCGAGCGAGGTCTTGATGCCGACCGCGGCGATCGAGATCAGCAGCGCCCAGCGGGACAGCTGCCCGGCAAGCGCCGAGACCGGCTGCGGGATCAGCCCGGCGCTGTTCAGCGCCGCCAGCGCCAGGAAGCCCAGCACGAAGCCCGGCAAGAGCGGCGGCGCCTTGCCGCCCCTGGCATCGGCCAGCCCGCGCGCCCGGATCGCCAGCGAGAAGCACAGCACCACCGGCGCCAGCATCGAGACGCGGATCAGCTTGACCAGCGTCGCGGTCTCGCCGGCCTCGGGGCCGATGGAAAAGCCGGCGCCGACCACCTGGGCCACGTCGTGGATGGTGCCGCCCAAAAAGACGCCGCTGTCGCGCGCCGTGAAGCCGAAGGCGTTCGACAGCATCGGGTAGAGCACCATGGCCAGGGTCGAGAGCACGGTGACCGAGAGCACGGTGAAGACCAGGTCGCGCTCGGATTTCTCGTGCCGGGGCAGGACCGCGGCGATGGCCATGGCCGCCGAGGCGCCGCAGATCGCCACCGCGCCGCCGGTCAGCAGCGCGAAGCGCCAGCCGCGGCCGACGAGGCGGGTGGCGAGGAGCGCGAAGAGGATGGTCAGCACCACCCCCGCGACCACCAGCGCGATGGCGCGCGGCCCCAGCCCGCTCAGCATCTCGACCGAGATCCGCGCGCCCAGAAGCGCCACCCCGAGCCGCAGCACGGTGCGGGCGGTGAAGGCGATGCCGGGCGCGGTGCGGGTGCCCTCCTCGGCCAGGAAGTTCAGCGCCAGGCCCAGAAGCAGCGCCAGCAGCATGGCCGGGGCGCCGTAATGGTCCGACAGGAACTGCGCCGTGGCCGCGACCAGCGCCGAGACCGCGAAGCCCGGGAAGGCCTCGCCGAGCAGGCTGCGCGAAGGGATCAGGGTGGTCATCATCGTCGTCACCGGGATGCGGGGATGGGGCCGGGGCGGGGGCCGCGCCGGGTCGTCGTCGGAAGGGCGTCATGCGCCCCGGGAGAGGGCCTCATGGGCGGATGTGTCCGGCGGTCCTGCGGTCCTTCCCGGCCGCCGAGGGGGGCGCTGCCCCCTCGCGCTTGCCCGGCCCCTCGACGGGGCCCGGCAAGCGCCCCCCGGAGTATTTGGGAAACGGTGAAAGCCGGGGGGCGCCGGCGCCCTGCGCCGCCTTTCCGCGTCAGGCCGCGCCCTTTTGCGGGCGCATGTCGGCCGGGTCGATGCCGGCCACCACCACCGGCTTCTTCATCGCGTCGCGGCGGAAGGGCTCGCCCAGCTCCTGGTTCAAGAGCACCTCGATGAAGGTGGTCTCGCCGTCCCGCATCTGCCGCTCGACCGCCTCGTGCAGGGCCGCGGTCAGCTCCTCCTGCGACTTGACCTGCACGCCGGCGAGCCCGCAGGCCCGGGCGATGCCGGCATAGGAGGTGTCGCGGTCGAGCTCGGTGCCGACGAAGTTGTTGTCGTACCACAGCGTCGTGTTGCGCTTTTCCGCGCCCCATTGGTAGTTGCGGAAGATCACCATGGTGATCGCCGGCCAGTCCGCGCGCCCGCAGGCGGTCATCTCGTTCATCGAGATGCCGAAGGCGCCGTCGCCGGCAAAGCCGATCACCGGCACCTCGGGATTGCCGATCTTGGCGCCCAGGATCGCCGGGAAGCCGTAGCCGCAGGGACCGAAGAGGCCCGGCGCCAGGTATTTGCGCCCGGCCTCGAAGCTTGGATAGGCATTGCCGATGGCGCAGTTGTTGCCGATGTCCGAGCTGACGATCGCCTCCTTCGGCACCGCCTGCATGATCGCCCGCCAGGCCTGGCGCGGGCTCATCAGCCCGGCGTCGCGGACCCGCGCCTCGGCGTTCCATTCGGTGCCCGGATCATCCTCCTCGTGGTCGAGGCTCGAAAGCTCCTGCGCCCAGCGGGACTTGGTCTGCGCGATGAGATCCTTGCGTTCCTGCCGCCCGGCATCGCCCGCCGCGGGGGCAAGCTGCGCCAGGATGCCGCGCGCCACCTTGGCCGCATCGCCCTGGATGCCCACCGTGACCTTCTTGGTCAGCCCGATGCGGTCGGCATTGATGTCGACCTGGATGATCCTGGCCTGCTTCGGCCAGTAGTCGATGCCGTAGCCCGGCAGGGTCGAGAACGGGTTCAATCGCGTCCCCAGCGCCAGCACCACATCGGCCTTCTGGATGATCTCCATCCCGGCCTTCGAGCCGTTGTAGCCCAGCGGCCCCATGGCCAGCGGGTGGCTGCCCGGGAAGCTGTCATTGTGCTGGTAATTGCTGCAGACCGGCGCATCCAGCCGCTCGGCCAGCTTCACCAGGTCCGGGATCGCCCCCGACAGCACCACCCCGGCGCCCGACAGGATGACCGGGAATTTTGCCTCGCTGAGCAGCCTTGCCGCCTCGGCCACCGCCTGCTCGCCGCCCGCGGGCCGCTCGAAGGCCACCACCTGCGGCAGTTCCACGTCGATCACCTGGGTCCAGAAGTCGCGCGGGATGTTGATCTGCGCCGGGGCCGAGTTGCGCCAGGCTTGCATGATCACCCGGTTCAGCACCTCGGGGATGCGGCTCGCGTCGCGCACCTCCTCCTGGTAGCAGACGCAATCGGCAAAGAGCCGCATCTGCTCCATCTCCTGGAAGCCGCCCTGGCCGATGGTCCGGTTCGCCGCCTGAGGCGTCACCAGCAGAAGCGGCGTGTGGTTCCAGTAGGCGGTCTTCACCGGCGTCACGAAGCCCGTCACCCCCGGCCCGTTCTGCGCGATCGCCATCGACATCTTGCCGGTCGAGCGCGTGAACCCGTCCGCCATCAGACCCGCATTCGTCTCATGCGCGCAGTCCCAGAACCTGATCCCAGCCTTCGGAAACAGATCCGACACAGGCATCATCGCAGAGCCGATGATCCCGAAAGCATGCTCGATCCCGTGAAGCTGCAATACCTTAACAAAAGATTCCTCAGTCGTCATTCGCATGGCGATGGCTCCTTATCTGCGCTCGTCGCGATAGTGGTAAAACTTGTAGAGGCCCCATTGGCCCAGCCGCCGGAACGGCGTCTTCCAGCCTTCGTGGGGCAGTTCGGAGTTGAAGATCGGCAGCGCCGGCAAGGCCTCGCCCGCGACCAGCTGCGCCATGCGCCGCCCGGCCATGGCGGAATACATCACGCCGTTGCCGCCATAGCCCAAGGCGTAGAAGGCGCCCGGCAGGTCCGGCAGGCCGGTGATGCGCGGCATCATGTCATGGCTGACATCCACCCAGCCCCACCAGCTGTAATCGAGCTCGATGCCGCGCAGCGCCGGGAACTTGCGCGCCATGCCCTCTTTCAGCGCGTTCAGATGCGCCGGGTTCGCGGCGTCGCGGCCGGTGATGGCGGCGCGCGAGCCGATCTGCAGCCGGTTATCTGGTAGCAGGCGGTAGTAATGGCGCAACGTCCGGGTGTCGGTCAGCGGCGAGAGCTTGCGGATACCGACCGCTTCCAGCTCGGCGGGCGTCAGCACGCGGGTGACGATGCTGTTCGACATGATCGGCATCAGCCGGTCCCGGAGCCGCGGGTGCAGGCCGCGCGGCGCATAGGCCGCCGTCGCCACCGCCACCCGCTTCGCCCGCACCGTGCCGCCGGGCGTGCGCAGGTGATGCAGGCCATTTCGGTAGTCCCAGCCCTGCACCGGGCTGTCGACATGCACTTTCGCGCCCAGTTCGCGGGCAAGGCGCAGATAGCCGAAGGCCAGCTTCGCGGCATGGATGCCGACGCCGTCCGCCTCCCACATGGCGCCATGCGCCTCCTGGTCGCGCACCACGGTCCGGTGCAGCTCGTCGCGCGAGATCATGCGGGCGTCGTAGCCGAAGGTGTCGCGCAGCAGCGCCGTCTCCTTCTCCAGCGCCGGCATCACCCCGGCCTTGTGGGCGATGTAGTAATGCCCGCCATCCTGCGGCTCGCAGTCGATCGCATGGTCGCGGATCAGGCCGCGGAACAGCTCGAAGCCCTCGCAGACCTCGGCATGCAGGCGCTTCGCCACCTCGAGGCCCCAGCGTTCGATCCACTGGCTGCGCTTGAGCCGGCCCGAGCTGACCTGGGCCTGGCCGCCGTTGCGGGTCGAGCAGCCATAGGCGACGCCGTTCGCTTCCAGCACCGTGGCCTTGATGCCGTGCATCTTGGCCAGGTGGATGGCGCAGGACAGGCCCGTATAGCCCGAGCCGATCACCACCACGTCGGCATCCATGTCGCGCGTCACCGGGCCGTCGTCCGGCGGCGGGGTGCCGGCGGTGCCGATCCAGTAGGTCGGCGCGTAATCGCTGCGCGGACCCAGGCCGCGCGCCGTGATGGGATCATAGAACGGGTCGAAGGGGAGCGAGCCCGGACGTTTCTCGATCGCCTGCATGGCCGTCCTCATTTCCCGGCAAGGGCGGAAGCGGAGGCGGGAATGGCCGGGCGCTGCTTGCGGATCGCCTGCTTCTCGACGATCCGGCCGTCGCGGATGCGGAACAGGTCGACGCCCTGCACCTCGGTCCGGCTGCCGTCCGGGTTGGTGGCGCGGAAGGTCCATTGCGAGACGCCGCGCGTGCCGTCCTCGGACAGGAAATGCGTGTGGTCGGCCCATTCGACGTCCGGCATCGTGGTCCAGACTGCTTCGAAGGCCCTGGCGATGGCCGCCTTGCCTTCGACCTTGTTGCCGTATTCGTGCTCGCCGGCGACGGTGTAGAACACGCAGTCCTCGGCGAAATGGGTCATCACGCCGTCGATGTCATGGCGGTTGAAGGCGTCGAAGGTGGCCTTCAGGTCGTCGGCGGTCAGCTTGCGGGTCATCGGTGGATACTCCTCTCCCGGTCGGTGGCGCGCGGGCGCGCCTCCGGGACGTTTCGGGTGAATGGTGGCGGGTCAGGTCCGGGGCGGGATCAGACCTTGCCCTTCCAGGGGATCAGCGCCCGCTCGATGCGGCGGATCAGCAGGTCGAAGGCAAAGGCGAGGATGCCGATCACGATGATGCCCATGATCACGGCGTCGCTGGCGAGATACTCGGCCGAGTTCAGCACCATGAAGCCCAGGCCGCGATGGGCGGCAACCATCTCGGCCGCGACCAGCGTCGTCCAGCCCACGCCGATGCCGATGCGCATGCCGGTGAAGATCTCGGGCAGCGCGGCCTTGAGGATGACGTGGAAGATCACCTGCAGCTTGCTGGCGCCCATGGCGTAGGCGGCATGGATCTGCTCGATCGAGACCGAGCGCACGCCGGCCCGCGCCGCGATGGCCATGGGGGCGAAGATCGCCAGGAAGATCAGGAAGACCTTGGGAAACTCGCCGATGCCCAGCCAGATGATGATCAGCGGCAGATAGGCCAGCGGCGGCAGCGGCCGGTAGAATTCGATGATCGGGTCCAGAAGGCCGCGGATCACCCGGTTCACCCCCATCAGGATGCCGACCGGCACCGCGATGGCCAGCGCCAGGAAGAAGGCGCCCAGCACCCGGCCGAGGCTGGCCAGCGTGTGCTGGGCCAGGGTCGAGTTCGACACGCCCTCGGTCGCGGCCAGCACGAACTTGCCCCAGACCGCGGCCGGCGCGGGCAGGAACAGCGGCCGGACCCAGCCCATGCCGGTGACCAGGAACCACAGCGCGATCAGGGCAAGCGCGGTGACCAGGCTGATGATGGCGCTGGAGCCGTCGCCGGGGGCGCCATAGGATACGCCGGGCCGGGCCGGGCGCGCTCTCGTCAGCCGCTCAAGCATGGATCTTTTCCCGCTCGCCGGCGCGTTCGTCACCATAGATGATGCCAAGGATCTGCTCCCTCATTTCGATGAAGTCGGGACTGGACTTGATGGCGCGGGCATTGCCCTCGGCCAAAAAGCGGCGGTTGAAGTCCAGCTCGTAGGTATGGGTGATGCGGCCCGGCCGCGGCGACATGACGATCAGCCGCGAGCCGAGGAACAGCGCCTCTTCGACGCTGTGGGTGATGAAGAAATACATCTTGTCGGTCTGCTGCCAGATCTGCAGCAAGAGTTCCTGCACCGTCTCGCGGGTCAGCGCGTCCAGCGCCGCCATCGGCTCGTCCATCAGCAGCATGGCCGGGTCGCAGGTCAGGGCGCGGGCGATGCCGACGCGCTGCTGCATGCCGCCCGAGAGGTGATAGATCATGTGCTTGTGGAAGTCCTGCAGGCCGACCAGCGCCAGGTTCTTGACCGCGCGCTCGCGCCGGGTCCTGGCATCGACGCCCTGCAGCTTCAGGCCGAATTCGACATTGTCGATGACGTTCAGCCAGGGCAGCAGTGCGTGTTTCTGGAACACCACGCCGCGGTCGGCGCCGGGACCTGTGACAGGGCGGCCGCCCAGGGTGATCTGCCCGGCCGAGGGCGCCATGAACCCGGCCATCAGGTTCAGAAGCGTGGTCTTGCCGCAGCCCGAGGCACCCAGCGCCACGACGAAATCGCCGCTCTTGACCTCGAGGTTCACGCCTTTCAGCGCGGTGACCGGGGCGCCCTTGTGGTGGCCGGGGTAGATCAGGCTGACGTCGGAAACTTTCAGTGTCTGCATATCAGCGGTCTTTCCGAGAAAGGGGTTGAAGGCGAGGGATGCGGCCCCGAGGGGGCCGGTCGCCTATTGCGCCGCGGCCTGGGCGAAGCTCGCGTTCACGAAGGGGGCGTAATCCTCCAGCGCGGCGTCGATCTGCTTCTGCTCGACCAGGAACCGGGCGCTTTCGCTGAGCGCGCGGACCGCCCCGCCGGTCAGCCAGGTCTCGGATGCCTGCTCGGCCGCGTCGGGAAAGGACAGCATGTTCAGCGCCTGGACCGTGCCGGCGGCATCGCCGCCGATCATCTTGACGATGCCGGCGACCTGCGGGGAATCCTCGGTCCAGGCCGCCTTGTCGGCATTGTAATCGGCATAGGCCCCGGCCAGCGCCTTGGTGAAGGCCGCCATGAATTCCGGGTTCTCGGCCGCGAATTTCCTGTCCGCCACCAGCCCGTCGAAGGTCGGCACGCTGGCCGCGCCGATCTGCTCGCTATCGGCGATCACCGCGCCTTCCTTCATCAGCTCGGTCAGCACCGGCGGCCAGACATAGGCGGCATCGATGTCGCCGCGCTGCCAGGCGGCCAGGATCTGCGGCGGCTTCATGTTCAGGATGTTGACGCCGCGCGGGTCGATCTTCCAGACCTGATCCATGCCGACGAGCAGATGGAAATGCGCGGTCGAGACGAAGGGCACGGCGACCTTCTTGCCGGTCAGGTCCTCGGGCTTCTCGATGCCCGAGCCGTTGCGGGCGACCAGCGCCTCGGACTTGCCGATATTGTCGAGGATCCAGAACAGCTCGAACTCGACCCCCCGCGTGGCCGCGGCGGCGATGCCGGTCGAGCCGATCACCCCCACCGGGACGTTGCCCGAGGCGAGCGCGGTCGAGATGTCGCCGCCCGAGGAGAACTGCCGCCAGTCGATCTTGTAGCCCGCCTCCTTGGCGGCCGCGTCCAGCCGGCCATCGGCGATGGCGGCGATGAAGGGCCCGACGATCTGCTGGTAGCCGACCACCACCGTGGTCTCGGCATGGGCGGGGGCCAGGCCGAAGCCGGCGCCAAAGGTCATCGCGGCCAGGAAGGCTCCGGCCCGGGTCATGTCGGTCATTTCTGTGACTCCCTGTCTTTCGGTTGTTGGTCTTGCGACGCGGCCAAGCCCCTGGGCTCGGCCTCCTCTGTATTGGCCTTGCAGCTCTGCACGGCTGCTTCTTGCGACAAAATGTTGCAGGTGACGCGGCGTAACGATATGTCCAGTTGAAACCAAAGCTAGGTCCAGATGAGCGACCGGATTCCCGTCGAGATGTTCTTTCTGCGCGATGGCGAGGCAGGCACGCTGCAGGCGCGGCTGGCGGCGGCCATCGTGCGGGCCATCCTGGAGACCCGCGCACGGCCGGGCACCCGGCTGCCCTCGTCGCGGGGGCTGGCCGAAACGCTCGGCATCTCGCGCATGACGGTGACGCTGGTCTATCAGGAACTGATCAGCCAGGGCTATCTGGAAACCCGGCCGCGTTCCGGCATCATGGTGGCCGCCACCGTGCCGCATCGGCGGCTGAAGATGCAAGAGCCGCTGCCGCGCGAGACCGCGCTCGACTGGGACAGCTGGCTGCCCAAGCAGCCGCCGCGCCAGCGGGTGATCCGCAAGCCGGCGAACTGGCGCGATTTCCGCTATCCCTTCATCTATGGCCAAAGCGATCCGGCGCTGTTCGACCACAACGCCTGGCGCGACTGCGCCCGCCGCGCCTGGGGGACGCGGGATTTCGGCGAGCTGGCCTCGGATCTCTACGGCGCCGACGATCCGATGCTGATCGACTACATCTGCTCGCATTCCCTGCCCCGGCGCGGCATCCAGGCCGATCCGGACGAGGTGCTGGTGACGCTGGGCGCGCAGAACGCGCTGTTCATCACCGTCGAGCTTCTGGCGCGCGGCGACCGGCTGGCGGTGACCGAGGACCCCGGCTATCCCGATTTCGCCGAGACGCTGCGCCGCGCCCACAGCCCGACCACCTTCCTCGACGTGGACGAGGGCGGGCTGAACCCGGAGCTGCTGCCGCAGGGCACGCGGCTGGTGATCGTCACGCCCAGCCACAACATTCCGACCGGTGCCACCATGCCCCTGGCCCGGCGCCGCGACCTTTTGGCCCGCGCCGCCGCGCATGACTTCCTGATCGTCGAGGACGATTACGATTTCGAGATGTCCTATCTGGCGCCGCCGGCCCCGGCGCTGAAATCGCTCGATCGCGCCGGGCGGGTGATCTATATCGGCAGCTTCTCGAAATCGCTGTTTCCGGGGCTGCGCATCGGCTACATGGTCGCCCCTGCCCCGCTGATCGCCCGGGCGCGCGCGCTGCGCGCCATCATGCTGCGCCACCCGCCGAACCACCTGCAGAGGATCACCGCCTATTTCCTGGCGCTGGGCCATTACGACGCGCATATCGTGCGGCTGCGCGGGGCGCTGAAACGCCGGCGCGCGCTGATGGAGGAGGCGCTGGCCGCCACGCCGCTGCGCATCGCCGGGGCGGCGCGCTCGGGCGGGTCGAGCCTGTGGATCGAGGGGCCGGAAGGCATCGACAGCAGCCTTCTCGCCACGCGGCTGCAAGCCGACAGCGTGCTGATCGAACCGGGCGAGGTGTTTTTCGAGACGCCGCCCGCGCCCTGCCGCTTCTTCCGGCTGGGCTATTCCTCGATCCGCGAGGGCGAGATCGCGCCGGGAATCGCCCTGATCGCCCGCCGCGCCATGGAACTGGCGGCCTAACGGGCGGGATGACGGGCCGGTGGAGCGGCCCCAGGGCGGCAGCGCCCGCCGGAAGCGGCGGAGGGCAACCGCGCGGGGCGGTGCGCATCCGGCGAAGGCGCCGGCGCCGCGCGGCTTTCCGAGGGGTGCCAGATGCCGCGCCGTGTCCCGGAAAAGGGGGCTTTGCCCCCGCGCGTTCCGCGCTCCCCCAGGATATTTGGACAAGAAAGAAGGCCGAAGGGACCGGCGGCGGCTTCGGATCGATATTCCTGGCGGCTTGAAGCCCGGGGAAGGCGTCGTTGGATGCGTCCAGGGACAGGTGCCTTGCTACGGGCGGTCTACGCCAAGGCCGAGGCCGGGCCGTGCATCGGCGCCTTGGCGCGCGTGGAGGGCGCGACGGCGACGGGTCCGTCGCGCCGGTTTTGCAGCGGAGGCGGCCGGATCGTGCCGCGGCATTTCCCGCTATGGCATCGGCGGGCAAGCCTGTGCAAAGACCGGGAAACCCTGTGCCCTTGCGCCTTGCCGGGGCGGAATGATAGACCGAAAGGCAAGTGTCGCGCGGGGCTCGCCCGGCGGTGGCCAGCACAGATAACGCAACGTCGGACTAAGGGGAAAACACGCGCATGACGATGACACGGACCAGCTTTGACAAGGAAGATCTGCTGGCCTGCGCCCGTGGCGAACTGTTCGGCCCCGGAAATGCCCAACTCCCCGAACCGCCGATGCTGATGATGGATCGCATCACCGACATCTCGGCCGATGCCGGGCCGCATGGCAAGGGCCATGTCACCGCCGAATTCGACATCCATCCCGACCTGTGGTTCTTTGCCTGCCATTTTCCCGGCAACCCGATCATGCCGGGCTGCCTGGGCCTCGACGGGCTCTGGCAGCTCACCGGCTTCAACCTGGGCTGGCGCGGCTGGCAGGGGCGCGGCTATGCGCTGGGGGTGGGCGAGGTCAAGCTGACCGGCATGGTCCGCCCCGACCGCAAGCTCTTGCGCTATCACGTCGATTTCACCAAGGCGGTGCAGACCCGCCGCCTGACCATGGGGGTCGCCGACGGCCGAGTCGAGGCCGATGGCGAAACCATCTACGAGGTCAAGGACATGAAAGTGGCCCTGTCGGCCGCCTGATCCATGAACAAGGAGCACGCCATGCGGCGCGTCGTCATCACCGGGCTGGGCATCGTCTCTCCCATCGGCAACAACGCCACCGAGGTCACCGAGAGCCTGCGCGCGGGCCGCTCGGGCATCGTCTTCGCCCCCGAATATGCCGAGCACGGCTTCCGCAGCCAGGTCCACGGTATGCCGGACATCGTGCTCGAGGACCATGTCGACAAGCGCAACCTGCGCTTCATGGGCGCGGGCGCGGCCTATAACTTCATCGCCATGCAGCAGGCGATCGAGGATGCGGGCCTGGCGTCCGAGGATGTCTCGAACGAGCGCACCGGCCTGGTCATGGGCTCGGGCGGACCTTCGACCGCGAACCTGTTCGAGGCGCATCGCACCGTGATCGAGAAGGGCGCGCCCAAGCGCATGGGGCCCTTCATGGTGACGCGCTGCATGTCCTCGACCAATTCGGCCTGCCTGGCCACGCCCTTCAAGATCAAGGGCGTGAACTATTCGATCACCTCGGCCTGCTCGACCTCGGCGCATTGCATCGGCAACGGCACCGAACTGATCCAGATGGGCAAGCAGGACATCGTCTTCGCCGGCGGCGGCGAAGAGCTGGACTGGACGCTCAGCTGCCTGTTCGATGCCATGGGCGCCATGTCGTCCAAGTATAACGATACGCCGCAAACCGCCTCGCGTCCCTTCGACGCCACCCGCGACGGCTTCGTCATCGCCGGCGGCGCCGGGGTGGTGGTGCTGGAGGAACTGGGCCACGCCTTGGCCCGCGGCGCCCGCATCTATGCCGAGGTCACCGGCTACGGGGCCACCAGCGACGGCTATGACATGGTCGCGCCTTCCGGGGAGGGCGGAGAACGCTCGATGCGGCTGGCGCTCTCCACGCTGCCCGAGGGGCGCCGCGTCAGCTATGTCAATGCGCATGGTACCTCGACCCCGGTGGGCGATGTGGGCGAGATCAAGGCGTTGCGCCGGGTCTTCGGCGAGGGCGCCGTGCCGCCGGTTTCCTCGACCAAATCCCTCACCGGCCATTCTCTGGGCGCGACCGGCGTGCACGAGGCGATCTATTCGCTGCTGATGATGCAGCAGGGCTTCATCGCCGCCTCGGCCAATATCGCCGCGCTGGACCCCGAGATCCGGCCCGAGGAGATCGCGCAAGCCCGCCTGGACGATGTCGATTTCGATAGCATCCTTTCCAACAGTTTCGGTTTTGGCGGCACCAACGCCACGCTGCTCCTGTCGAAATACCGCGAATAAACCAAGAAAAGGTAAAGCCATGGGCGAATTGTTGAAAGGAAAGCGCGGCCTGGTGATGGGGGTCGCGAATGACCGCTCGATCGCATGGGGAATCGCCCGGGCGCTGGCCGGCGAGGGGGCGAAGCTGGCCTTTACCTATCAGGGCGAGGCTTTCGGCAAGCGGGTCGAGCCGCTGGCCGCCGCGCTGGGGTCGGACTTCCTGATGGATGTCGATGTGCTGGACGACGAATCGCTCGACCGCGCCTTTGCCACGCTGGATTCGCGCTGGGGCGGGCTGGACTTCCTGGTTCACGCCGTCGCCTATTCGGACAAGAACGAGCTGACCGGGCGCTTCATCAACACGACCCGGGACAACTTCAAGAACTCCTTGACGATTTCCTGCTATTCGCTGATCGACCTGGCCCGGCGGGCCCAGCCCCTGATGTCGAATGGCGGCTCGATCATCACCCTGACCTATGCCGGATCGAACCGGGTCACGCCGTTCTACAACGTCATGGGGGTGGCCAAGGCCGCACTGGAATCCTCGGTCCGCTACCTGGCCAACGACCTGGGCCCCGAGGGGATTCGCGTCAACGCCATCAGCCCCGGTCCGATGAAGACGCTGGCCGGCGCGGCCATCGGCGGCGCACGCAAGACCTATCGCCATACCGAGGCGAACGCCCCCCTGCGCGCCAATGCCACGCTGGAGGCGATCGGCGGCACGGCGGTCTGGCTCTGCTCGGATTGGGGCGCCTGCACCACCGGCGAGGTCGTGCTGGTCGATGGCGGCTATCACGTGCTGGGCATGCCGCAGTCGGAAAACCTCTGATGACCCTTCGATTCTACCGGGCGGAGGATGGCGCGCGGCTGGCCTATCGCGACGCGGGCGAGGGCCTGCCGGTTCTGGCGCTGCCCGGCCTGACCCGCACGGGGCGGGATTTCGACTATGTGGCGCCGCATCTGGCCGGCCTGCGGCTGATCCGGCCGGATTATCGCGGCCGGGGCGCGTCGGACTGGACCGGCGCGGACAGCTATACCATCCCGCAGGAGGCCAGGGACGTTCTGGCGCTGCTGGACCATCTGGGGATCGACCGGGCGGCGATCCTGGGCACCTCTCGCGGCGGCCTCATCGGCATGGTTCTGGCGGCGACGGCGCCGGACCGGGTGCTGGGCCTGTGCCTCAACGACGTGGGGCCGGTCCTGCAGCGTGGCGGACTTGCGAAGATCTGCGACTATATCGGACGCAATCCCGCCGGCACCAGCCTGGCCGACCTGGCGCAGCGCCTGCCCGCCGCCATGCCCGGCTTTGCCAATGTGCCGCCCTCCCGCTGGCTGGAAGAGGCCGAGCGGCATTATGTCGAAACGCCCGAGGGTCTGCGCATCAATTACGACCCGGCGCTGCGCGATGCGTTTCTCGCGGCCTTCGGCGGGCCCGAGGTCGATCTGTGGCCGCTTTTCGACGCGGCAGCGAAGCTGCCGCTGGCCCTGATCCGCGGGGCCAATTCCGAGCTGCTCTCGCATGACACCGCGGCCGAGATGCAGCGCAGGCGGCCCGACATGATCCTGGCCGACGTGCCGGATCGCGGCCATATCCCCTATCTCGACGAGCCCGAGGCCGTGGCGGCGATCAACGCCTGGCTGGCCCGGATGGGCTGACCGCCGGCAGACGGGATGAGCGACGCCTTGGCGGCCATATTTCCGCGCAATCACCGCGACGGGTGATCGCCGCGGGTCGGCGCGGCGTCGCGCCCGGCTCTTGCGACCTGGCGCATGGTCTCGCCCTGCCCTTCGCCGGGCCGGGCAAGGCGCGGGCATCGCATGGGCTGCACGGGGCGGAGGTCACCCTGCCAGCAATGCGGCGTTGCCGCCTGCTGCGGTGGTGTCGACGCAAAGGTGGCGCTCATGGGCGACATGAGCCAGGTCGGGCATGGCGGTGACCAACTGCACGATCTCGCCCTCGCGCGCGGCCAAAGCCTCGGCATAGGCGCGGCCCTGTGCCTCGTCGCCCCACCAGAGCACGGCGGAAAGCTGCGGCAGCCGGGTCAGCGCCTCGGAGGGCAGGGTGCCGTCGGCGCCGACCGCCTGCCCGCCAAGCGCCTCGACCGCCGCCACCTGCGCCCCCACCGCCTCGACCCCGGGTCCGAGGCACAGCACCGGCGGGCGGCTATGCGCGGTCAGGCGGTTCAGCTCTCCGGTCGGGCCGGGCATCAGGCGCTCCTCGATCTTCTTCGGGGCCGCCCTGGCCAGCGCGCCGCGCAGCCGGGCCTCGTCGGCCTGGCCCTGCCATGCCCCTGCGGAAACCGAAGGCGCGGCGGGCGCGAAGAAGCGCGGCACATAGCGCGGCCCGCCGGCCTTGGGCCCGGTGCCCGACAGCCCCTCGCCGCCGAAGGGCTGGCTGCCGACCACGGCGCCGATCTGGTTGCGGTTCACATAGATATTGCCGACATGGATGGCGTCCGAGACCTCCTGCACGCGCGAGTCGATGCGGGTGTGCAGCCCGAAGGTCAGGCCGAAGCCGCGGGCGTTGATCTCGGCGATCACCTGGTCCAGCTGGTCGCCCCTGAAGGTCGCGACATGCAGGACCGGGCCGAAGATCTCGCGCTCCAGATCGGCGATGCCCGAGACCTTCAGCAGGGTCGGCGGGATGAAGAACCCCCGCGACGGCACCGCCAGCTTGTGCAGCACGCGGTTTGCATTGGCGGCGATGTAATCGGCGATTTCCTTTTGCGCGCCGGGGTCGATCACCGGGCCGACATCGGTGGTCAGATCCCAGGGGTCGCCCAGGCGCAGCTCGTCCATGGCGCCCTTGATCATCTGGATCAGATGCGGCGCCACGTCCTCCTGCACATAAAGGCAGCGCAGCGCAGAACAGCGCTGCCCGGCCGAGCGGAAGGCCGAGTTCACGATGTCGCGCACCGCCTGTTCCGGCAGCGCGGTGGAATCGACCACCATCGCGTTCAGCCCGCCGGTCTCGGCGATCAGCGGCGTGCCGGGCGCCAGGTTCGCGGCCATGGTGCGGGCGATGGTCTGCGCGGTCTCGGTCGAGCCGGTAAAGACCAGCCCCGCGACGCGCAGGTCCGAGGTCATCGCGGTGCCGACCACGCTGCCGCGGCCGGGCAGCAGTTGCAGCGCGGTTTTCGGAACGCCCGCCTGATGCAGCAGGCCGATGGCATAGGCGGCAATGATCGGCGTCGGCTCGGCAGGCTTGGCGATCACCGCATTGCCGGCCATCAGCGCCGCCGCGATCTGGCCGGTGAAGATCGCCAGCGGGAAGTTCCACGGGCTGATCGCGCCGACGATGCCGCGCGGGGCATCGGAGCAATTCTCGCCCTCGGCGGCGTAATAGCGCAGGAAGTCCACCGCCTCGCGCAGTTCGGCCACCGCATCGGCCAGCGCCTTGCCGGCCTCGCGGCCGAGAATGCCGAAGATCGGGCCGTAATGGTCTTCGTAAAGATCGGCGGCGCGGCGCAGCACCGCGGCGCGTTCCGCCGCCGGCGCGTCCCAGATGCGCGCATCGTCGATGGCGCGGGCGGCGGTCTCGGCATCGACCATAATCACCCGGGCGATCTTTTCCCCCGTCGCCGGGTTGACGACATCCTGCATCTTGCCCCTGGGCTCCGAGACGGTCAGCGGCATGGCATCCGGGATCGCCACGTCGCGGGCGGCATAGATACGGGCCAGCGTTTCCTCGTCGGTCAGGTCGAAGCCGGTCGAGTTCCGACGCGAGGCCCCGAACAGCGCCTCGGGCGCCACTAGCGACCGCGGCGGCTGGGCAGTCGCCCGCGCCTCGAACGGGTCGCGGGCGACCTCCTCGGGCGAGACCGCCTCATCCACGATCTGGTGCACGAAGCTGGAATTGGCGCCGTTCTCCAGCAGGCGCCGCACCAGATAGGCCAGCAGGTCGCGATGCGCGCCGACGGGCGCATAGATGCGGCAGCGAGCGTTGTGGTCGCGCAGCACGATGTCGTGCAGCCGCTCGCCCATGCCATGCAGGCGCTGGAACTCGAAGCGGATGTCGCCCGCCATCTCGAGGATCGCCGCGACGGTATGGGCGTTATGGGTGGCGAATTGCGGATAGATGCGGTCGGCATAGCCGATCAGCTTGCGGGCATTGGCGATATAGCTGACATCGGTGGCCACCTTGCTGGTGAACAGCGGAAAGCCAGGGAAGCCCTCGACCTGGGCGCGCTTGATCTCGGTGTCCCAATAGGCGCCCTTGACCAGCCGCACCATGATGCGCCGGTCCAGCCGCGTGGCGGTTTCATAAAGCCAGTCGATCACCTGCCCGGCGCGCTTGCCATAGGCCTGCACCACGACGCCGAACCCGTCCCAGCCGGCCAGCGAGGGATCGGCCAGCACCGCCTCGATCACCTTCAAGGACAGCACCAGCCGGTCCTGTTCCTCGGCGTCGATGTTCATGCCCATGCCGGCGGCCTTGGCCTGCCGCGCCAGCTTCAGCACCACCGGCACCAGCTCGGTCATCACCCGGGATTCCTGCGCCACCTCGTAACGCGGATGCAGCGCGGACAGCTTGATCGAGATGCCGGGATTGTCCTCGACCGAGCCCCTGGTGCAGGCTTTCGCAATCGCCGCGATGGCGTCGGAATAGGCGCGGTCGTAGCGCGCCGCATCCGCCCCGGTCATCGCCGCCTCGCCCAGCATGTCGTAGCTGTAGGTGAAGCCCTGCGCCTCGCGTTTCGCCGCGCGTTCCAGCGCCGCCTCGATGGTCTGGCCCAGCACGAATTGCCGGCCCATCTCCTTCATCGCCCGGCCGACGGCGGTGCGGATCACCGGCTCGCCCAGCCGCCGCACGGCGCGGCGCAGGGTGCCGGCAATCCCGGCCTGGTCGTCGTCCAGCACCTTGCCGGTCAGCATCAGGGCCCAGGTCGAGGCGTTGACCAGCGACGAGGACGCCTCGCCCAGATGCCTGCCCCAGTCCGAAGGCGCGATCTTGTCCTCGATCAGCGCGTCGATGGTCATCCGGTCGGGCACGCGCAGCATCGCCTCGGCCAGGCACATCAGCGCCACGCCCTCGCGCGTGGACAGCCCGTATTCGGCCAGGAAATGCTCCATCATCGTGGGCTTCGCCTCGTCACGGATGCGGCGCACCAGATCGGCGGCCCGGCGCGTGATCGCGGCCCGCTGGCCGGCGCCCAGCTCCGCCTGCGCGACCAGCCGGTTCAGCAGCTCCGCCTCGTCGGCGAATTTCGCCTGGGCGGAAAACACCTCCGAAAGCCCGATGGGGTTGACACGAGTCATGCCGATCTCCTTATTCGATGCGACAGTATTATCAGATGCGGGCTAGGCGGTGCGCCTGAAGATGGGCCACTTTCTAGGCTGTTGGAACAAATTCGAGGCGATTTTCAGAATGGACCTGAACCTGGACGCGCAGGACCGCAAGATCCTGGCGGAACTGACCGAGAATGCCCGAATCCCGATCGCCGAGCTGGCGCGGCGGGTCGGGCTCTCCAAGACCCCGGTGGCGCAGCGCATCAAGCATCTGGAAGAGATCGGGCTGATCACCGGCTATCGCGCCATCCTGTCGCCCCTGAAGCTGGGCCTGACCCATGTGACCTATGTCGAGGTCAGCATGAACGACACCCGCGAACATGCGCTGCAGCAGTTCAACGCCGCCGTCCGGGCCATCCCCGAGCTCGAGGAATGCTACATGATCGCCGGCAGCTGCGACTATCTGATGAAGGTCCGCTCGCGCGACATGGCCGATTTCCGCCGCATCCTGGCCGAGAAGATCTCGGTCCTGCCTCATGTCAGCAACACCTCCAGCCATGTCTCGATGGAGGCGGTGGTCGAGCAGAACTGGACCGCCCTCTAGCCGAGCGCAGCCAGCCCCTCGCGCTGGAAACGCTCGATCAGCGCCAGTTCCTCGGCGTTCAGCGCGATGCCCTCGGCCTCGGATCGCGCGCGGGCGGCAAGGCGGCGCTGGCCGGGCAGGCGCGCGCCCTGCCCCAGGATGGCGTCGAACAGCGCCTCGGCCCGGGCCAGCGGATCGCCCGGCCGGCCGGCGGCGAAGCGCGCGGGCGAAAAGGCCAGGATCAGTTCGCCATGTTTCGGCGCCAGGCTAAGCGTGCCCAGTTCCTCCAGCGCGCCCTGGCTGGTCAGGTCGCCGATCATCACCCCCGCCAGCAGCTCGACCATGGTCGAGAGGGCCGAACCCTTGTGCCCGCCAAAGGGCAGCATGGCGCCGGAAAGCGCCGCCTCGGCATCGGTGGTCGGCGCGCCTTCGGCATCCAGCGCCCAGCCCTCGGGCAAGGGCTCGCCGGCCCCCGCCAGAAGCTCGATCTCGCCCCGGGCGACGCAGGAGGTGGCGAAGTCGAAGACGTAAGGCGCGGCCCCCGGCCGGGGCCAGCCGAAGGCGATGGGATTGGTGCCCAGAAGCGGCTTCGCGCCCCCCGCCGGGGCAACGGCGGCGTAGCTGGGACACATGGCCAGAGCGGCAAGGCCGCGCGCCGCCAGCGCCTCGACTTCGGGCCACAGCGCCGAGAAATGCACGCAGTCGTTGATGACCAGCGCCGCGAGCCCCAGCTTTTCGGCCCGGCCCGCCAGCGCCGGCAGGCCCAGCTCGAAGGCGGCAGGGGAAAAGCCGCCATCCGCCGCGACGCGGATCACTGCGCTGCCCTCGTCGATCAGCTCGGGTCGGGCGCCGGGCGAAACCTTGCCGACCGCCAGCGTGCGCAGGCAACCTTCGATGCGATAGATGCCGTGCGATTTGGCGCCGTCGCGCTCGGCGGCGGTGATGATGCGGGCGATGGCATCGGCCTGCTGGGCGTTGAAGCCCGCGCGCATGAAAAGCGACTCGACCATCCGGCCAAGTTCGGCCACCGACACCATCGTCACTTCGCCCATGCGCCCATCCCTTGTCTGGTGCGGGCCAGAAAACCGGATTTTCCGGTCCGGGGCAAGCGTTCAGGACCGGGCCCTGCCCCAGAGGCCGGCATCGCGGACCAGCATCCGCGCCCCGGCCAGCGTTGCGGTGATCGTCTCACCCGCGCGGCCGCAATCGTCTGTGGCGCGTCCGCGACGCCTCGGCTAAAGCGACGGGAAAAGGGGGGCGCATGGACTTCAAGTGGCTCGAGGATTTCCTGGTGCTGGCCGAGACGCACAGCTTCTCGCGTTCGGCCGAGCTGCGCGGCGTCACGCAAAGCGCCTTCAGCCGCCGCATCCGCGCGCTCGAGGAATGGCTGGGCACCGACCTGCTGTCGCGCGACAGCTATCCGGTGACGCTGACCCCGGAAGGCGTGCTGTTCCGCGAGACGGCCGAGGAGGCGGTGCGCATGATCAACGCCCGCCGCGCCGAGTTCCGTGATCATGCCCGAAGCCGCGGCGGCGAGATCTCGTTCGTGGCGCTGCACAGCCTGACCGTGACCTTCCTGCCGGGCTGGCTGATGCGGCTGAAGGCGGCGGCGGGGCAGATGACCAGCCGCGTCAAGCCCGAGAATTTCGACCGCTGCATCGGGGCGCTGACCGAGGGCGGCTATGATTTCTTCCTGACCTACGCCCATCCGCAGGTGAACATCCCGCTGGACCCGTCGGGCTATCCGCATCTGGTGGTCGGCCATGACAGCCTGGTCGCCGTCGCCCGCCCGGGCTGGCCCGAGGAATGGCTGGCCGAAGGCATGCCGATGCTGAAATATTCCCGCGGCTCGTTCCTGAACGCCATGGCGCGCATCGCGCTGGCCCAGCCCGGCGCGCCCAAGGTCTATGTCGCCCATACCGACGAGGCCAGCATGGCCGAGGCGATGAAAAGCATGGCGGTGGCCGGTCACGGCATGGTCTGGCTGCCCCGCCTGCTGGTCGAGGCCGAGATCGCCTCCGGCCGGCTGGAAATCGTCGCCCCCGAGCTGCCGATGGAGATCCGGCTTTACCGCAATGCCGCCCGCGGGCGCGGCATCACCGGCCGGGTCTGGCAGGCGGCGCGCGAGCTGGGCGAAGGTTATGCAGGATCGGAATAACCTAGCGCGACTTGGCATTGGAAAATTCGCGCAAGCCTGCCTAAATCTTTGACACATGGGGCACAACCGGGCCCCGTCATCGCAACAGTTCCGACAGCATGCGCGCCGCGCGCCAGGTCCGCCGTCCCGGCGGGGCCTGCGCGCCTGCGCCCGAGGTGACCATGAAAAAGACCCGCATCGAACATGACCTGCTTGGCGACCGCGAGGTGCCCGCCGACGCCTATTGGGGCGTCCACACCCTGCGCGCCGTCGAGAATTTCCCGATCTCGGGCCGTCCGATCGGTGAAATTCCCGAACTGATCCGCGCGCTGGCCGCGATCAAGCAGGCGGCCGCGCTGGCCAATGCCGATCTGCGCCTGCTTTCGCCCGAGCGCCGCGACGCCATCGTCGCCGCCTGCGAGGAAATCCGCGCGGGCCGGCTGCACGACCAGTTCGTCGTCGACCAGATCCAGGGCGGCGCCGGCACCTCGACCAACATGAATGCCAACGAGGTGATCGCCAACCGGGCGCTGGAGCTCATGGGCCATGCCAAGGGCGAATACCAATACCTGCACCCGAACGAGCATGTGAACATGAGCCAGTCGACCAACGACGTCTATCCGACGGCGCTGCGCCTGGCCTCGTGGAAGGGGCTGCAGAAGCTGATCGGCGCGCTGGCCTCGCTGCGCGGCGCCTTCGCTGAGAAGGCGGTCGAGTTCGCCGACATCCTGAAGATGGGCCGCACCCAGCTGCAGGAAGCGGTGCCGATGACCCTGGGCCAGGAATTCAACACCTATGCCATCATGATCGGCGAGGACGAGGCGCGGCTGGCCGAGGTCTCGCAACTGGTCTGCGAGATCAACCTGGGCGCCACCGCCATCGGCACCGGCATCACCGCGCATCCCGAATATGCCGAACGGGTGCGGGCGCGGCTGGCCGAGATCACCGTGATCCCGGTGGTCACCGCTGCCGACCTGGTCGAGGCGACGCAGGATTGCGGCTGCTTCGTGCAGGTCTCGGGCGTGCTGAAGCGGGTGGCGGTCAAGCTCAGCAAGACCTGCAACGACCTGCGGCTGCTGTCCTCGGGCCCGCGCGCCGGCTTCAACGAGATCAACTTGCCGGCGAAACAGGCCGGCTCCTCGATCATGCCGGGCAAGGTCAACCCGGTGATCCCCGAGGTGATGAACCAGGTCTGCTTCGAGGTGATCGGCAACGACATGACCATCACCATGGCGGCCGAGGGCGGCCAGCTGCAGCTGAACGCCTTCGAGCCGGTGATCGCCTACAGCCTGTTCCGCTCGGTCGATCACCTGGTCGCCGGCTGCGCCACGCTGCAGGAGAATTGCGTCAAGGGCATCACCGCCAACCGCGACGTGCTGAAGGAATCCGTGCGCCGGTCCATCGGCATCGTCACGGCGCTGAACCCCTATATCGGCTATGCCGCCGCCACCGAGGTCGCGACCGAGGCGCATCTGACCGGCCGCGGCGTCTACGAGTTGGTGCTGGAAAAGGGCCTGCTGCCCAAGGAGCGGCTGGATGCCATCCTGCGCCCGGAAAGCCTGACCCGCCCGCAGCTTTTCGTCGCCTGAGATACAACCGTCGGCCGACTCGGCCCTGGCCCCGACCTGACCCCTTTCAGGCCGGGGCCTTGGCATTTTCTTGTTGCAACGCACGGATTTCCGGAAAACCGCGCCGTCAATTCCGTTGCGTCAAGCCCCGAGTTTTGCTAGCGTTCACGCAATAGGTATTTCCTTCTTGAGAATCCAGCACGGGGCTGCCCTCCCCGTTGCCAAGTCGATCGGCGCAAGGTCGTATCCTCCCCGGATGTGCATGTGCAGGCGGGATGGTCCGGCCGAACAGGTCTGACATCGTTCGCAACGCATCCCGCCGCCATCCGCGCCGGGTCATTCAGCGAGGGCTCCCCCATGCTCGACACTCCCGGCGTCTATGTCCAGGAAATCCCCAGCGGTAGCGCGCCGATCGCCGGCGTGGCGACCTCGAATACCGCCTTCATCGGCGTTCTCGGGCAAGGCCCGGTCGGCCGTGCCACCCGCGTCACCTCATGGGGCGAATTCGAGCGGGTCTTCGGCGGCCTGCATCCGCTATGCGAGACCAGCTATGCGGTGCGCAACTATTTCCTGAACGGCGGCAACATCGCCTTCATCGTGCGCGCATCGAACGGCGCCACCCCCGCCTCGGTGCTGCTGCCGCCGAACAATGCCGGGCTGACGCTGGCGGCCTCGTCCCCCGGCGCCTGGGGCAACAGCCTGCGTATCGGCGTGGCGCGGGCCGGCGGGGCGGGCGTCACCAGCTTCGACCTGCTGGTGCGGCTTTACCGCGGCAATGACGTGATCCGCGAGGAATCCTATAGCGGCCTGTCGGTGAACAGCGCCCATCCGCGCTATGTGACGCGGGTGCTGGCCGCGGAAAGCCAGCTGGTCAGCGTCTCTGCCCATGCCAACGGCAACCTGCCCAATGCCACGCAATCGGGCGGCAGCGACGTGACCACGCTGGACGGGCTGCGCCAGCTTGGCGCGGCGGCGCTGGCGGCCATGACCACCCAGGGCGCCGACGGCACCCTGCCCGGCGATACCGACGCCTGGCAGAACCTGGCGGTGAACGCGCTGGGGGCCGGCATCGACGCGCTGGACGCCATCGTGCCGGACGTGTTCAACCTGATGTGCCTGCCTGACCTGTCGGTGCTGGGCCATGCCCGCCGCGCTGTGGCGGCGCAGGTCTACCAGCGTGCCTATGCCTATTGCGAGCGGCATTTCGCCTTCCTGATCGTCGATCCGCTGGAGGGCACCACCCGCGCCAATATCCTGGAATGGACCGCCGCGCTGGGGGGCACGATCCGGCGCAACGCGGCGCTGTATTTCCCCAAGCTGACGGCGCCCGACCCGCTGAACCCGACGCAGAACCGCAATTTCGCCCCCTCGGGCGCGGCGGCGGGCATCATCGCCCGAACCGATGCGACGCGCGGGGTCTGGAAAGCGCCGGCCGGCACCGCGGCGGGCGTCGCCGGCGGCCGGCCGGTCGATGTGATGACCGACCCGCAGCAGGGACCGCTGAACGTGCAGGGCATCAACGTGATCCGTACCTTCCCGGTCTACAACACCGTGGTCTGGGGCGCGCGCACGCTGGACGGGGCGGATGCGCTGGCCTCGGAATGGAAATACGTCCCGGTGCGCCGGCTGGCGCTCTATATCGAGAACAGCCTGCTGCGCGGGTTGCAATGGGTGGTGTTCGAGCCGAATGACGAGCCGCTCTGGGCCTCGGTGCGGCTGAACGTCACCGGCTTCATGTCGCAGCTGCACCGGCAGGGCGCCTTCCAGGGTGCCTCGGCCCGCGACGCCTTCCTGGTGAAATGCGACGGCGAGACCACCACCCAGGCCGACATCAACCTGGGCATCCTGAACATCTATGTCGGCTTCGCCCCGGTCCGCCCGGCCGAATTCGTCATGCTGCGCATCCAGCAGCGCCTGCAAACCACGAACTAAGGGGGTCCGACCATGGCACAGTTCAGCATCAACGCCACCCGCTTCGACCCCTACAAGAACTTCAAGTTCCGGGTGAAATGGGACGGCCGCTATGTCGCCGGCATCTCGAAGGTCTCGGCCTTGAAACGCACCACCGAGGTGGTCGAGCATCGCGAGGGCGGCGATCCGTCCGTCTCGCGCCGCAGCCCCGGCCGCACCAGCTTCGAGGCGATCACGCTGGAGCGCGGCGTCACCCATGACGTCGAGTTCGAGCAATGGGCGAACAAGGTCTGGAACTACGGCTCGGGCCTGGGCGCCGAGGTTTCCCTGCGCGATTTCCGCAAGGACCTGGTGATCGACCTTTACAACGAGGCCGGGCAGCTGGCGCTCTCCTATCGCGTGTTCCGGGCCTGGGTGTCGGAATACCAGGCGCTGCCGGAACTCGACGCCAATGCCAATGCCGTCGCCATCCAGTCGATCAAGCTGGAGAACGAGGGCTGGGAACGCGACTACGACGTGGCCGAACCCAGCGAGATTTCCTTCCTGGAGCCGGCGGTCTGACGCCATGATCGGGGAAGCATCATGCTGGACGGCGACGCGCTCCTTGACCTCTACCAGCGCGGCCGGGCGGGCGATGCGCTAGGCCGCGCCGCGCTGCTCGGCCGCGCCGCCGCCGGGGCAGGCGCCGAGACGCTGCCCTTGGGCGAGCTCGACCGCCGCATCTGGGCGCTGCGCACGCGGCTTCTCGCGGACATGGCCAGGCCGGCAGCCGACGAGGCGGTCTGCACCTGCCCCGCCTGCGGCGCGCGGCTGGAATTCACCCTGCCCGCCGATTTCGTTCCGCCCCCGGCGGTTGCCCAGACCGTCGCGGTGGAGTGGCGGGGGAAAACCCATATGCTGCGCCTGCCCTGCCTTGCCGATTTCGGCCCGCAGGGTTTGCGGCTTCAGGCGCTGGGGACGGCGCCCTGGCACGATCCCGGCTTTGCGGCGCTGGCGGCCGAGGCATTGCAAGCCGCCGATCCGGCGCTTGGCCTGACGCTGGCCATGGACTGCCCGGAATGCGGCGCGGCGCTGGACGAGGGCTTCGATCCCGCCGCCTGGCTCTGGGCCGAGATCGAGGACATGGCCCGCGGGTTGCTCGACGAGGTGGTGCGGCTGGCCCGCGCCTTCGGCTGGTCCGAGCGCGAGATCCTCGCCATGCCGCCGGCGCGTCGCGCGCTTTATCTCGCCGAGGTGGCGCCATGACCCTGTTCGACACCCTCAGCCGCCGCTTCCTGCAGCCGCCGGCGATCCTGCCCCGCCCGCGCCAGCGTTTCGAGGGGGATGCCCCGGATGCGGGCTTCTCCGAGGAGACGGCGGAACGCCTCGCCGCCCCGCCACGCCCGCCGCTGCCGCGGACCGAGCCGCCGCGCCCGCCGACACCGGCCCCGGCGCCGAGACCGGCAGCGCCGGTTGCCGAGGCTTTGCCGCAACGGCTCGCCCCGGCGCCGCAAGCCCAGCCGCACCCCGCGCCGGCCCATGCGCCCGCCCCGGTCGCCCGGGATGCACCGCAGGCGCCGGGCATCACGATCGAGCCAGTTCCGCGCCCCGGCGATGCGCCGACGCCCCCTGCCGCGGAAGCCCCTGCGCCCCAGCCGACGCAGGGGCCGCCCGAACCCCGCACCAGAGCCGCGCCGGAGGAACCGCGCCGGCCGGCCGAACCGCGCCAGCCCCGCGCGCCGCAGACCGTCGAGCCGCCTGCCCCGCCCCGGATGCGCGTCAGCCCGGCCGCATCCGAGCCCGCCAGCGCGACCGAAGCCGCGCCGCCCGCGCCGGTCCCGCAAGCCCCCCCGAAAGTCGAGATCCATATCGGCCGGATCGAGGTCGCCGCCGCGAAACCGCCGCCCGCCCCGCCCCCGCAAGCCGCAAGGCCCGGCCCCGCCCCGCGCCCCGCGACGCCGGCCCGGCCTGGCCTGACCGACTATCTCGGATGGAAGCGATAGGATGTCGAACGCGCTCGCCATAGCCGCCGTGACCGCGATCCTGAGGGACCGGCTGAATGACGGGCTGCTCAATGCCAACCTGGATTCCATCGGCCAGTTCAGCGTCACTTCCTCGCCCCCCGACCGGCTTGAGGATGACGCCGAGCCGACCAACCGGCTGAACATCTACCTGTGGAACGTCACCCGCAACGCCGCCTGGTCCAGCCAGCGCCTGCCGGCCCGCAGCGCCTCGGGGGCGCGCATCGATAATCCCTGGCTGGCGCTGGACCTGCATTACATCCTGACCGCCACCGGCGCCGAGGACCTGAATGCCGAGATATTGCTGGGCTACGGCATGCAGGTGCTGCACGAGACCCCCGTGCTGACCCGCGCCGACATCCGCGCCTCGCTGGGCGGCGCCGATCCGGCGGTGGATGCGAGCCTCTTGCCGGCGCCGCTGCGGCTGCTGGTCGCCGCGGATCTCGCCGAACAGTTCGAGCAGATCCGCGTGACGCAAGCCGTGCCGGAAAGCCGCGACCTCGGCCAGATCGAGACGCTGAGCAACATCTGGTCGGCCTTTTCCGCGCCGCTGCGGGCCTCGGCGCTGTATCAGGTGGCCTGCGTGCTGATCGAAAGCCGCCGCCCGGCGCGCTCGGCCCTGCCGGTGCTGACCATCGGCGGCCGCACCGCGCCCCTGCAGGCACCGCGCATCCTGCGGGTGGCGGCGCTGCCCGGCGGCGCGGGGACGCTTCCCGACCCGATGGCCGCGATCCTGCCCGGCGGCTGGGTGGCGGCCGAGGGCACGGCGCTGGCCGCCGAGCGGATGCGGGTCATGCTGGGCGGGCGGCCGATCACGGTAGCGGCGGCGAATGTCGACGCGCGGCGCATCGACCTGCAGCTGCCCGCCGACCAGCCGGCCGGCATCGCCCGGCTGATGGTCGATCACCTGTTCGAGCCTGCGCCCGGCCAGGCAGAGCGGCTTTGGGAAAGCTCGAACGCGCTGCCGTTTGCCATCGCGCCGGTGGTGACGGCGGTGGCGCGGGCCGGCACGGTGACCGCCGGCCGCTTCACGGGCAGCGTGACGCTGACCCTGGGCCATCCGGTGGGCGAGCGGCAGACGGCGGCGCTGCTTTTCAACCCGCTGCCCGGGGGGTCGGCGCCGGCCTTCTCGGTCCCGGCGCGGCTGGTCGAGGGCAGCACCGACCGCATCCGCGCCGATCTGGCCGGCGTGGTCGCAGCCGATTATGTCGTGCGGGCCGAGATCGACGGCGCCGCCAGCCTGCCCACGCTGGGGCCGCAGGGCTTCGACGGGCCGGTCGCGGATCTGGACCCATGACCCGGCACCAGACCATATCCGCCGCCGCGCGGCAGGCACGGGCGCTGGAGCTGGCCGGCCGCCACGCCATGGCGCTGCTGCAAGGCGAACCGGCCGGGCCGCTGCTGGCGCAGATCGAAGACCTCTCGGCCCTAGGGCCGGTGGCGCTCTTGCAGATCGCCCGGCGCTTCGGCCTGTCGGCGCTGGATCTCGACCTGTTCTGCCTGATCGCCGCTCCCGAGCTGGGCATCGAACCCGCCGCCGCCCTGGCCGCGCACCCGCTGGCCCAGCATGGCCGCGCCACCCCGGCGCTGTGCGGCATGGTGCTGGGACCCGAGGCCGGCCCGGCGCTCTCTGCCGCCGCGCTGCTGCGCCAGGGGGCACTGGTCGAGGCGCTGCCGGGCCATGGGTTTGCGCAGCGGCTGCTGGCGGTGCCCGAGGCGGTGGCCTCGGCCCTGATCGGCGCGCCGGTCCCCGATCCGGCGCTGGCCCCGGCGCTCTCGCCCTGCATGGCCGCGCCCCATCCGCAGGCGGGCGCGCTGGCCGAGGCGCTGCTGAAGGCGCGCGCGGAAAACCCGGCGCCGATCCTGCACCTGGCCACCGCCGACCCGGCCGAGGCCGGCGCGCTGGCCGCCGAGGCCGCGGCCGGGCTGGGCCTGCACCTGGCGGCGCTGGAGCCGCGGCTGCTGCCGCAGGACCTCGACCCGGCCCGCGCGGCGCAACTGCTCAACCGCGACGTGGTGCTGACCGAAACGGCCATGCTGATCCCCGCCACGCCCGAGGGCTGCCTGATCGCCGACCGGCTGCTGGGACCTTGCCTGCTCTGGGGCATCGACCCGCATCGCACGCAGCGGCCCCGCGCCAGCCTTATCCCGGCCCGCGCCGCCCCGCTGCCCGGCAGCGAAATGGCGGATGCGCGGGCCAGCCACGCCACCGGCCTGGCCCCCGACCTGCCGGCGCTGATCCGCGCCCGCGCCGCGCAGGGGCTTGAGGGGCTGGCGCAGCGGATCAAGCCGCAGGCGCGCTGGGACGACCTGGTCCTGCCGCCCGCCCAGCTTCAGCAATTGCGCCAGCTTGCCGCCTGCCGCCGCCACGGGCCGCTTGTGCTGGACGATTGGGGCTTTCGTGCCAAGTCGGCGCGCGGGCTGGCGCTGACCGC
Organism: Paracoccus sp. J39; assembly: GCF_000518925.1. Taxonomy (NCBI): domain Bacteria; kingdom Pseudomonadati; phylum Pseudomonadota; class Alphaproteobacteria; order Rhodobacterales; family Paracoccaceae; genus Paracoccus; species Paracoccus sp. J39. The sequence continues at coordinate 62,124 of NZ_JAEN01000019.1, read as the reverse complement.
GCTCTTCAGCGGTCCCTCGGGCACCGGCAAGACCATGGCGGCCGAGATCCTGGCCCGCGAATTGTGCGAGGACGGTGGCGCGCTGGCGCTCTACCGCGTCGATCTGGCGGCGCTGACCTCGAAATATATCGGCGAGACGCAGAAGAACATCGGCCGCATCTTCGACGCCGCCGAAGATGCCGGGGCGGTGCTGCTTTTCGACGAGGGCGAGGCGATCTTCGCCCGCCGCTCGCCCGAGGTGAAGGACAGCCACGACCGCCACGCCAATTCCGAGACCTCCTATCTGCTGCAGCGGCTGGAAAGCTATGCCGGCATCGCCATCGTGACCACGAACCTGCGCGCGGCGGTGGACGACGCCTTCCTGCGCCGCTTCCGCGCGGTGATCGACTTCCCCTTTCCCGACGCCGCGCAGCGGGCGCTGATCTGGCGCGCGGTGCTGCCCGAGGCGCTGCCACGCGACGCCATCGACTTCGACGCGCTGGCCCGGCTGGCCGTGACCGGCGGCTTCATCCGCTCGATCGCGCTGACCGCCGCCTGGCTCGCGGCCGAAAGCGGCGGGCGGCTGGGCATGGCGCATCTGGAGCGCGCGGCGCGGCAGGAATACATGAAGCTCGGCAAGCCGCTTTCCGAGGCGGAACTGCGGGGCTTCCGATGAGCGGCGCGGTCACCCTGCATATCGGCGCGCTGTCCCTGCCCGGCCTGTCCGAGGCCGAGGCCGCCCGCGCCGCCCGCGCCTTCGAGGCCGAGCTGGCGGCGCTTCTGGAACGCCACGGCCTGCCGCCCGGCACCCGCCCCGCCGACCTGGAGCGCGTCGACCTGGGCCGGCTGCCCGTCGGCGCCGGCACGCCCGAGGCGATGGGCCGCGAACTGGCCCGGGCGCTGCTGCGGAGGCTGGGGCCATGAGCGCGCTGCGCAAGCCTGCCGCGCCCGAACCGGCGCCGCGCGAGCCGGCCCGCGCCAGGCCGCGCTGGAAGGTGGTGGTGGCACCGCCCCGGACTGAGGCGGCCGAGGCCCCGGACCATATCCCTCTGGAGCGGCTGCGCCAGGCCGCGGCGCCGGGGCTGCATCGCGCCGACCTGCCCTTCCGCCCGGCGCTGGAGGCGATGTTCGGCCCGCTGCCGCCGGTCCAGGTGCTGACCGGCGCCCCGGTCGAGGCGGCGCTGGACCGCAAGGGCGCCGAGGCGGCGGCGCAGGACGGCGTGCTGTTCCTGCGCCGCGACGCGGCCCTGCCGGTCGTCGCGCATGAGCTGGCGCATGTGCTGCAATCCCGCGCCCCGCGGCAGGACGCCAAGACAAGCCCCGAGGCCGAGGCGCAGCGGGTCGAGCTGCAGGCGCGGCTCGGCGCCCCCCCGCCGCCGGTCGCGGCGCGGCTGGCCCCCGGCACCATCGCCTTCCGCATGCAGGGCGCGCAGGACCCGGTCCCTCAGCCCGATCCGCCCGTCGCCGTGCCGCCCCAGCCGGCACCCGAACAGCCGGCCCCGCCGCTGGCGGAGCATGTCCCGCCAAGCACGCAGCCCGCAGCCGATGCGCCGGAGGCAGTCGCGCCGGAACAGCTCGGCCCGGCGCCCGAACCCGACCTCGGCGCCGAGACCGAGGCCGCCGCGGCCGAGGCGGAAGCGGCCAGCGCGGCGCTGGAGGCGGCGCAGGACGCCGATGCAGTGATGGCGGCCTTTGCCGCCGCCCCGCCCTCGGTCAAGGCGCGCGAGGCGGCGGGGCTGGGCGCGCGGATCGAAGCCGCCTCGGCCCGCGCCCGCGCCGCCGAGGATGCCGCCCTGCCGGAATTGCGGGCCGAGATGGCGCCGGGCGAGCCCCTGCCCGCCGCCCCGCCGGTCACAACCCCCGCCGCCACGGCCGGGGCGCTGGAGGCCCAGACGCCGCCGCCCGCGCCGCTGCCCGATCTGGCGCCGACCCCGGACCCCGGCCAGGCGGCCGCCAATGCCAGCCTCGGCCCGCTCTTCGAGCGCGATTTCACCGCCGGCGACCCGCAATCGCTGGAGCGCAGCTTCGACCGGGTCCAGACCCGCGACGGGCAGGTGGCGACCTCGGCCGGGGCGCGCCCCGACGTGCCGCTGGCCGGCGAAACCGATCCGGCCCGCGTCGCGGACCAGGAGGCCGCCGCCGGCACGCAGGCAACCGAAGCCGGCACCGCCGCCGCCCGCGCTGTGATCGACGGCCCCGGCCCCGAGCAGGCGCAGCTGCGCGAGATGTCCGAGAGCTCCGCCCTGCCGCCGCGCCCGGCGCCCGAACCCGCGCCGGCCCTGCCCCCGGTCGAGGGCGCCGCCGCCTTCGCCGCCCAGCCGCTGGACGCGACCACGGTGGCGCTGTTCGACCGCGCGCATGGCCCGGCGATGCAGGAATCGCTCGGCCAGGCGCAGGCCGATCTGGACGCCGCCGCCCAGAGCCGCGAGGCCGGGCGCGAGGCGGAGCTGGCCCATGCCGAGGCGGAGCAGGCGCGGCTGAACGCCGAGGCCGATCATGCGCAGCGCGACGAGGTGATCGCCCGGCGCGCCGACATCCAGTCCGCCCGGCAGGACGCGCTGGACCAGCAGGCCGGCCATGTCTCGGACCTGCGCGACGAGGCGGCCTCGGCCCGCAGCGAGGCCCGGGGCGAGGTGGATGCCGAGGTCGGCCGCGTTGAAACCCGCATCGACGCCGATTTCGTCCAGGCCGAGCGCGAGGCCGAGGCCGAGGTGGCGCAGGGCGAAACCCGCGCGCAAGCGAGCCGCGACGAGGCCGAGCGCGAATCCGAGAACCAGAGCTGGTGGGACCGCGCCGTCAAGTGGGTCAAGGCGCAGCTCGAACGGCTGACCGCCGCGATCAATGCGATCTTCGACGCGGTGCGCACCGCCGTGCGCGACATCATCAAGGCGGTGAAATCGGCGGCGCTGGGGCTGATCGACGCCGCCGCCGGGCTGATCAAGGGCATCATCGAGGCTTTCGGGGCGCTGCTGAAGACCCTGGTGAACCGGCTGCTGGCCGAATATTTCCCCGCCATCGCCGCGGCGCTGAACGCCGCCATCGACGCGGCGGTGACGGCGGCGACCGCGGCCATCGACCGCATCGCCAATGCGCTGAAGGCCGGCATCGAATTCCTGATGAACGCGCTGGCCGCGGGGCTGGACGCGCTGCTCGCGGCCTGGCAGGCGGCGGTCAACGCGGCGCTGGCTCTGGCCCAGGCGGCGCTGTCGGGCGACTGGGCGGCGCTGGCCCGGCTGATCCTGTCGCCGATCCTGATGGCGCTGGGGATCCAGCCCGACGCCTTCTTCCAGCTTTTCGCCCGCGCCGCGCAGGCCATCGACCTGATCGTCGCCAATCCCGGCGGCTTCGTGCAGAACCTGCTGGAGGCGGTCAAGGGCGGCATCCAGCGCTTTGCCGACAATTTCCGCCGCCACCTGATCGCCGGCATCATCCTGTGGCTGACCGGCCCGCTCGGCCGCGGCATCACCATGCCGGCGGAATTCGACCTCTGGGGCCTTCTGGACGTGGCGCGCCAGGCGCTCGGCCTGACCTTGGAGACCGTGCGCCGCGTCGCCGTGCGCGTGCTGGGCGAAAGCGCCGTGCAGAAGATCGAATACGTGCTGAGCTATGTGCGGGCGCTGATCACCGGCGGCTGGCAGGGGCTGTGGGAGCAGCTGACCAGCGACCTTGCGATGCTGCGCGACATGGTGCTGGACCAGCTCAAGACCTTCCTGCTGGAAAAGGTGGTGCTGGCCTCGATCATGTGGCTGGCCGGCATGTTCAACCCGGTCGGGGCGCTGGTGAAGCTGGTGATGACGATCTGGAACTTCATCCAGTTCCTGCGCACCCAGCTCGCCCGCATCTTCGCCGTGGTGCAGACCGTGATCAACACCATCTGGGAGATCGCCACCGGCGCGCTGGAGCCGCCGATGCGCGGGGTCGAGCAGGTGCTGGCGCGGCTGCTGCCGGTGGTGCTGGACCTGCTGGCGCGGCTGATCGGCGTCTCGGGCATCCCCGAGAAGGTGCAGGAGGTGCTGCGCGCCGTGCGGCTGAAGATCGAGACGGCGCTGGAAAACCTGATGCGCCGGGTGCTGGCCGCCTTCGGCATAGAGGGCAGACAGGCCGAGACCCCCGCCGCCGGCCAGATCATGGCGCCGATCCATTTCCGCGCCGGTTCCGAAGCCCACACCCTGCTGATCGAGGACGAGGGCGAGACGGTGCGCCCCGTCATCCGTTCGGATCCGACGCCCTTGGTGCAATGGCTGGACGGCCGGCTGGGCCAGCCCTTCACCGATTACGCGGCGCAGAAGAACTGGCGCGGCGTGGTGCTGGCGAACAAGCGCGCCGAGCTCGAGGCGCTGGTCGCCGCCGCCAAGGCCGAGGAGGCGCAGCTGGACGCCCAGGCCGAGCTGACCGAGGACGCGGTGAACGCGGCCCAGGCCGAGGGCGCCTCGGAGGCCGTCAAGGCCGAGGCCGCCGCCAAGGCGCAGGAGACGCAGGCCAAGGGCGAGCAGACGAAAAGCGCCGTGGCGCGGGTGCTGGAATTCTTCGGCATCAGCATCGTGCCGCTGGACCAGAAATTCGCCCCCGAGCTTGAGGCGATGGCCCCCTCGCTGTCCGAGAACCTGCGCCGCTACGTGCTGCCCAATCTGGACGTGGCGCGCTATACGCCGCTGGACTGGCGCGGCTTCGCCACCATGCTGGCCGGCGACGGCAGTGCGACCGAGCCCTGGCGGCGGCCGGCCAATGCCACGGGCGCCGCCCGGCGCTTCACCGGTGGCGGTTTCGACGCGTCCGTCTCGGCCGAGGCGCGGCGGCTGGCCAAGGCGCTGAGCCTGCCGAATGCCGATACCTTCCTCGGCACCGAACCGGCATTCGACCCGGCGCGGGTCGGCCAGCTTTTCGGCGACCATCTGACGCGGCGGCTGAACGAGGGCGGCGCGACGCTGGCAATCACCGACCAGCTTCTGGCCGGCGGCGGGCCGGATTATCCGGCGCTGATGACGGCGCTGGCCACGCCGCTCTCCGAGGCGGTGACCGCCATGTGCAGCGCCGGCACCGACAGCCACGACCACGCCTTCGAGCGGGTGACGGGCAGCTATTTCCGGACGGTGATCGTCGATCAGTTCGACAGCGTGATGACGCAGGGCGGCTGGGGCACCTATTACCAGGACGACGCCATGAACGCCGCCGGCAGCGGCGAGGGCGGGGTGACGAAGCCGCTGGGCCATTTCGTGCGCCCCGACCCGACCGGCAAGGCCGGCTCGAAACGCGCGGCGCGGAACGGCCAGCGGCTGGCCGATGCGGTCAGGGGCGCCGATCCCGGCCAGCACGAATGGATCGCCTCGCGCTTCGCGGCGCAGATCATCCGCAATGCCGCCGACGATGTCGAGCGCGGCGAGACCGAGCGGCTGCGCGGGCTGTGCGAGCTGATCCAGTTCCAGCACCGGGTCCGCACGCCCACCAGGCAGCTGATCTTCGCGCCCCAAGGCCCCTATCCGGCGCAGAAGGTGGTCATCAGCTATCAGGCCTATGGCCACCGCATGGACCCGGAATGGAAGGACACGCCCGAGGACCGCCTGCCCGAGGCGCGGCGCGCGGAATGGTATCCGCCGGGCAGCCCGCATCAGGGCGCGCGCATCGGCATCATGCAGGGCCATCCCGGCGCCATCTATGCCCGCGTCAGCGGCGGCGTCCCCAGCCCCGAGATCAAGCAGCAGACCGCCGGTCACGGCACCTGGGACCAGGCGCTGGAGGGGATCGTGGCCCGCGACCTCTCGGACGGCACGGTCTATTTCAGCGAGATGCACCAGATGGCCGAGAACATCGTCCGCTTCTTCCGGCTGACGGTCTGGAACGGCGAGACGCTGCCCGAGGGCGGCTCGGCCTACGGCGAATATTTCAACTCTGGCCAGCAGGCCGAAAGCCTGTCGGCGCTGGCCGCCGAGTATCGCGGCTATTTCCCGAATTTCGAGGCCACGCTGCAGGCCCAGATCGACCAGGTGAGGAGCGCCTAGATGTCCGGCTATTCCCGCTCGCCCCGCTTGCTGAAAGGCGCCATCGTCGCCTTCCGCCCGCCGGTGCCGCTGCCCGAGGTGATCCCCTTCCAGATCAACCCGGAAAGCCTGCAACGGACCATCGAGGCCAATGCCGCCGAAAGCGAGGGCGGCGCCGACAGCTTCCGCCTGGCCGGCGCCCCGAAAGAGGTCATCAAGGTCGAGGCGGTGCTGGACGCCAGCGACGACCTGGAAAAGGGCGAGGCCGAGGAACTTGGCCTGCATCCGCGCCTGGCGCAGTTGGAGACGCTGCTTTACCCCGCCGCCTCGACCGTCATCGCCAATGCGGTGCTGCTGCGCCTGGGCACGGTCGAGATCCTGCCCGCCAGCGGCACCTTCACCCTGTTCATCTGGGGCAAGACCCGCATCCTGCCGGTGCGGCTGAAATCCCTGTCGATCACCGAGGAAGCCTATGACCCCCGGCTGAACCCGATCCGGGCCAAGGTGTCGATGGATCTGGCGGTGCTCAGCTATTCGGACCTGGAAAGCAGCCATCCCGGCTATGCCATGTTTCTCAGCCACCAGCTGGTCAAGGAAACCATGGCCATGGTCGGGCGCATCAACTCGCTGGGCTCGGTTCTGGGCTCGGACGTGAAGATAATGTGAGGGCGCCATGATCGACCGCGACTCCCGCTATGCCAAATCCGCCGTCCTGCACCTGACCGATGCGCAGGGGCGCGACATCGCCTATCTGGACCGCCGCATCATCCCCGACGCGCCGCGCATCGCCGCGCGCATCGCGGTCGCGGATGGCGACCGGCTGGACCTGGTGGCGCATCGCGCCTATGGCGACGCGCGCCAGTCCTGGCGGGTGATGGACGCCAATCCCGACCCCGAGCCGCTGGCCCTGGCCGACATCCCCGGCCGCCGCCTGAACCTGACCCAGCCGGGGGAGGCGTGACATGCTGCAGGAACTGATCGGGGTCCGCCTGACGCTGCTGGCCGGAACGGGCCTGCCCCGGCCGCTGCCGGCCGAGCTGATGGAGCGCTTCGTCTCGGCCGAGGTGGCGATCTCGGACCGCGAGGTCTCGGGCTTCGAGCTGGTTTTCGACGCCATCCGCGCCCCGGCGCTGGCGGGGGTGTTCCCGATCATGGCCGAGCCGGCGCTGAAGGCGGGCGCGCGTATCGTGCTGACGGCGGTGATGGGCCTGATGCCGGTGGTGCTGATCGACGGCATCGTCGAGACGGCCGAGTTCAAGCCGGCGCAATCGGCCGGCCCGGCGCGGCTGCAGCTGCGCGGCAAGGACCTGAGCTTCGTCATGGACCGCGAGGAGCGCGAGACCACCCACCCCGCCCAGGGCCCGGGCGAGATCGCCAGCATGATCCTGCTGCGCTACATGCAATATGGCATCGTGCCGATGGTCATCCCGCCGATGACGGTGGACCGGCCGAACCCGACCGAGCGGGTGCCGATGCAGCGCGGCACCGATTTCGCCTATCTCAAGGACCTGGCGGCGGCGCATGACCGCATCTTCACCATCATCCCCGGCCCGGTGCCGCTGACCTCGACCGGCTATTGGGGGCCGCCGCCGCGCATCGGCCTGCCGCAGCGCGCCATCACCGCCGACATGGGGCCGGACAGCAACGTCTCGGGGCTGAGCTTCGAGAACGCGGCGGGCGAGGCGGCCGAGGTCCAGGGCCAGGTGCAGGACCCGGCCACCGGCCAGACCATGCCGGTGCGCTCGACCATGGCGCTGCGGCCGCCGCTGGCCGCGCAGCCCTCGATCTCCAATCGCGCCACGGTCCGGACCAACCTGTTCCAGACCGGCGGCGCGCCATCCGCCGCGCAGGCCATGGGCGAGGCGCAGGCGCAATCCGACGCCACCACCGACACGGTCAAGGTGACGGGCGATCTGGATACCGCGCGCTATGGCGCGATCCTGTCGCCGCGCGGGCTGGTCGGGCTGCGCGGCGCGGGGCTGGACAATGACGGGCTTTATTACGTGCAAAGCGTGATTCACAAGATCTCGCGCGGCGCGTGGACGCAATCCTTCACCCTGAACCGGGAGGGCACGGGAACCACCGTGCCCATGGTGCTGCCATGAACGAACAGACGACGCGCGCCGGCTATTTCGGCAAGTATCGCGGCACGGTGTCGAACAACACCGACCCGCTGCAAAAGGGCCGGCTGCAGGTGCAGGTGCCGGCCGTCTACGGCACCAACACGCTGAACTGGGCCATGCCCTCGGTGCCCTTCGCCGGCTCGGGCGTCGGCTTCTACCTGATCCCGCCGGTGGGCGCCAATATCTGGGTCGAGTTCGAGGGCGGCAATATCGACGCCCCCATCTGGTCCGGCTGCTTCTGGGGCGAGGGCGAATGCCCCGGCCAGACGCCGATGGTCAAGATCATCAAGACCCAGGCCGCCACGATCACCCTGGACGAGGTGAATTCCTCGGCCCCGCTGGTGATCGAGACCACCGCCGGCAACCGCATCACCATCACTGCGCAGGGCATCACGCTGGAAAGCTCGGGCGGCGCCAAGGTCGAGCTTTCGGGGCCCAAGGTCACGGTGAACTCGGGCGCATTGGAGGTGACGTGATGACCAACCTTCTGCACATGGGCGCGACGATCCTGTGCCCGCATGGCGGACAGGCGCAGCCCGGCTCCAGCTCGACCCGCGTGCAGCTGGGCGGCCAGCCGGCGGTGACGGTGGCGCATATGATGACCATTGCGGGCTGCTCGTTCTCGACGCCGGACGGGCCGAAGCCCTGCACGCAGGTGCAATGGACCACGCCCGCGACCCGCGTGACGATCGAGGGCAGCCCGGCGCTGCTGTCTTCCTCGGGCGGCATCTGCATCGGCGCGGCCGGGCCCGCCGGCCCACCGCAGGTCGTGGCGCAGCAGGTCAGGGTGACAGGACAATGACCGATCTTTCCGCCCCCTTCCGCATCGACGGCACCGGCCGTACCGCCACCACCGGCGACGCCCGCCGCCATGCCCGCGACCTGATCGAGGCGGTCTTGTTCACCGCCCCGGGCGAGCGGGTGAACCGGCCCGATTTCGGCTCGGGCCTGCTTGAGATGCTGTTCGACACCAACAACCAGGCGCTGGAGACCGCCGCCGATTTCCTGATCCAGTCGGCGATCCAGAAACACCTGTCCGAGATCCTGACCGTCTCGGAACTGCGCCTGCGCCGCGACGAGGGGCTGCTGGAGATCACCCTCTCCTATGTCCTGCGCGACACCGGCGAGACGGTCAGCGACACCTTCACGCGCGAGGTCTAGGCCATGGCACGCTCGGAAAGCTTCCTGGACGAAAGGCGCGAAAGGCTCGCCGCTTCGGCCGCGCGGGTGAACGGCATCGCCGGGATCGAGGTCGATGCCGGCGACATGACCCGGCTGGTGCTGCGCTTCGTCCATCCGCTGCCCGGCCAGCCGAACGGACGGCCGACCGCGCCGGCGCTGCGGCCCTCGGACCTGCTGGTCGAGGGCGGCGACCGCATCCGCGGCGTCAGTGTCATCAGTGCCGAGGCGTCGGGGCGCGAGCTGCGGCTGCGGGTGAACCGGGCGGGCGATTTCTCGACCTACCGGCTGCGCATCCGCGACGGGCTGCCGGGCTGGGACCCGATCCTGCGCGAGATCCGCTTCGCCTTCCGGCTGCATTGCGACACCGGCGATTGCGCCGCGCCGCCCCCCGCCCCCGAGCGGCCGGCCGAGCCGCCGCAGATCGATTACCTGGCGCGCGACTACGACAGTTATCGCCGGCTGATGCTGGACCGCATGGCGGTCAGCGTGCCGGACTGGACCGAGCGCAACCCGGCCGACCTGGGCGTGGCGCTGGTCGAATGGCTGGCCTTTATCGGCGACGCGCTCAGCTACCGGCTGGACCATGTCGGCACCGAATACGCGCTGCAGACGGCGCGGCTGCGGGTCTCGGCCGCGCGCCATGCCCGGCTGGTCGGCTACCGGATGCATAACGGCGCCAGTGCGCGGGTGCTGGCGCAACTGCGGCTGGCGCCGGGGGTGACGGATTTCACCCTGCCCGACCAGGGCGTGGCCTTCCTGACCCGCTCGGACAGCGACGGCGAGGCGGTGATCCCGCTGGCCGCAGCGCAGGCGGCGGTCGAGACCGGCGCCGTGGCCTTCGAGCCGCTGGCGCCCGCCGCCCTGCGCGCCGCCCATCACCGCATCGCCCTGCATCACTGGGGCGATGCCCAGGCGGTGCTGGCGCGGGGCGCCACCTTCTGCGACCTGCGCGACCCGGACCAGGCGCTGCAGCTGGCCGAGGGCGACCTGCTGGTGCTGGTGCAGAACCGCGACCCGGTGACGCGGCGGCTGTCCGACGCCGATCCCGGCGCGCGTCAGGCGGTGCGGCTGACCGCCCCGCCCGAGATGCTGGCCGATCCGCTGGAACTGCTGCCGCCCCCCGGCGGCGGTGCCGCACAGCCGCTGCGGGTCTGGCGCATTCGCTGGGGGCCCGCGGACGCGCTGCGCTTCGACCTGGACCACGGCGCAACCGAAGGCGAGCCGATGGCGCTGGCGCTTGGCAATATCGTGCTGGCCGATCACGGCCTGACCCTGCCGGACCCGGCGACCGACCAGCCGCTGGCCGAGCCGCTGGGCCTTGCCCCCGACCTGACCGACCCCGAAGAGCCGCCCGCCCCCGGCCAGCCCGACGAGCCGAAGCCGCTGGCGGCGCTGGACCGGCCGCGGCCCTTCCATCCGCGCCTTGCCCGCCGCGACCTGAGCTTCGCGGTGCCGCCGGACGGCGGCGCGGCCCCGGCGGCCGAGCTGCTGCGGGTCGATCCGGCACGGGCGGTGGCGCAGATCACCCTGCGCTCGACGCACGAGAGCGACCGCTGGTTGCCGGTGCCGGACCTGCTGGGCCAGCCCCCCGATGCGCTGGTCTTCGTCCCCGAGGTCGAGGCCGACGGCACCACCCGGCTGCGCTTCGGCCAGCCGCAGGGCGCCTCGCCCAGCCTGAACGGCAAGACGCCGCGGCCCGGCGACGGCTTCACCGCCAGCTATCGCGTCGGCCATGGCCGCGCAGGCAATATCGGCGCCGGGGCGCTGGCGCGGGTCGCGGCCTCGGGCGCGGTGGCGGCCAATGTCGCGGGCGTGACAAACCCGCTGCCCGCCGCCGGCGGCGCGGAACGCGAGACCGTGGCGGAAGTGCGTCAGCGCGCGCCGGTCGGCTTCCACCTGCAAAGGCGGGCGGTGACGCTGGCCGATTACGAGGCGCTGCTGGACGCCCATCCCGAGGTGCAGCGCGCCACCGCCCGCAAGCGCTGGCTGGGCGGCTGGCCGGCGATCTTCCTGACCGTGGACCGGGTGGCGGGCCTGCCGGTGGATCAGCCCTTCCGGCAGATGCTGCTCGACTATCTCGAGCCCTACCGGATGATGGGCCACGACCTGACCGTGGACGCGCCGATCCTGGTGCCGCTGACCATCGCCATCCGCGCCTGCGCCGAAGCCGACGCCTTTGCCGACAAGGTGGCCGAGGCGCTGGCCGCGCGTTTTTCCGCCGGGCTGGCCGAGGACGGGCGGCCGGGCTTCTTCCATCCCGACAACGTGACCTTCGGCAGCCGCATCTATCTGAGCCATATCTACCGCGCCGGGCTCGATGTGCCGGGGGTGGCCGACCTGCGCGTCACCGCCTTCGGCCGCTCGGGCCAGCCCGATGCCAGCGCCGAGGGCGTGCTGGATTTCGGCCCGCGCGAGATCCCGGTGCTGTCGAACGACCCGAACCGCCCCGGCGAGGGACGGCTGACCATCGAGACGAGGGGGGGCAGATGAGCAGCGTCAAACCCACGCCGGAACCGATCGCCAACCGCGCCGGCCTGCCGGCGCTGCGCGCCCGCGCCGGCAGGCATCCGACCTTCCTGGCCGCGCTGCGCCGCGGGCTGGCGGACGGCAACCGCCCCGGCCTGTCCGAGCTGCGCAGCCGCGACCGGGACGACCTCACCCTGGGCCTGCTGGACGCCTGGGCGGCCACGCTGGACACGCTGACCTTCTATGCCGAGCGGCAGGCGAACGAGGCCTATCTGCGCACCGCGACCCGGCGCGAAAGCGTCCGCGCCCATGCCAGGCTGATCGGCTACGAGCTTGCCCCGGCCAAGGCGGCCTCGTGCCATCTGGTCTTCGAGGCCGAGCCCCATGACGCGCCCGAGGCGGTGCTGGACTATCCGCCGGGCCTGCAGGTGCGCTCGATCCCGCGCGACGGCGAGCTGCCGCAGCTGTTCGAGACCGTCGAGCCGCTGCTGGCGCGCGCCGAATGGAACGCCATGCGGCCGCTGATGGCCTGGCCGCAGGTCCTGGCCGCGGGCGCCGAGGAGATCCAGCTGGCGCCGGACGCGCCGCGCCTGGCGCTTGGCGATCCGCTGCTGCTGATGCAGGGCGAGGTGCCGGTGGCCACCGGGTCGGGCGATCAGGCCGGGTTCCTGCGCCGGGTCTCGGGCCTGCGCGACGGCATCGGCGGGCGGCGCATCCTGGCGCTGCGCAGCGATCCCGCCAGCCAGCCGCCCTACAGCTTCCAGCCGATCCTGCAGGCCATCTGGATGCCGGGGCTGGCCTTCTCGACCAGCAGCATGGTGGCGCTGCTGGCCGGGCACAGCTGGTCGGTGGCGACGCTGGCCAGCGCCAGCAATTTCCACAGCCTGACCCCGCGCGAGATGCGGCAGGCGGTGCAGGCCTCGGATTTCCGGGCCGAAGGGCCGATCCGCCCGGCAATGCTGCGCATCCGCGCCGGGTTCTTCGGCAATACCGCCGCGGTCAAGCTGCTGCCGGCGAATTCCGGGATCGGCGCGCCGGGGGCGGTCACCGCCACCGCAGGCCAGGTGGGCGACACGCCGCCGGGCAACCGCGCCTATCTCTATCTCGACCGCGATTATCCCGAGATCACCACCGGCCAGGGCCTGCTAATCCGCAATGCCGCGAACGAGGCCTGGCTGCGCATCCATGCCGCCGAGACCCAGGGCGTCGAGGCCTACGGCCTTGCGGCCAAGGTCACGCGGCTGGAGGTCGACGACAAGGGGCTGGCGCCGGACGGCGCGCTGATCGCGCTGTCGGGCTTCACCACCCGCGGCAGCATTGCCCATGCCCTGCCCGAGCCGCTGCCGCTGGCCGACCTGCCGATCACCGATCCGGTCGGGCAGGCCGCGGGCGCGCTCGGCGCCGATCAGGTCGAGATCGCGACGCCCGAGCTGCAGCTGATGCCCGGCAAGGTGCTGGCCATCACCGGCGAGCGCGCCGATCTGGCCGGCGTCGCGGCGGCCGAGATCCGGGTGCTGGCGCAGAACCTGATCGTCGGGGACCATTCGCTGCTGACCTTTACCCAGCCGCTGGCGCATCGCTATGTCCGCGCCACGGTGCGCCTCTCGGCCAATGTGGCGCTGGCCACGCATGGCGAGACGGTGGCCGAGATGCTGGGCGACGGCGACGCCACCCGGACCTTCCAGCGCTTCAAGCTGAAATCCGGGCCGCTGACCCATGTCTCGGCCCGCAACGCGCGCGGCATGGTCCCGGCGATCGAGGTGCGGGTCAACCGCATCCGCTGGGACCTGGTGGAGGATTTCCGCGCCGCCGGGCCGCAGGACCGGGTCTGGCTGCTGCGCATCGAGGAGGACGGCAGCGCCTATGTCGTTTTCGGCGATGGGCTGCGCGGCGCCCGCCTGCCCACCGGACAGGGCAATGTCGAAGCGGTCTATCGGCGCGGTGCCGGGCTGTCCGGCCATCTGGAGGCCGGGCAGCTGGCGCTGCTGGCGACCAAGCCCGCCGGGCTGAAGGCGGTGACGAACCCCCTGCCCCCCGCCGGCGGCGCCGATGCCGAGCGGCTGGAGGATGCGCGCCGCAACGCGCCCATGGGCGTCCTGACGCTGGGCCGCGCCGTGTCCTTGCGGGATTACGAGGATTTCGCCCGCAGCTTCGCCGCCGTGGCCAAGGCGCGGGCCGACTGGACCTTCGACGGCTTCGCCCGCCCGATCCTGGTCACTGTCGCCGGACAGGGCGGCGCCATCCTGCCCGAGGCCGGCGACGACATGCAGAACCTGCGCGCCGCGCTGCTGGCGGCGGGCGAATCCGACCTGCGCGTCGGCCTGCGCAATTATCGCCCGGTCGGCTTCGGCCTAGCGGCGCGGCTCTTCGCCGATCCCGGCCACATGCCCGAGGACGTGATCGAGGCCGCGCGCCGGACGGTGCTGGCGGCGTTTTCCTTCGACGCGCGCGAGCTGGGGCAAGGCGTCAGCCAGGCCCAGGTCATCGCCGCGCTGCAATCGGCGCCGGGCGTGGTCGGGGTCGATCTGGACGCGCTCTATACCGGCGACACACCGCAATTGCGCCCGCGCCTGACCGCCGCGCTCGGCCGGCCCGACCTTGCCGGAGCGCTGCCGGTCGCGGCGGAACTGCTGACGTTGGATCCCACCCGGCTGCATCTGGAGGTGGCGGCATGAAACTGACGACCGAGGACATCTTCGCCCTGCTGCCCGCCTATATGCGGCTGCGCGACGCGGCCGAGGGCGCGGCGGTCAAGGGCCGGCTCGACCCGACCGACGTGCGCGAGGCGCAGGATTTCGGCCCGCTGCGCACGCTTGCCTCGCTGATCGCGCGCGAGGCGCAGGTGATGGACGAGCAGATCGCCCGGCTTTACGACGATGCCTTCATCGAGACCTGCGCGCCCTGGGTGGTGCCCTATCTGGGCGATCTGCTGGGCGTGCGGGGCCTGGGCGAAATCCCCGAGGGGCTGGACCTGCGCGCCCGCGTCGCCGATGCGCTGGCCCTGCGCGCACGCAAGGGCACGCTGCGGGCGCTGGAACACGCGGCCTCGGAAAGCGCCAACCTGCCGGTGCTGGCGGTGGAATACGGCCGCAAGCTGGTGCATGCGCAATCGATGCGCCTGACGCATCCCGCCATGGGCGCGGCGGTGGATTTCCGCGACAAGCCAGGGCTGGCGCGGATCGGCGCGGCCTATGAGCGCGCCTCGCGCGGGGTTGAGGTCCGGCGCATCGACACGCGTGGCGGGCGCTGGAACCTGGGCAATGTCGGGCTGCATGTCTTGCGGCTGCGGCCCTGGCCGATCAGCAACCATCAGCTCAACCCGGTGGTGGCGGGCCGGCGCGCCTTCCGCTTCCATCCGCTGGGCTGCGACGCGCAGCTTTTCGACCGCGCCCAGGCCCGGCCGCCCATCGAGCAGCCGATGCGCGAATCCGCCCTGCCGATCCCGATCAGCCGCGCGCTGATGGCCGAGGATCCCGGCCGCTTCTATGGCGAGGGCCGGGCGATCCGGGTCTTCGTCGGCAATGCCGAGGTGCCGCTGGCCGAGATCCGCGCCGCCCATCTGGGCGACCGCGCCGGCGGCGGCACCGAGCCGTGGAACCGCGCCCCCCTGCCCGACCGCACCCTGATCGATCCGGAACTGGGCCGGCTGGTGGTCGGCGCGAACCGCCCCGGCCCGGTGCGTGTGACCTGCCGTTTCGCCCGCCCCTATGAGATCGGCGGCGGCGAACATGACCGATCGGCCTCGATCGGCTCGGTCGAGGATGCGGTGGCGATCCCGCCCTCGGTGGTCATCGCCACCCGCATCGCCGAGAACGGCAGCATTGGCACCTTCCTGCTGGAACAGAGCACGCATTACCGCTCGGGCGGCAGCATCGCAGTGCCGGATGGCGGCGTGCTGCGGCTGATCGCCGCCGAGGGACGCTTCCCGACCCTGCGGCTTTCCGCGCCCCTCACCATCACCCTGGGCCGCGCTGCGCGGGTCGAGCTGAACGGCCTGCGGATGCATGGCGGCATGCTGCGCATCCGCGGCAATGCCAATGCGCCCGGCACGCTGGTCCTGCGCGACTGCACGCTGGTGCCGGGGCTGGGGCTAGACCGGCTGGGCAACCCGGTCTCGCCCGGCGAGGTCTCGCTGCTGATCGAGGCGACGGGCATGGCGCTGAGCTGCGAGCGGGTGGTGACCGGTCCGGTGCGGCTGGCCTCGGATGTCGAGGCGGGCTTCGCCGATTGCATCATCGACGCCGGCAGCGGCGCGGCTCGGGCGGTCTTCGCGGCGCCGAACGCGCTGCGCCACGTCCTCAGCCTGACCCGCTGCACGCTGCGCGGCCGGGTCGAGACCGACGGCTTCACCGGCGGCCTGACCGCCGAGGAAGAGACCGCCGAGGGTCTGCCCGCCACCACCGACACGCTGTTTCTGGGCAGCGCCCCGGCGGTGACGGCAGCGCCTCGGCAGGTCGGCTGCATCCGCTTTTCGCTGGTTCCCGAGGGGTCGCTGGTGCCGCGGCTTTATCGCTGCATCCGCGGCCCGGCCCCGGTCTTCGCCAGCCTGCGCTATGCGGATCCCGGCTATTTCCTGCTGGCCCCCGGCACGCCCGACGCATTGCGCCGCGGGGCCGAGAATGGCGGCGAGATCGGCGCCTATAACCGCGCCGCCCTGACCGTCCGCGACGACAACATCGCCCGCAGCATCGAGGATTTCCTGCGCTTCGGCCATGCCGCGGGGATCTTCCATGAAAGCTGACGCGCCCAGAACGAGGAGGTTGACATGACCGGAGATTTTTCACGCTGGCGCGGCCCGAACGCGAAGCATCGCGGCTATTCGGGCGTGCTGATGCAGCAGGGCCGGCTTTACACCGACTCGGACTGGAACGAAAACACGGCCATCCAGACCGAGCGCATGGAAAGCGCGCTTGCCCGCGTCATCGGGCCGGGCGGCACGCCCAAGACCGCGCCGGGCTTCGCCATCACCGCCGGCGCGGGCGGCTTCGGCATCGGCGCCGGCAGCTATTGGGTGGATGGCGTCCGGGTCGAGAACCCGGCGCCCGTCTCCTATGCCGACCAGGGCGGCGGGCTGAACCTGGAGCCGCTGGCCGAGATCGTGCAGGACGGCGCCGAGATGCTGATCCATCTGGAGCTGCGCAAGGATGAGGTCTCGGCGCTGCAGGACGGGCTGCTGGCCGATCCGGCGCTGTCGGGCGTCGATACCGCGGTGCGCGAGCGCGCGCATTGGCGCGTCGCCATCCGCCCGGTGACGCTGACCGATGCCGAGCGCGCCGAGATCGTCGCGCGCGCCGGCTGCGGCCATGCCCCGGACTTTCCCGACTGGCGGCCCGGCACCGGCCGGATGAGCGCCGGCACCGCCCCCGCCGCCGACCTGCCCGACGACAGCGACTGCCTGATCCCGCCCGATGCCGGCTATCTGAGCCAGGAGAACCAGCTTTACCGCGTCCAGATCGTCCGGGGCGGTACGCGGGCGCAGGCGCGCTTCGTCTGGTCGCGCGAGAACGGCGCGGTCGCCGCGCGGCTCGGCCGCAACGAGGGCGGCGAGTTCATCCTGCTGGGCGCGCGCGAGGACGAGGCGCTGGGTTTCCCCTCGGGCGGCTGGGTCGAGGTGCAGGACGACCGCGACGCGGCGCTTGGCCGGCCAGGCACCTTCACCCGCATGACCCTGACCGAGGGCGTGGCGACCTTCTCGCCCGGCATCGGCAATTTCGACCAGATGGTGAACCCGCGCATCCGGCGCTGGGACCATGGCGGCGCCTCGGCGCTCGGCCTGCCGCTGACGGGCGCGCCGACCCTGCTGGAGCGCGGCGTGCAGGTCGCCTTCACCGATGGCAGCTATGTCGCGGGCGACGCCTGGATGTTCGAGGCCCGCGCCGCCACCGGCGCGGTGGTCTGGCCGCCCTATCCCGGCGCGGCGGACGAAGCGGTGCCGCCGATGACCTGGGGCGTGCGGCGGGTGCCGCTGGCGCTGGCGCGGCGCGCGGGCGACGGCATCGCCCAGATCACCGACCTGCGCGCCACCTTCCCGGCGCTGACCTGCCTGCAGGCCGAGGATGTCGGCTATGACGACAGCGCCACCGGGCTGGGCGCCGAGACCGTGCAGGAGGCGATCGAGGCGCTGGCCGGCCGCTCGGGCCAAGGGCTCTGCACGGCGCTGGTGCGCAACCGCGACGAGCTGCGCGCCGCCGTCGAGGCGCTGCGCCCCGGCCAGAGCATCCGGCTGTGCCTGACCGGCGGGAATTTCCAGCTGCAGCAGACGCTGCGCCTTGAGCGGCTCGGCCATGTGATCGTGCAGGGGACCGGGCCGCAGACCGTGGTCTCGGTCGCCGAGGGCGAGGCGGCGCTGCTGTTCCGGGGCTGCGCCTCGGTGCGGGTCGCGGACCTGTCGGTGAATGGCGGGCCCAACGGCGATGGCGGGCGGCGCGGCGGCCGCCATGGCGCGCTGACCATGCTGGGCTGCGGCGACATCAGCGTCGCGCGGGTGCGGGCGCGCTGCCGGCCGGGGCCGGACCGCGCCTCGGCCTGCATCGCCAGCATCGGCGCGCTGGGACGGCGGCAGGAGGTGCGGGTGCGCGACTGCGCCTTCAAGGTCGGCCAGGCGCAGATCGGCCTGCTGATCGTCGGCGCCTGGCGTGCGGTCGTGCAGGACAACAGCTTCGTCCCGCTGCCCGGCCGCGAAGGCAGCGCGGCGCTGCGGCTGGCGACCGACCGTCGCATTCTGGCGCGGATCCGCCGGGGCCTGCTGCGCTTCGGCAGCCTTGACGTGCAGCCCGACCTGACGGCCTATCAGACCGACGGGCGACAGCTGCAGGGCCGGCCGATCTCGCTGCCCGAGCTGATCTTCGGCGGCTCGCTGGGCGAGGTGCCGCTTTACCGCCGCGGCACGGTGATCCTGCGCGGCGATCCCGAGGTGCTGCGGCTGCTGGCGACGCTGGCCCCGGGCGGCGCGCGCGGCCGCATCACCGACCCGGCCGAGATGCGGCGGCGCATCTCGAACCTGATCACCGAGGCGGCGGCGAACCAGGGCCGGGTCGTCTTCAACGGCCGGCCGCTGCGGCTGCTGCGCCCCGAGATCTTTCGCACCGCGGCAGGCGCCTATATCGGCGAAGCCATCTGCATCGCCGGCCCCGCCGTCGAAGAGGCGCAGGTCAGCGGCAACCGCATCGAGGGCGCCGATTGCGGCATCCGCATCGCCGCCTCCTCGGCGCGGGACGAGGTGCCGCCGCGCTGGCGCGACCACCGGCCGGGCAATGCCATCCGCCATGCGCTTGTCAACGGCAACACCATCCTGCTGCGCCCGGCCAGCACCGCCACCCCGGCCTTCGGCCTGTTCATGGGCCATGGCGACCGGCTGCTGGCCAGCCAGAACAGCGTGCTGGGCGAGGACCAGCCGCTTCGGGGCGGCCTGCCTTCCCCGCATTTCGGCTTTTGCCAGTTCGGCTGGCACGGCGATCAGCTGGTCTGGTCCGAAAACCGCGCCGCACAGCTGACCAACGGCTTCGCGGTGATCCCCGCCCTGCGCGAGGCCCGGGCCGGGATCTGGCGGCTGCGCGACAATGCCGCGCCCGACACGCTGCGCGCCTATGTCGTGGCCGCCGGCGTGGCGATCAGCTAGAAAACGCTTTGGCAACAGCCGGCTGCATGCTAGGATCTTTCCGTCGAAGGCGGTCTTTGATCGTCACAGGTAGCCAAGCGCGAGATATGCGTCGCGAGTCGCTGTTCAGTCTCAAGTCGTAAGGTGCTGTTCGAATCATCCGGAGACATGGACGAGGCGGGACATACCCGCCTCTACCCATTTTCAGGACTGCATCTTCAGCGCAGCCCCTCGCAGAACCCCTTGATCCGCGCGCAGGCGTCCGTCAGCACCGCGTCCGAGGTGGCGTAGGAGATGCGGAAATGCGGCGCAAGCCCGAAGGCCGCGCCGAAGACCACCGCCACCCCGGTCTCGTCCAGCAGCGCGGTGGCGAAGGTCTCGTCATCGGCGATGACCGTGCCGCCGGCCGAGGTCTTGCCGATCAGCGCCGAAATCGAGGGATAGACGTAGAATGCCCCCTCCGGCACCGGGCAGACGATGCCGGGGCAGGCGTTCAGCCCCGCGACCACCAGGTCGCGCCGGCGCTGGAAGACGGCACGGCTTTCCGCGATGTAATCCTGCGGCCCCTGCAGCGCGGCCAGCGCCGCATATTGGCTGATCGAGCAGGGATTCGAGGTCGATTGCGATTGCAGCTTGGCCATGGCGCGGATCAGTTCCTCGGGCCCGGCCCCATAGCCGATGCGCCAGCCGGTCATGGCATAGGCCTTGCTGACGCCGTTCATGGTCAGGGTACGGGATTTCAGCCCCGGCTCGACCTGCGCCGGGGTGACGAAGCGGAAATCGTCGAAGACCAGATGCTCATAGATGTCGTCCGACAGCACCCAGACCTGCGGGTGGCGCATCAGCACCTCGGTCAGCCCGCGCAGGTGCTCTTCGCCATAGCCCGCGCCGGTCGGGTTCGAGGGCGAGTTCAGGATCAGCCATTTCGTCCGCGGCGTGATCGCCGCTTCCAGCTGTTCTGGGGTGATGCGATAGCCGTTCTGCATGGCGCCCTCGATCACCACCGGCGTGCCGCCGGCCAGCAGCACCATGTCGGGATAGCTGACCCAATAGGGTGCGGGGATGATCACCTCGTCGCCCGGGTTCAGCGTCGCCATCAGCGCATTGTAGAGGATCTGCTTGCCGCCGGTGCCGACCGTCACCTGAGCGGGCGCATAGTCCAGCCCGTTTTCCCGCGCGAACTTGTCGCAGATGGCGCGCTTGAGTTCCGGGATGCCGTCCACCGCGGTATAGCGGGTATGGCCGGCGTCGATGGCGGCCTTGGCGGCCTCGCGGATATGCGCGGGGGTGTCGAAATCCGGCTCGCCGGCGGACAGGCTGATGATGTCCCTGCCCTCGGCGGCCAGGTCGCGGGCGCGGCCGGTGATGGCGATGGTGGGCGAGGGTTTGACGCGGGCGAGCGTCTGCGACAAAAAGCTCATCGAATTCATCCTGCGGCTGGGTCGCCTCGTCATAGGCGCCCCCCCGCGGACAGGCAAGCCGGGGACGAGCATGGACGAGCATGAGGCAAGGCTGAAACGGTTGCGGATGCGCAGCTGGCGGCGGGGCACCAAGGAGATGGACCTGATCCTGGGCCCCTTCGCCGACAGCGAACTGGCCGGGCTGGGCCCCGAGGAGCTGGACCTCTACGAGGCCGTGCTGGCCGAGAACGACCAGGACCTTTATCCCTGGATCACCGCGCGGCTGGGCGATGCCCGGCCGGGACCCGCGCCGCTTCTGCCCATGCTGGACCGGGTGGCGGCCTTTGCCCATGCCCGGCTGACCCGGAAATAGCCGCAATTTTAGCGAACCGCGCCGGGATTAACCGAAGATTGGGAAATATGCGGCATGGTGGCGGAAACGAGGCCATCAACGGAACCCGCATATGCAACAGCGCAGCTCTGCCCAAACGGTGCCCGCCCTGCGGCCCATGCCGCGGACCGGCCGGACCGAGGCTTATCTGGAAAGCCTGCAGATGCTTGAGCGTCTGCACCGGCTTCTGCTGGATCTGGTCAAGGACGAATTCGAGCGGCTGGGCCGGTCCGAGCTGACGCCGGTGCAGGCGCTGCTGATCTACAATCTCGGCACCTCCGAGGTGACGGCGGGCGAGTTGCGCTCGCGCGGGATGTATCAGGGCTCGAACGTGTCCTACAATCTCAAGAAGCTGGTCGAGCTGGGCTATGTCCATCACGAGCGCTGCGAGATGGACCGCCGCTCGGTCCGGGTGCGGCTGACCCCCGCCGGGCAGGAGGTGCGCGATTGCGTGGCGCGGCTGTTCATGCGCCATGCCGAAGGGCTGGACCTGTCCGGCGTGCTCGACGATCCGCCCATCGAGACGGTGAACCTGCAATGGCGGCGGGTCGAACGCTTCTGGGCGGAACAGATCCGCTACATCTACTGAAAGCGCCGCTGCCGAACGCGCCGCCGGGATGCATGGCCCGGCCGCGCCATCATGCCCGGCCCGACGCGAATCGGCCAAGGGGGCCTCTTCCCGCCGGCCGGTCCTGGGGGCGTCGGGCCGGGCATGATCCTGGCGGCACAGCTGCCGCGCGAAAAGGCGGGCCGCCGCGGGAAAGAGCGGCCGCCAGGCGACAGGGCCGCGCCATCCGCGCGGCGCTTTGCGCTTGCGGGCCGGCGCCTACCAGTGGCCGGTATTCTCCATGCTGGCCCAGGGTTCCTGCGGCGGCAGATGTTCGCCTTCCTGCAGCAATTCAATCGAGATGTTGTCGGGGCTGCGCACGAAGGCCATGTGCCCGTCGCGCGGCGGCCGGTTGATGGTCACGCCCGCATCCATCAGCTTCTGGCACATCTCGTAGATGTTCTCGACCCGATAGGCGAGATGGCCGAAATGCCGGCTGTCCGAGGGCAGGCCCTCGTCCCCGTCCCAGTTCCAGGTCAGTTCGACCGGGCATTCCGGCTGGCCGGGCGGCGCCATGAAGACCAGGGTGAAGCGCCCCTTCTCATTGTCGATGCGCCGCGTCTCCTCAAGCCCGAGCAGGCGGAAGAACGCCATCGTCTTTTCAAGATCGAGCACGCGGACCATGGTGTGCAGATAGCGGACCTTCATCGTCATCCCTTTCCCTTTCGTCGCCGCCAGACTGGCATGCCGGCGGCCTGACCGCAATGTGGGACGATTGGCTGCACCCGCCGCGCCCACACTGCCGGTTGATTGAATCACCCGTCGGTGCCACAAGATATGCCCAACAGCACGAAGGATTCCGCCATGCCCCTGACCCCCGAACAACAGGCCGAGATCGACGAGTTGCGCGCCCACCCGCGCCCCACCCTGCGCGCCGTCTCCGAGGGGATGGAGCGTCATCTCTACAAGGCGCATCCGGTGCTGGACCACGGGCTGGTGCGGGTCATCGACTACATGGGCGACGACGGCGCGATCACCCAGGCCGCGCGCGTGAGCTATGGCCGCGGCACCAAGTCGGTCAGCAATGACGAGGGGTTGATCCGCTATCTGATGCGGCACTGGCACTCGACCCCCTTCGAGATGTGCGAGGTCAAGTTCCACGTCAAGCTGCCGGTTTTCGTCGCCCGGCAATGGATCCGCCACCGCACCGCCAACGTGAACGAATATTCGGCGCGCTACTCGATCCTGGACCGCGAATTCTACATTCCGGCGCCCGAGCACCTCGCCGCGCAATCGACGGTGAACAACCAGGGCCGCGGCCAGGTGCTGGAGGGCGACGAGGCCGCCCGCGTCCTGGACCTGCTGCGCGAGGACGCGATGCGCAGCTATGACCATTACGAGGCGATGCTGAGCCAGGAAGGCCAGCAGGGTCTGGCACGCGAGCTGGCACGGATGAACCTGCCGGCGAATGTCTATACGCAATGGTATTGGAAGGTGGACCTGCACAATCTG
Source organism: Paracoccus sp. J39 (assembly GCF_000518925.1). Taxonomy (NCBI): domain Bacteria; kingdom Pseudomonadati; phylum Pseudomonadota; class Alphaproteobacteria; order Rhodobacterales; family Paracoccaceae; genus Paracoccus; species Paracoccus sp. J39. The sequence continues at coordinate 38,952 of NZ_JAEN01000019.1, read as the reverse complement.
TTCCACTTCCTGCGCCTGCGCGCCGATGCCCATGCGCAATACGAGATCCGCGCCTATGCCGAGGCCATCTGCGGCATCGTCCGGGACTGGGTGCCCTTCGCCTATGCCGCCTTCGAGGATTACCGGCTGGGCGGGGTGCAGCTTTCCGCCAGGGGCGTCGAGGTCTTGCGCCGCCGGCTGGCGGGCGAAGAGGTCACGCAGGAGAACAGCGGCATGAGCAAGGGCGAGTGGCGCGAGTTCGAGGCAGTCTGGGGGTGAACCGCGTTGCGACGATTTTCAATATTTCGTTGCGACAACCTCAAATTCCTGTGCGTTGACGCGACGTCATCCAAGACTTCCCCTGTCGGAACCCGAAGCCGATAAAGGACAGCGAACAGGATGAATACGACAATTCGGCTGGCTTTGGCCGCCTCGCTTCTGGCGAGCGGCGCCAGCCACGCCCGTGACGGCACGCTTTCGATCGCCATGCTCATTCCGGGCAAGATCGACGATAACGGTTTCATGGAGGCCGGCTATAACGGCCTTCTGAAGATCGAGAAGCAGTTCGGCGCACAGATCGCCTATATCGATCAGGTGCAGCCGGAACAGGACCAGCTGGAACAGGCGCTGCGCACCCTGGCCCGGAAAACCCCCGACATGGTCATCGCCCATGGCGGCCAGAACAACGAGGCCGCCAGGGCCGTCGCGGCCGAGTTCCCGGAGATTCCCTTCGTCGTGGTCCAGGGCGGCGTCACCGGACCGAACCTGTCGAGCTACGAAGTGCTGCAGGAGCACAGCGCCTGGCTCGGCGGCGCGGCCGCGGGGCTGTTGACGCAGTCCGGCGTGGTCGGCCACATCTCGGGCATCCGGGTGACGCCGGGGCTGAAGGGGCGCGGCGGCTTTTACAACGGGCTGATGCATACCAGGCCCGACGCGAAATTCCTGACGATCTTTGCCGGCAACCAGGACGATACCAAACTGGCCGCGCGGGTGGCCAAGGCCCAGACCGACCAAGGCGCCGACATCATCTTCACCATGCTGAACGCCGGCCGCCAGGGCGCCACCGACGCCATGCGCGCAGCCGGCGCGAAGCAGATCGGCAATGTCATCGACTGGACCAAAGTCGAGCCCGATGTCTTCATCGCCTCGGCCATCGCCGATGTCAGCATTCCCAGCGTGCAGGCGGTGCAGGATCTGATGGACGGCACATGGAAGCCCGAAACCGTCAAGCATATGGGGCTGGAAAACCCCGAGGCGGTCTCGCTGACTCTGTCCGATGCCGTCCCGGCCGAGATCCGCAGCCAGATCGACACCCTGCGCGAGCAGATCGTAAAGGGAGAGATCGCGGTCTCGACCGAATATTCCGGGCCGGAACTGGAGATGTAACCAGCGGGTCGGGGCGGCGCCTAGAGCGCCGTCCACCCCCCGTCGACCGAAATCGTCGTACCGGTGATCTGCTCGGCCGCCGGCGAGCACAGGAAGACCGCCGTGCCGCCCATCTGCTCGACCGTGGCGAACTGCCCCGAGGGCTGGCGCTGCAGCATGACCTTGGCGATCACCTCCTCGCGGCTCATGTTATGGGTCTTCATCTGGTCGGGGATCTGCTTTTCCACGATGGGGGTCAGCACATAGCCGGGACAGATGGCGTTGCAGGTGATCGGCTCCTTCGCGGTCTCCAGCGCTGTCACCTTGGTCAGGCCGACAATGCCGTGCTTGGCCGCGACATAGGCCGACTTGTATTCGCTGGCCGTCAGACCGTGCGCCGAGGCGATGTTGATCACCCTGCCCCAGCCGGCCTGGCGCATCAGCGGCAGCGCCGCCGCCGTGGTGTGAAAGGCGGAGCTCAGGTTGATGGCGATGATCGCGTCCCATTTCTCGGCCGGGAAGTCCGGGATCGGCGCGACATGCTGGATGCCGGCATTGTTCACCAGGATATCGCAGGCGCCGGCCTTCTCGATCAGGGCGCGGCAGTCGGCGCCCTTGGACATGTCGGCCTGGATATAGCGCACCTTGACGCCATGCTCGGCGGCAAGGCTATCGGCCAGCGCGTGATCCTCGGCCGCGTCGGTGAAGCTGTTCAGCACGAGATCCGCGCCCGCCCGCGCCAGCTCATGCGCGATGCCAAGCCCGATCCCAGAATTGGAGCCCGTCACCACCGCCGTCTTGCCGCCAAGGAATTTCTCGAACATCGCCGCCTCCACGTCCGCGTTGCTGTTGCGGCCGCAGCATGGGGAAAAAGCCGGCGCCGCACAAGCTTGGACGCCAGGGGCCCGCGGGGCGCAGGAATCCGGCAAGACCGCACATTCCGTTCACTTTTTCGCGTGATCGATTCCCCCGGCCGGGGCGGACCCGTCCGGGACGGCGAACGGCCGGGAAAAGCCGCAAAATCCCCAAGAAAAAAGCGCCCGCACGAGGCGGGCGCAAGTCATGAGGCAGGTTTCATACAGGCAAGAAACCTATCGAGCAGTGCCTTATCTATACGCTTTTCCCCCCATGAGTCCAAGGCGTAAGTTTGCCTCATGGTGAACGGGCGGCTAATCTGCGCGCGGACAGGATCAACGACCCGGAAATCAGGGCAATCGAGCATGCGATTCTTCAAATTTACTAACGAATCCGCGATCTGGCGGCGAATCGCGCTGTGCCTGTGTGTTGCATCCATGCCGCTGGCAAGCCCTGCCGAACCCATGCATGCCATTGCAATGTATGGAGAACCTGCGCTGCCGCCCGGCTTCACCCACCTGCCCTATGCCAATCCCGAGGCGCCCAAGGGCGGCACGATTCGCCTGGCCGAGACGGGCAGCTTCGATTCGCTCAATCCGTGGATCCTGATGGGCAATCCGGTCTGGCCGATCTTCACCCAGCCGGGGCTGCTGGCCGAGTCGCTGATGACCCGCTCGATCGACGAGCCCTTCACGCTTTACGGCCTCCTGGCCGAAAGCGTCGAGACCGATGCCGAGCGCAGCTGGGTCGAATTCACCCTGCGGCCCGAGGCCCGGTTCTCGGACGGCACGCCGGTGACCATCGAGGACGTGCTGTGGTCCTATGAGGTGCTGGGGACCAAGGGGCATCCGCGCTATACCGCCGTCTGGTCCAAGGTCGAGACCATGGAACAGACCGGCCCGCGCTCGGTCCGCTTCAGCTTCAACACCCCCGACCGCGAGCTGTCGATGCTGATGGGCATGCGGCCGATCCTGAAGAAGGCGCAATGGGAAGGGCGCGATTTCAGCCAGTCCAGCCTGATGGTCCCCATCGGCTCGGGTCCCTATGTCATCGACAAGGTGGATCCCGGCCGCGCGATCACCTTCCGCCGCAATCCGGACTATTGGGGGCGCAATCTGGCCGTCAGCCGGGGCCTGCATAATTTCGACGTGATCCGCTACGACTATTTCGGCGATGCCTCGGCCATGTTCGAGGCCTTCAAGGCCGGCGAGATCGATGTCTGGCGCGAGCTGGTCGCGGCGCGCTGGGACCGCGACTTCGATTTCCCCGCCATGCGCGACGGCCGGATGGTGAAATCCGAGATCCCGCACAGCCGCCCCTCGGGGATCATGGGGCTGGTGATGAACACCCGCAATCCGCTCTTCGCGGACTGGCGGGTGCGGCAGGCGATGATCGAGGCCTTCAACCACCGCTTCATCAACATGACGCTGACCGGCGGCAAGGACCCGCGCATCACCAGCTATTTCGCCAATTCCGAACTGGCGATGCAGCCCGGCCCGGCCAGCGGACGCGAGGCCGAGCTGCTCGCCCCCTTCGCGGACCAGCTGCCGCCCGGCACCGTTGACGGCTACGCCCTGCCCGAGGGCGGCGAGCGCGCCATCGACCGCAAGGGCATCCGCGCCGCGCTGGACCTGCTCGGCGAGGCGGGCTGGACCGTCCAGCAGGGCGAGCTGCGCGACGCCCAGGGCCGCCCCTTCAGCTTCGAGATACTGCTGAACCAGTCCGGCAGCGCCATGCGCACCAGCGCCGAGATGCGGCAGATCGTCGACATCTTCGTGCAATCGCTGCGCAACCTGGGCATCCGTCCCAAGGTGACGCTGCTCGATTCGGCGCAATATGTGGAACGCACCAACAACTACCAGTTCGACATGACCTGGTACGAGCGCGGGCTGTCGCTCTCGCCCGGCAACGAGCAGCGGCTTTACTGGGGTCGCGAGGGCGTGACCAAGCCGGGCAGCCGCAACTGGATGGGCATGGACAGCCCCGCCGCCGAGGCGATGATCGCCGAGATGGGCCAGGCCCGCACGCATGAGGGTTATGTCGCCGCGGTCAGGGCCCTTGACCGGATCTTAACCGCCGGACGCTATGTCATCCCGGTCAGCTATTCACGGATTTCCCGCTTGGCCCATCGCGCCGACCTGGATTATCCTGAAAACACGCCGCTTTACGGTGACTGGCCCGGCTTCATGCCAGAAACCTGGTGGCAGGAGGAAAGAGAATGAAATTCAGTCGGATCGCAACCGTCCTGATCGTCCTGGCGCTTGCCGCGTGCAATACCGTGGCCGGCGTCGGCGAGGACATCACCGGCGCCTCGCGCCTGGTTCAGGGCGGGCTTGGCGGAGGAGGCTACTGATGAAATGGGTGCACGTCCGCGACAACTGGCCCGCCTTCTTCGAGGCCATCGTCGAGAAATGGCCCACGGCCGATGAAAGCGACCTGGAGGAGATCGACGGCGACCAGCGCGCCTTCATCGCCTATATCGCCGAGGTCACGGGGCAGGAGATCGACGAGACCAAGGACGAGATCCGCGAATGGCTGGCGGGCGAGATCCCCTCGGACATCGTCATGGACCCGATCCACGACAATCATTCGATCAAGCTTTCCTCGAAATATGTCGGCGAGGGCGAGGACGAATATGACGACGACGCCCGGTTCGGCGATGACGACGAGGTCCCGGACGACGGCGACTGAGCACAGCCTTCGGCCGGCCCCGACGGGCCTGCCGCGCCGCGGGGCCCGGCCGCGATGATCCGGGGCGCGCGGACGGCTGGTCCCCCTCCTGACGGCTGGCCCCGTCCTGACGCGATCCGCCTTCCCATCGCCGCAGCGGCGAAAGCCGGGGCCGCACCGGCTCCGGAAGGCGGGAACCGCACCCGACCGCCAGCCGGGCCGAGCGTTCCTCGGCCAGCCCCATGCCCGGCGAGGCCGGCGGACCAGCGAGTCCACTCCTCCGGCGTTGCCCGGAATGCCCGCCCGGCTCCCGTTCTCCCAATACTCTCGGGGAGTACGGGGGCGAAGCGCCCCGGCTGCTCCAGGACCGTCAGGCGTCGAGGTCGATCCAGACCGGGACGTGATCGCTGGGCTTCTCCTTGGCGCGCTCGTCGCGGTCGATACCCAGGTCGATCAGCAGATCGGCGGCTTGCGGCGACAGCAGCACATGATCGATGCGGATGCCGTTGTCTCTCTGCCAGGCGCCCGCCTGGTAGTCCCAGAAGGTGAAGGGGCCGCGCGTGCCGTCCGGATGGCGCAGGCGCACCGCATCCGCCCAGCCGTCGAAGACGATCCGGCGCAGCGCGGCACGGCTTTCGGGCTGGAACAGCGCGTCGTCCCGCCATTTCTCGGGAAAGGCGGCGTCGCGCGGCTCGGGGATGACGTTGTAGTCGCCCAGCATCACCGCCGGCATCTCGGTCGCCAGCAGCGCCTTGGCCCGGGCGCGCAGCCGCTCCATCCAGGCCAGCTTGTAGTCGAATTTCGGCCCCGGCTGCGGGTTGCCGTTCGGCAGGTAGAGCCCGGCGACGCGCAGGGCGCGGTGGCCCACCACCGTCGCCTCGATATAGCGGGCCTGCTCGTCGCCGTCGTCGCCCGGCAGGCCGCGGCTCACATCCTCAAGCGGCTGCTTCGACAGGATGGCGACGCCGTTGAAGCCCTTCTGGCCATGCGTCTCGATGTTGTAGCCCAGATCGGCGATCGGCTCGCGCGGGAAGCCCTCGTCCTGGCACTTGATCTCCTGCAGCACGACCACGTCGGGCTGCGCCTCGGAAAGCCAGCCGGTCAGGGTTTCGATGCGGGCGCGGACGCCGTTGATGTTGAATGTCGCGATCTTCATGCGTGCGAGACTAGCGGGCCGCGCCGGTTCGCGCCAGATCAGATCGGGGCCGGATCAGATCGAGAAGGAGGTGCCGCAGCCGCAGGACGAACTGGCATTCGGGTTGTCGATGGTGAAGCGGGCGCCGATCAGCTCGTCCGCGAAGTCGATGACCGCGCCGGCCAGGAAGGGCAGCGAGACCGGATCGACCACCACGCTCTGGCCGCCGCCCTGCAGCACCAGATCGTCCTCGGCCGGGTCGTCCAGCCGGATGTCGTATTGAAAGCCCGAGCAGCCGCCGCCCGCCACCGCGACCCGCAAGGGCCGGGCGGGGCCGTCGCCATTGATCTCGGCCAGGCGCGCAAAGGCGCGCTCGGTGACCCTGGGGGGCAGGTTCAGACCTGTGTTCATGGGGCGTTCCCGTTTCCGTCGTCCGGCATGGAATATAGGGTTCGCCGCGAAGCCCCGCAAGGAAGCGACGAGATGATGGCACCCTATGCCTGCCAGCCCGAAGAAAGCCGCGGCCGCCGCTGGCCCGAGCGCATGTCCACCTTCCGCAGCCCCTGGCAGCGCGACCGCGACCGCATCATCCATTCCAGCGCCTTTCGCCGGCTGAAGCACAAGACCCAGGTCTTCGTCGAGCACGAGGGCGACTATTACCGCACCCGCCTGACCCATACGATCGAGGTGGCGCAGGTCGCCCGCACCATCGCCGGCACGCTGGGGCTGAACACCGACCTGGCCGAGACCGTGGCGCTCGCCCATGACCTGGGCCACCCGCCCTTCGGCCATACCGGCGAGGATGCTCTGGCGGCGCTGATGGCGCCCTATGGCGGCTTCGACCACAATGCCCAGGCGCTGCGCATCGTGACCCGGCTGGAACGGCATTACGCGGATTTCGACGGGCTGAACCTGACCTGGGAAAGCCTCGAGGGCATCGCCAAGCACAACGGGCCGGTGACGGGCGATCTGCCCTATGCGCTGGCCGAGGTGAACGCCGAATGGGACCTGGAGCTGCACAGCAATGCCAGCGCCGAGGCCCAGGTCGCGGCGGTGGCCGACGACGTGGCCTATAACCACCACGACCTGCATGACGGGCTGCGCGCCGGGCTGTTCACCGAGGAGGATCTGGCGCAGCTGCCGGTGGTGGGCGAGGCCCTTGCCGAGGTCGACGCGCTGCATCCCGGGCTCGAGCCGATGCGGCGGCGGCACGAGGCGCTGCGCCGGGTCTTCGGCATCATGGTCGAGGACGTGATCGCCGTGGCGCAGAACCGCCTGGCCAGCCTGCAGCCGCAGAGCGTGCAGGAGATCCGCGACATGGAGGGGCCGATCATCCGCTTCTCCAAGCCGCTCTACCAGAATCTCAAGGCGATCAAGCTGTTCCTGTTCCAGCGCATGTATCGCGCCCCCTCGGTGGTGATCGAGAGGAAGCGCGTGACCGAGATGCTGAACGGGCTGTTTCCGCTGTTCCTGAACGACCCCTCGAAGATGCCCGAGCATTGGTTCACGGCCGCCGAGGCCGCCGGGGACGAGACCGGCCGGGCGCGGGTAGTGCTGGATTACGTCGCCGGCATGACCGACCGCTTCGCCATCCAGGAGGCGCAGCGCCTGCTGGGCTGAGGGAAGGGGGGGCTTTGCCCCCCGCCGGCCCTGCCCCTCGCCGGGGGCCGGGCCGGCTCCCCCCAGGATATTTGGGCAAGAAAGAAGGGCGTGCTATTCGGCCGTGTCGTGTTCCTGCAGCCATTGCCGCATCATCTCGATCTCGGCCTGCTGAGCGTTGATGACCTCTTCGGCCAGCTTGCGGACCTGCGGGTCCTGGCCGTGTTCCAGCGCGACCCGGGCCATGTCTATGGCGCCCTGGTGATGCGGGATCATGCCGCGCATGAAATCGACGTCGGCATTGCCGCTGTAGTCGATCATCATGTCCTGATGCATCCGCTCCATCGCCTGCCGGTAGCCGGCGGTCGAGGGGCTGTCGTCATGCCCGGCGTGATCCCCGGCCGAATGGTCCTGGGCGACGGCGGGCAGGGCGATCAGCGCGGCAAGGGTGAAGGTGGCGAGGCGCATGGCTTTCTCCTGTCGTGGCAACGCGCCAGAGAGAAGCGCGGCAGGGCGCCGGGGGCAAATGACAAACCCGTCAGCGCAGGAAGATCAGCGCCATGCCCAGCACCGCCAGCAGCGCCCCGGCCCAGGAGGTCGCCGAGGGCCGCGCCCCGATCATCGCCCAGAGCACCGGCAGGATCAGCACCGGCGACAGCGCCGAGAGCGTCGAGACGATGCCGACCTTGCCGCCCTGCAGCGCAAACATCAGCAGCGTCATGCCGATCACCATGGCGATCAGGCCCGACAGCGCGGTCAGCAGCAGCACGCGCGGCGTCGGGGCCGCGCGCGGCTGCACCGCGCGGATCGGCAGGGCCATCAGTAGGGCCAGGCAGGCGACCGCCACGCCCACCCGCACCAGCGAGGCGACATAGGGATCGAATCCCGTCGCCATCACCGGCCGCGCGATCAGCGATCCCAGCGCCTGCCCCGCCGCCGCCATGAGCCCGAAGCCCGCAGCGACCCAGACCGAGCCCTGCACCGCCTCGAACCGGTGCCCGCCCGAGCGGCCGGGCCGGCCCAGCACCGCCATGGCCACGCCGAGGGTGGACAGCATTACCCCCAGAACCGCCGGCAGCGACAATTGCTCGCCCAGGGCCAGCCAGCCCATCAGCGCCGCCATCGGAGCGTTCAGGGCGAAGAGCGCCCCCGAGCGCCTTGGTCCCAGCCGGATCAGCGCGACGTAAAGCAGCGTATCGCCCAGGAAGATGCCGATCACGCCCGAGAGCGACAGCCGCCAAAGGTCCTCGGCCGAAATGCCCTGCCAGCGCCCGGTGGCGACCACGATCGCCGCCAGCATGGCCGCGACCATGGCCTGGCGCAGCCGGTTGAAGCCGAAGGCCCCCAGCGCCTGCGCCGCCGATTGCGACAGGATGCCGGTGATGGCCCAGCAGGCCGCCGCGCCCAACGCCGCAAGTTCATGCACCGGCATGCGGTTTTTTCTCCCCCTCGTTCTGCACGGGATAGGCCGGCGATTGAACCCGCGCAAGGGATCGCGCGTTCAGCCGGCAGGTCACGGCAGAAAAGGAGAACGGCGATGATCGTGAATTCCGGTTCGGCGAAATGGGAGGGCGGGCTCAAGGACGGCAAGGGGGCGCTGTCCACCAAGTCCGGGGCGCTGAGCAACCAGCCCTATGGCTTCAACACCCGCTTCGAGGGGCTGCCCGGCACCAACCCCGAGGAACTGATCGGCGCGGCCCATGCCGCCTGCTTCAGCATGGCGCTGTCGATGATCCTGCAGGAGGCGGGGATCGGCAATGTGAAGATCGAGACCACCTCGGAGATCGGGCTGGCCAAGGAGGGCGACGGTTTCGCCATCAAGACCGCGCATCTGAACACCCGGATCTGGGGCGACGGCGACAAGGCGGTGATCGAGGACTGCGCCCGCAAGGCCGAAAAGGGCTGCCCGGTCAGCAAGGTGCTGAATGCCGAGGTGACCATGGACGTGACGGTGGGCTAGGGCCGGGAGGCCGGAACGCAATCCCGCGAGGGTGCGCGGCGCGAGTCGCGTCCCCGCCCCGTGGGTGATTCCGCCATCCGGCAACTGCCGCGGCATATGGCAGCTGGACGGCCATGCCTCCTGCAACTGCGGCGCCAGGACGGCGGCAATGCCGGCTGGCGGGCGGCCAGGGGCGGGGCGAGCTTCACCCGGCCGGGCCGCTTGCCGTCGTCACCACCGCTGTCGAGAATCTGCCCGGTTTTCGAAGCTCGGACGGGCGGGACGATCCACCCAGAGCGGGAGCCAGCTACGGCGCGACCTCGGGCGGCAGGCTGCGTCGACCTTGCCGCGGGTCTCGCCGGCCGAAGCGTCGCGCGCATTCGGAAACCCTCGGCGGCTGCGCCGGGCTGGACAGGAATCGCCATCGAGGGCGGGCCGCGGCCATGCCCCGGCGGCTCGGGGCGACGACGGGCATCGAGCCCGCGGCCGGGCGCTGTCCCGACAGCACGGAAAGATGACCGATTTGATACAATTGCGCAGTCGCGCAGGGCGGCCGCGCGCGCTACAAGCGCGCGAAGCGGCGCCCGGCGCCCGGTGCGTCTTCATCCTTGTCGCCCGGCGCGCAGGCGGTCCGGCCGACTGTCATGGAGCATCGCATGCGCAAGCCTGTCGCCCTTGTCCTGATCCTTGCGGCCCTGGCCGCGGTTCTGGCCGTTCTCGCCGGCCTGGCCGAAGGAAAATCCGCAACTCCGAATTATCTGAGCGCCCGGGTCAGCCGCGGCGATGTCGAGGTTTCGGTCCTGGCCGAGGGGCGGCTGAAGCCGCAGAACCTCGTCGCCGTGGGGGCGCAGGTCTCGGGGCGGATCACGGAACTGGCGGTGGGGCTGGGCCAGCGGGTGGAGCAGGGCGACCTGATCGCCCAGATCGACTCGGTCCAGCAGGCGAACGAATTGCGCACCGCCAAGGCCGCCCTGGCCAATCTCAGGGCGCAGATGGCCGAGCGCCAGGCCGTGCTGACGCTGGCGGAAAAGACCATGGAGCGCCAACAGAGCCTGATCCGCTCGGCCGCCGCCGCGCGCAGCAGCTTCGAGAGCGCCGAGCAGGAGGTCGAGGTCGCCCGCGCCCAGATCGCCGCGCTTGAAGCGCAGATCGCCCAGGCCGAGGTCGCCATCGAGATCGCGCAGACCAATCTCGACTATGCCCGCATCACCGCGCCCATCGACGGCACCGTGCTGGCGATCGTCAGCCAGGCCGGGCAGACGGTGAACGCGGTGCAATCCTCGCCCACCATCGTGGTGCTGGGGCAACTGGATCGCATGGACGTGCATGCCGAGATCTCGGAGGCGGATATCGGCAAGGTGCAGGCCGGCCAGAAGGTGCGCTTCGTCCTGCTCGACGACAGCGGCAGCAGCTACGAGGGCGTGCTGGCCTCGATCGCGCCGGCGCCGCAGAGCATCGTCAACGACGGCGCCATCCAGGGCGGCAGCACCGACAGCAGCAGCACCGCGATCTATTACACCGGCATCATCCCGGTGGCCAATCCCGACGGCCGGCTGCGCAGCTACATGACCGCGCAGGTCAGCATCATCCTGGGCGCGGCGCAGGACGTGCTGACCATCCCCGCCAATGCGCTTGGCCGGCGCAACCCGGACGGCAGCCACGAGGTCCGGGTGCTGGCCGAAGGCGGCGGGATCGAGACCCGGAATGTCCGGATCGGCCTGAACGACAAGGTGGTGGCCGAGGTGGTCTCGGGCCTTGACGAGGGCGAGCGGGTGATCACCGGCGAGCCGGGGGCCGGCCCGGCAACAGGCGCGGGCTCGGGCGGCGGCGCCGGCCGCAGCGGCCGGGGGCGCATGATGGGTCCGCTGGGTGGCTGAGATGGGCGCCCCGCTGATCCGGCTGCGCGGCATCGGCCGCGCCTACCCTTCGGGCGAGGGCAGGCTGCAGGTGCTGCAGGACATCGATCTCGACATCGCGCGGGGCGAGTTCGTGGCCATCATGGGCGCATCGGGCTCGGGGAAATCGACGCTGATGAACATCCTGGGCTGCCTCGACCGGCCCAGTTCGGGCAGCTACCTCTTGGACGGGCGCGAGGTGGCGCAGCGCGATTCCGGCGCGCTGGCCGCGCTGCGCCGCGAGTTCTTCGGCTTCATCTTCCAGCGCTACCACCTGCTGGCCGAGATGACGGCGCTGGGCAATGTCGAGGTGCCGGCGATCTATCGCGGCCTGCCCGCCGAATCGCGCCGCGCCAAGGCCCGCGCCCTGCTGGACCGGCTGGGCCTGGGCGACCGGCTGGGCCACAAGCCGGGCCAGCTGTCGGGCGGCCAGCAGCAGCGGGTCTCGATCGCCCGGGCGCTGATCAACGACGCGCGGGTGATCCTGGCGGACGAGCCGACCGGGGCGCTGGACAGCCGCAGCGGCGACGAGGTGCTGGGCATTCTCGAACAGCTGAACGCCGAGGGCCGCACCGTGGTCATCGTCACCCACGACCCGAAGGTCGCGGCGCGGGCGCATCGCGTGGTCGAGATCGCCGACGGCCGCATCATCGCCGACCGCCGGCCCCCGCGCACCGCGCCCGCACCCGCCACCCCGCCGTCCCCCGGGGAAGCCGGCGGGGCCGGCCGCGCCGCCGCCCCGGTGCTGGGCCGGCTGGCCGAGGCGCTGCGCATGGCGGTGCTGGCCATGCGCGCCCACAAGCTGCGCAGCTTCCTGACCATGCTGGGCATCATCATCGGCATCGCCTCGGTGGTCTCGGTGGTGGCGCTTGGCGAGGGGTCGCGCCGGCAGGTGCTGCAAAACATCGCCGGGCTGGGCACGAACACGCTGCAGATCATGCCGGGGCGGGATTTCGGCGACATGCGCTCGGGGCGGGTGACGACGCTGGTCATGGCGGACGGCGCGGCGCTGGCGCGCCAGCCCTGGGTCGCCTCGGTCAGCCCGACGGTCAGCACCAGCCAGACCCTGCGCCACGGCGCCACCGAGGCCAGCGCCCAGATCAGCGGCGTGGGCGAGCAGTATTTCGACGTGGCCGGCATCAGGCTGACCGAGGGCCGCGCCTTCGACGCCGGCGACGTGGCCGCGATGACCCAGAACGTGGTCATCGACCAGAACACCCGCCAGAGCCTGTTCGGCGACGGCCAGGCGCTGGGGCGGACCTTCATGGCGGGCAAGGTGCCCTTGCGGGTGATCGGCGTGGCCGAGGTGCAGAACCGCGGCCCCGGCGGCAGCACCAGCCTGGGGGTCTATGCGCCCTATACCACGGTGCAGGCGCGCTATCTGGGCACCACCAGCGTCAGCGGCCTGACGCTGCGGGTGGCCGACGAGGTGGACATGGCGCTGGCCGAGCAGTCGGTGACCGAGATCCTGATCCAGCGCCACGGCAGCAAGGATTTCTTCATCGTCAACAACGACCAGATCCGCGAGGCCATCACCTCGACCACGCAGACGCTGGCGCTGCTGATCGCGGCGATCGCGGTGATCTCGCTTCTGGTCGGCGGCATCGGGGTGATGAACATCATGCTGGTCTCGGTCACCGAGCGCATCGGCGAGATCGGACTGCGCATGGCGGTCGGCGCCCGGCGCGGCGACATCCGCGCGCAGTTCCTGATCGAGGCGGTGCTGGTCTGCGTCATCGGCGGCGCGGCGGGCATCCTGGCCGCGCTCGGCTTCGGCCTGGCCTTCGAGCGGCTGAGCAGCGATTTCACCCTGGTCCATTCGCCGCTGGCGATGGCGGCGGCGCTGGCCAGTTCCTGCGGCATCGGGCTCGTCTTCGGCTACCTCCCCGCCGTGAACGCCGCCAAGCTCGACCCCGTCGCGGCGCTGGCCAAGGGGTAGGATCGGCGCCCCGGTCGCCGGCCGCGCCCGTGCCCGCATGGCAACAGCGGCGACGCTATCGAAGGCATGGCGGCTCCGTTCGGCCGGCCTGCGCCATGCGGATCGGGGCCGCGCGACCGCCCGACCGGCCGCGCCGGGCCAAGCCGCCGGAACAGACCGCCCCCCTGCCCGGTTAAGGCCGGTAAACTCCTGACAAGGAAAGGGCCTGCCATGGCGGAAGACATCCCGTTCTCTCTGGGCATCGAAGAGGAATACCTGCTGGTCGATGCCCGGACCGGCGAGGTGCGCGAGGCCCCCGACGCGCTGGTCGCGGCCTGCAAGGCCGAGCTGGCCGATCAGGTCAGCCAGGAATTCCTGCGCTGCCAGATCGAGATCGGCACGCCCGTTTCCGCCGATGTGGCCGAGGCGCGCGCGCATCTGGCCCGGCTGCGCGGCAGCATCGCGCGGCAAGCCGCCGAATTCGGCCTGGCGCCGATCTCGGTCGCCTGCCATCCGGTCGCCGACTGGCGCGACCAGGACCATACCGACAAGGACCGCTACAACCGGATCTCGCAAGAGATGGGCGGTGTGGCGCGGCGCATGCTGATCTGCGGCATGCATGTCCATGTCGGCATTCCCGACCAAGCCATGCGCATCGACCTGATGAACCAGCTGTCCTGGTTCCTGCCGCATCTGCTGGCGCTTTCCGCCTCCAGCCCGTTCTGGCAGGGCGAGGATACGCTGCTGGCCTCGTATCGCACCACGGTCTTTGCCGGCTATCCCCGCACCGGCCTGCCGCCGCGCCTGGGCAGCTGGGACGAGTTCGAGCGTTCGGTCAAGGCGCTGACCGAGGTCGGCATCATCGAGGACGGCAGCAAGATCTGGTGGGACCTGCGGCCCTCGTCGCGCTTTCCCACGCTTGAGACCCGGATCTGCGACGCCTGCCCGCGGCTGGACGACACGATGACCCTGGTGGCGCTGGTGCAGGCGACGGTGCGCATGTTGTGGCGGCTGTCGCGGAAGAACCTGCGCTGGCGGCAATACGACAATTTCCTGCTGGGCGAGAACCGCTGGCGCGCGATCCGCTACGGGCTGACCGAGGGGCTGATCGATTTCGGCACCCGGCGCATCATCCCCTTCGACCAGACCGCCGAGGACTGGCTGGCCGCGATCTCCGAGGATGCCGATGCGCTGGACTGCCAGCCGGCCGTGGCCGGGATGCGCGACATGATCGCGCGCGGCTCGGCCGCCGAACAGCAGCGGGCCGTCTTCGCCGCCGCACTGGCCGCCGGCGCCACGCGCGAGGAAGCCTTTCGCGAGGTCGTTCTGTGGCTGATCGAGGCGTTTCGCAGCGACCTGTAAAGCCGGGCATGCCGCGGCGGCGGGGGCGGCGATTTCCCCGCCGCCGGGAACAAAGCCGGCAGGCGCGGGTTGCCTCGGCGACATCGACTGGACAGGAGGACGCGATGAAACGATCCCTGATGCTGCTTGGCCTTGCCCTGCTGCCGGCCGCGGCGCAGGCGCAGGACGCCACGGCGAAATTCCTCGACGCCCAGGGTCAGGAGGCCGGATCGGCGACCTTGACCGCGACCCCGAACGGCGTGCTGATCGAGGCCGAGGTGACCGGCCTGCCGCCCAGCAGCTGGCTTGCCTTCCACATCCACGAAACCGGGACATGCGACCACAGCACCGGCCACGAATCCGCCGGCGGGCATTTCAACCCTTCCGGGACGCCGCATGGCGTGCTGGCCGAAGGCGGCCCGCATGCCGGCGACATGCCCAATATCTGGTCCGATGCCGAGGGCACGGCGCGCGTCCAGGTCTTCAACCCCCTGGTCACCCTGGCCGAGGGCGAGAATGCCGTCCAGGGCCGGGCGCTGATGGTCCATGCCGGCCCCGACGACCACCAGACCCAGCCCAGCGGCGGCGCCGGCGACCGGCTGGCCTGCGCGGTGATCGAATAGGCCGGCATCGCGCGGCGCAGCGCGAGCTGCGGCGCGCGCCCTCTCCTTTCCGCCCCCCCCCCCGCCGGGGTTCCCGGACCGGCCGAAGCGCGGGCCGCCGCAGCGACCGCCACGGGCCAGGGCGACGGTTTCCGCCGCCGCGAGGCCCGACGATGGCCCCCCGAAACGGCGGGCGCCCGCGTGCGGCAAGCCTCGCGCCGAGGGCCTTGCTTCTGGCGCCATGCCCTGAAATCGCGGTCCTCGCCAGGCGCGGCCGCACCCCAGCGGCGCGCGAGGAACCGAGGTGCTTCCCCTTGCCCTCCGAATATGTCACGGACGGGGTTGCAGCGCCGTCATCGCCATGCGCCGGTCCGCGGGCCGGCGCCTGGGCGACGGGCTCTGCCGGCCGGGCGCGAGCCGCGGCCCGGGCCGATGCGGGCGCTGCGCCGCGCGGATGCGGTCCGGCCGTCTTCCGTGCCTGACGAAGGGATATGAAGGGACTGCCATGCTGCGCGCATTCTTCGCCTATTATCGCCCCTGGATGGGGCTCTTCTGGCTGGATTTCGGCTGCGCGGTGCTGTCTGGCCTGTTGGAGCTGGCCTTTCCGCTGGCCGTCACCGCCTTCATCGACCACCTGCTGCCCAGGGGCGATTGGGGGCTGACCATGCTGGCGGCGGCGGGGCTGCTGGGGCTTTACGCGCTGAATGCCGGGCTGATGGCGATCGTCACCTATTGGGGCCACAAGCTGGGCATCAATATCGAGACCGAGATGCGCGCCCGCGCCTTCGACCACCTGACCCGGCTGTCCTGGCGCTGGTATGACCGCGCCCGCACCGGCAAGCTGGTCGCCCGCGTCACCCGCGACCTCGAGGAGATCGGCGAGGTCGCCCATCACGGCCCCGAGGATGCCTTCATCGCCATCATGACCTTCTTCGGCGCCTTCGCGCTGATGTTCGCGATCAACCCGCAACTGGCGCTGATCGTGGCGCTGGTGGTGCCGGCGATGCTGGCGCTGGTCATCGTCTATGGCGGCCGCATGACCCGGACCTGGCAGGCGATCTATTCCCGCGTCGGCGATTTCAACGTCCGCCTGGAAGAGGCGCTCGGCGGCGTCCGCGTCGTGCAGGCCTTCGGCAACGAGGCGCATGAATCCGGGCTTTTCGCCACCGACAACCAGCGTTACCGCGCCGCCAAGCTCGACGCCTATCGCATCATGGCCGGCTCGCTGGCGCTGCAATACATGGGGCTGCGGCTGGTGCAGGTCGTGGTCATGGTGGCGGGCGCCGGCTTCGTGCTGGCGGGCGAGCTGACCACCGGCGGCTTCGTCGGCTTCCTGCTGCTGGTCGGCGTCTTCTACCGGCCGCTGGAAAAGATCGCCGCGGTGATCGAGACCTATCCGCGCGGCATCGCCGGCTTCCGCCGCTATCAGGAGCTGCTGGCGACCGAGCCCGAGATCCGCGACGCCCCGGACGCCGTCCCCGCCCCGGCGCTGAAGGGCGACATCCGCTTCGAGGGCGTCAGCTTCGCCTATGACGGCGACCGCCCGATCCTGCGCGATATCGACCTGACCATCCGCGCCGGCGAGACGGTGGCCTTCGTCGGCCCTTCGGGGGCCGGCAAGACCACGCTGCTGGCGCTGCTGCCGCGCTTCTACCAGCCGACGCGGGGCCGCATCAGCGTGGACGGCATTGCGCTGGACCAGATGCAGCTGCACAGCCTGCGCCGCCAGATCGGGCTGGTCAGCCAGGACGTGTTCCTGTTCGGCGGTACGCTGCGCGAGAACATCGCCTATGGCCGCCTGGGCGCCTCGGACGCCGAGATCCTCGATGCGGCGCGGCAGGCCCAGCTTGGCCCGCTGATCGAAAGCCTGCCCGAGGGGCTGGGCACCGTGGTCGGCGAGCGCGGCGTGATGCTGTCGGGCGGGCAGAAGCAGCGCGTGGCCATCGCCCGGGCCTTCCTGAAGAACCCGCCGATCCTGATCCTGGACGAGGCGACCTCGGCGCTGGACAGCCAGACCGAGCGCGAGATCCAGTCGGCGCTGGACGCGCTGGCCGTGGGGCGCACCACCCTGGTCATCGCGCATCGGCTGGGCACCATCCGCCATGCCGACCGCATCGTCGTCATGCAGGAGGGCCGCATCGTCGAGGCAGGCGAGCACGGCGCGCTGATCGCCAAGGGCGGTGTCTACGCCCGGCTTGCGGGGTGATCGCGCAGCGGAAGCGTCGCGGCGGAGTATTTGAAAAACGGTGAAGACCGGGCGCCGGAAAGGCGGCCGGCCTTGCGGGCCGGTCGCCATGCCCCCGGTGCCGGCAGGGCGGATCAGAAGCTGCGCGAGACCGACAGCTTGACATTCCGCCCCGGCGCCGGGCCGCTGAGCCAGGAGGCCGGCGTGTAGTCGCGGTCGGCGATGTTGTCGATGCCCATATGCACCTCGATCCCGGCCGCGGCCCCGGATTGCGGCGCCCAGGTGGCAAAAACGTCATGCACGCCATAGCCGGCGCGATGCGTGCCATCCGCCTTGTCGCGACCCCTGGCCAGCGTGCTGCGCAGCCCCAGCCGCCAGGCATCGCCGGCCTGCCAGATCGCCTGCAGCGTCACCCGGTCGTTGGGCAGCGTGTCGAGCACCGTGCCGTCCTGATCCTCGCCCTCGACCACCGAGACCGCGGCGCCGAACTCCCAGGCGTCGCGCGTATAGCTGGCCTCCAGCTCGCCGCCCCGCAGATAGGCGCGGTCGATATTGGTGAAATGGGCCGCCGGTCCCGCGCCCGAGCGGGCGATCATGTCGGTGATGTGATTGCGGAACAGCGTAAGCTTCATCACCGCCTCGTCGCCCTCGGCAAACAGCCCATTGCCGCGATAGGAGATCCCGGCTTCGAGGTTCTTGCCCTTCTCGTCCTTCAGGTTCGGGTTCGGCGCCGTCGCCATCGAGCCGTCGTAGAGCTCGTCCACCGTCGGCATCCGGTTCACGAAGGCGACGGAGCCGAAGACCGACCACTGCCCGTCCAGTCTGTAGATCGCCGCGACCTGCGGCTCGACCGCCTCGAAGCTGCGCTCTTCGGCGGCGAAGCCGACGGTGTCCTTGGGCTCGGTGCGCTGCCTTTCGTAGCGCAGGCCCGAATTGACCGTCAGCCTGTCCCAGGTCACTTCCGAGAGGGCATAGACCCCCCAGGCGCGGGTGAAGCCCTCGGGATGCGAGGCCGAGGGCACGCTGGACGACCGATCCTGCTTGAGCAGCTCGAAGCCGGTGGTCAGGGCGTGATCATGGCCGGCGCCCGACAGGTCGGCCACGTTGGCCAGCTTGAACTTCCACAGGCGATAGTCGCGCCGCCCCAGCAGCGAGGGCATGATCGGCTCGTCCGGGTCGTCGCCCTGCCGCACGTCCTTCATGGTGTTGGTATAGGACAGCGTGGCCGTCACATCGACATAGCGGTTGTCGTCCGGGTTCCAGCCCCAGATCAGCCGCGCGGTCTGGTCGCGGGTGGTGATGTCGCCGACGCCCCAGCCGGAGAAGCCCGGGAACAGCCCCACCTGCGCCCCTTCCAGCTGGTTGAAGTCCTGGTTCTCGCCCTTGGCCTCCAGATGCTGGTAGGAAAAGGCGACATGGTGATCCCCGAAGGTCTTCCTCGCCTTCAGCAGCAGGTTCGGCGTCCTGGAGTTCGAGCGGATGCTGGTATTGCCCTCTGCATCCTTGGTATCGCCCAGCTTGCGCCAGGCAAAGGCGGCGAGCGCCTCGAAATCCTCGGCCGGGCGCCAGCCGAGCGCGACGCTGCCCAAGGCCGTGTCGGGGTTGCTGGCATAGCCCAGCTTGGCCTTGCCGCCGAAGCTCTGGCCCTCGGCGATCAGGTCGCCGGCCTCGATCGTCTCCATGGCGATCACCCCGCCGAGGGCGCCCGAGCCGTAAAGCGTGGATGAGCCGGGGCCGCGCAGCACCTCGACCTGGCGCAGGAAGTCCGGCTCGACGAAGAGCGCGCCCTGGCGGTAGGATTCGAAATATTTCTCCTCGCCGTCGATCAGCTGGACGATCCCGGATTCCGAGGCCGCGGCGCCCGAGGAACCGAAGCCGCGGATGTTGAAGCCCTGGCCGAAGAAGCTGCCCGACCCGACGCCGGCAACCCCCGGCACCGTCGCCAGAACCTCGCCGATATGCACCGGCTCGATATCCGCAAGCTGCTGGCCGTCCACGACCGAGACCGATTGCGGCACCTCGGACGCCACCTTGGGCTTGCCGGCGCGCAGCACGATCTGGTCCAGCACATAGGCGGGCCGCGCGGCCTCGGCACGTTCCTGCGCCTGCAGCGGAAGGGTCAGGCTCAAGGCGGTCAGGCAGGTGGTTCCGGCCAGAAACGCGCCGCGAATTCTGTGGCGTGACATGTGATCCCCGTCGTCATCTCGTGAAACTGTTCGCTGGCCACGGGGCTGGCATCTTGCGCGGGGTAAAATAATCTTAGTAAAACTGTCAATGATTCCTTGCGCATCGCCCCGGGTCGAACCGGGCGTGCAGCAGCAGCGAAAGGCACCGCGATGACCAAGCATTCCCCGGCGGATCTGCGCCGCATCCAGGCCGAGGACAGCGGCCGCCCCTATGACCTGGCCGAACGGCTGGGCGTCCCCGAGGCCGCGCTGGTCGCGGCGCGGGTCGGCCATGGCGCGACCCGCATCAACCCCCTGCCCGGCCGGCTTATCCCGCAGGTGCAGGCCCTGGGCGAGGTGATGGCCCTGACCCGCAACCGGTCCTGCGTGATCGAGAAGCTCGGCACCTACAACGATTTCCACGATGGCGAACATGCCGCCATGACCCTGGACCCCGAGATCGACCTGCGCATCTTTCCGCGCCACTGGCTGCATGCCTTCGCCGTCGAATCCGAGGTCGGGACCGCCAGCCGCCGGTCGATCCAGGTCTTCGACGCGGCGGGCGACGCGGTCCACAAGATCCACCTGCGCGAGGGCTCGGACCTGACCGCCTGGGAAACGCTGCGTCGCGACCTGGCGCTGCCGGACCAGTCGGACGCGGGCCGCTTCGAGCCGCGGGCGCCGGTCGAGCCGCCGAAGGCCAGCGCCGAGCGCGCCGAGGCGCTGCGCCGGGAATGGGCGGCGATGACCGACACGCATCAGTTCAACATCCTGATCCGCCGGCTCAAGATGAACCGGCTGGGCGCCTATCGCCTCGCCGGGGCGCCGCTGGTGCGGCCGCTGGCGGTCGGGGCCGTCCCCGCCCTGCTGGAGCGCGTCCATGCCGGGGGCCTGGGAGTGATGTTCTTCGTCGGCAACATGGGCTGCATCGAGATCCATTCCGGACCCATCCATTCGCTGAAGCCCATGGGGCCATGGCTGAACGTCATGGACCCGCGCTTCAACCTGCACCTGCGCGGCGATCACGTCGCCGAGGTCTGGGCGGTGGACAAGCCCACCAAGCGCGGACCGGCGATCTCGGTCGAGGCCTTCGACGCCGAGGGGGCGCTGATCTTCCAATGCTTCGGATTGCGCCCGGAAAAGGGCGGCGATGCCGAAGAATGGGCGGCGCTGGTCGCCGACCTGCCGGCGCTGGCCGAGGCCGCGGCATGAAACGGCTGGCGCTGGCGCTGATCCTGCTGGCCGGCCCGGCCTTGGCGGACAGCCATCCCGAGGCGCGGCGCGTGCTGTCCCTGGGCGGCTCGGTGACCGAGATCGTCTATGCGCTTGGCGAGGAATCGCGGCTGATCGGCCGCGACACCACCTCGAACTGGCCGCCCGAGGCCAATGCCCTGCCCGATGTCGGCTATGTGCGCGCGCTGTCGCCCGAAGGCGTGCTGTCGGTCGGGCCCGACCTTATCGTCGCCGAGGACGGCGCCGGGCCGCCCGAGGCGGTCGCGGTGCTGAAATCGGCCGGGGTGGCCTTCGTCAGCGTCGAGGAACGCTATGATGCCGAGGGCGTGCTGGACAAGGTCGATGCGGTCGCCGAGGCGCTCGGCGTGCCCGACAAGGGCCGCGTGCTGCACGAGAAGCTGGCGGCGGACCTGCGGGCGGCCCTGGGCCGGGCGCAGGCGGTGACGGGCGAGCCGAAAAAGGTGCTGTTCGTGCTGTCCCTGCAGGGCGGGCGGGTCATGGCCGGCGGCGCCGACACGGCGGCGGACGGCATCATCCGGCTGGCCGGGGCGCGCAACGCCATGCCGGGCGTCCAAGGCTACAAGCCCCTCACCGACGAGGCGGTGATCGAGGCCGCGCCCGACGTGATCCTGATGATGCGGCGCGGCGACGCGCAGGCGGACGCGGATGCCAATGGCGGCAGCAGCCATACGGCGGCGAAACAGGCGGTGCTGGCCGTGCCGGCGCTGGCCCAGACCCCGGCGGGACGCGACGGGGCGGTGGTGATGATGGACGGGCTGAAACTGCTGGGCTTCGGCCCGCGCACCGGCGAGGCCGCGGTCGAGCTGCACGACCTGATCTATGCGGGGTCGTGATGGCGGCCCTGTCGCCCGAACTGCGCCCCCAGCGGCTGGACGGAGACCGCAGCCACCGCGCCCGCCGGCTGGGGCTGTTCCTGGCGCTGCTTCTGGCCGTGGTGGCGGTGGTCTCGCTGGGCTGGGGCGCCTCGGGGACCTCGCTCATGCGGGCGGTCTCGGACCTGCTGGCGGGGCGCGAGCTTGCGATGCAGGACCGGGTGGTGCTGCTGGACATCCGCCTGCCGCGCGTGGTGATGGGCATCTTCGTCGGCGCCTCGCTGGCGGTCTCGGGCGCGGTGATGCAGGGGCTGTTCCGCAACCCGCTGGCCGATCCGGGCATCGTCGGCGTCAGCTCGGGCGCCTCGCTGGGCGCGATCCTCGCCATCGTGCTGGGCGGCGCGCTCCCGGGCTGGGTCGCGGCGTTCTTCGGCTGGTATCTGGTGCCCGTCGCCGCCTTCATCGGCGGCTGGCTGACCACCATGGCGCTTTACCGCATCGCCACCCGGCGCGGGCGCACCTCGGTCGCGACCATGCTGCTGGCCGGAATCGCGCTGGGGGCGATCATGGCGGCGCTGTCGGGGCTGGTGATCCTGCGCGCCAATGATCGCGAGCTGCGCGACCTGACCTTCTGGGGGCTGGGCTCGCTGGCCGGGGCGAACTGGCCCAAGCTCTTGGCCGGGGCGCCGATCATGGCGCTGGCGCTGATCTCCGCCCCTTGGCTCGCGCGCGGCCTGAACGCGCTGGCGCTGGGAGAGGCGGCGGCCGGCCATGTCGGCATCCGCGTGCAGAAGGTCAAGAACCGCGCCATCCTGACCGTGGCGGGGGCCACCGGCGCCGCCGTCGCCGTCTCGGGCGGCATCGGCTTCGTCGGCATCGTCGTGCCGCATCTGCTGCGGCTGGCCAGCGGACCGGACCACCGCTGGCTGCTGGTCAACTCGGCGCTTCTGGGCGCGGTGACGCTGCTTCTGGCCGACATGGTCAGCCGCACCGTCATCGCCCCGGCCGAACTGCCCATCGGCATCGTCACCGCCATCATGGGCGGGCCGTTCTTCCTGTGGATCCTGCTGCGCAACCGCGGAGTGCTGGACCTGTGAGCCTGATCGCCGCCGACATCCATGTCAGCCTTGGCCGCAAGCCGATCCTGCACGGCGTCTCGATCACGGCGCGGGCGGGCGAGATCACCGCCATCGTCGGGCCGAACGGCTCGGGCAAGACCACGCTGCTGCGCAGCCTGACCGGAGAGCTGCCTTGCCGGGGCCGCATCACCCTGAACGGGCAGGACATGGCCCGCATGACGCCCGAGGAGCTGGCGCGCCGGCGGGGCGTGCTGCCGCAGGCGGCGGCGCTGTCCTTTCCCTTCACCGTGGCCGAGGTTGTGCGCATCGGCATCGAGGCGCGCGGCGAGCACGCCGATGCGCTGGTGCCTCGGGCACTGGCGGCGGTCGATCTGGCGGGCTTCTCCGGCCGGCTTTATCAGGAGCTTTCGGGCGGCGAGCAGCAGCGGGTGCAGCTGGCGCGCGTGCTGGCGCAGGTTTGGCAGCCGCTGGAGGCCGACGGCCCGCGCTGGCTGATGCTGGACGAACCGGTCAGCAGCCTCGACATCGCGCATCAGCTGACGGTGATGCGGCTTGCCGCCGGCTACGCGCAGGCGGGCGGCGGCGTGGTGGCGGTCATGCACGACCTGAACCTGACCGCGCTTTTCGCCCAGAATCTGGTGCTGATGAAAGGCGGCCGCGTGCTGTGCCAGGGCCGCCCCGAGGAGGTGCTGACCGACGAGGCGCTGTCGCATGCCTATGGCTGTTCGTTGCGGGTCAATGCCGTCCCCGAGGCCGGTGTCTGGGTTTTGCCGCATGCGGCGGCCTGAAAGCCCGGGATCTGGCACCTGTCGGGAATGGTATTGATGCGGAACAGCATGGTCAGCAGCGGCGACGAGGCCTCGGAAGGGAAATGGGCGCGATAGATGCGCTCGACGGTCCGGTCGGCGAACATGCTGTAGATGGCCCAGTTCATCTGGCGCGGAAACTCGGCATGATTGTGCGACGACATGATCAGCGCATAGGGCTCGTAACTGGCCGCGCCCTTGGCCGCCTGGCTGTCGCAGGTGGTGTCGGCCGGCTTTTCCGCCGCTTCCGCCGCCTTTTCCTGTTGGTTCTTCTGGTTCGCCACCTGCCCTGACGAGCTCGGGGCGTCAGAACCTGTCTTCGGGGCCGCGCCGCCCGCCGCCTTCTCCGCCTGCCGGGCGATCATCGCGCGCACGATCTCGGCATCGCCGTAATAGCGGTCCAGCTTGCCCTCGCAGAAAGCGGCGGCCGCCAACTGGTGCGAATCAAACTCTTCGGAACGCACCTTGACGTCCTGGCGCAGCATCGTCTCGGGCAGTTCCTGCTGGAGCACCGCCTCGATGGTCGCGCCCCGGACGAAACCCCAGACCTCCTCGCGCACCGGCGGCGCGGCATCCGCCGCCTTGCTGTCCTTGGGCGCATAGAGCAGCATCCGGAAAGTCTCGCCCAGCCAGTTGGGAGTGACGGGTTCCTTGGGAGGCTCTTCCGGGGGCTTCGCGGCGCGGCGTCCGCGCAGCTTTTCGCCCGGCTCGAAATAGGTGCCGTTGGCGATGAAGATGATCGGCGAGAAGGACAGCGATTCCACCAAGGATTTCTCCGTGATGTCCTTCGTTGGTTTCTCCCGGGCTTCCTTCTTGAGAGATGGCACCGTGTGGTAAATACGGTCCAGGGTGATGGTCGTGGGATCGCACAGCAGGTCAATGGTCTTGGAACCCAGGTCCAGGAACTGCGTGCGCCCGTCGGCATTCAGCTGCTCGGTCACGAAATGATAGCCGGCCCGCGTGACGGCCGCGATGCAAAGATCCCACAGGAAGCCGACATAGGTGTTGTCACGGGCGTTGCGGGACACGAAGGGCGGCACGTCGTCGCGCACGCCGATGACGATCACCTCTCGCGCCAGCGCCGCGGGACAGATCAGCAGCGCCTGGAGGGCCAGCAGCGCGGCAAGGCGGGCGATCCTAGGCATCGTGCGGCTCTCCGTCCGGATGGGTGCGGGACCCGGCCGATGCCGTCCCTGCAATCTGCGGGGGCCGCGGCGACCGCCGCACCAGCGCCGCAGCCAGGCAGAACATCACCGCCAGCCCGATCAGGCCCGAGAACAGCACGGAATAGAAGATCAGCCCCCGGTCCACCGAGTCGATCGCCGTGCGCGTGCTGTAGGACAGCGCGATCAGCGCCGTGAAATAGCGCGAGATCCCCCCCGTCGCCGCCATGATCAGCCCCCCGACGATGCCCCATTCCCAGGCAAAGCGCAGGCGGCTGTGCTGCGGCTCCAGCCGGTGACGGGTGTCGTCCATCAGCCAGAGCACCATCAGCGCCAGAACCACCCCGCGCAAGGCGCGCGGCGCCTGATAGTCGAAATCCACCTTGAACGCGGCCAGCTGGACCCAGAGATCGCCCTTCGTCCAGCCGGTTTCGTTGCGCAGCGCCGCGATCCAGGAATTGGTGCCGATGACGAACATGGTCGAGACGAACCAGGCCAGCACCGCGATCAGCAGAATCTGGGGCAGCCTGTCGGTCCAGTCCGAGCGCGCCAGGTCGTGCCAGGTGCCGCGCGGGCGCCGGGTGTCGCGCACCGCCAGCGCCACGACCAGGGGAATCAGATAGGTGTTGAACGAGGTGGCCAGCAATTCGAAGCTGCGGCCATAGAAGCTGATCTGCTGGATGCCGCGTTTTCCCCAGTTTTCCAGCTCGCGCTCATAGACGTTCAATGTCCCGGCCCAGAGCAGGCAGGCCACGACCACGATGCCGAAAGTCCAGACCAGCGCCTTTTGCGTGGCCTGCCGGCGCAGCTCGGGCAGGTTGTCGCTGAGGATCGGCCGCAGGAATTCTTCCAGCACCTGCTCGGCCTCGGCCTGCTGGAGGCCGCGCGCGCCGAGGGCGGACGAAGCATGTCCGAATTGCAGCATGTCGTGTTCGACGTAAAGCGCCAGCAGGGTGCAGAAATCCTCGGCCAGTTCCTCGGTCTGGCGGGTCAGGGCACGCCAGCCGCCCGGCGCCACGATCTCGTTGCCGGGCTTGTCGGTCTCTTCGCCCTCGCGGGCGGCGGCGCCGTTCTGCGCCGCCTTCTCGTCCAGCCGCACCCGTTCGTCCAGCGCCAGCACCAGCCGCCCGGTGCGGATCTTCAGATCCTCCTCTAGCCGCCTGAACATCTCGCGGTCATGCGCACGCAGCACCGGCAGCCGCCGTTCAAGCAGCCAGGCGTCGCAGGCGAAGATGATGCGCAGGTCGTTTTCGAAGGTCTCGGGATCGGGCAGCAGGCCGCGCGCCTGCGACACGGCGAAATAGCGCCCGAGCCGCAGCCAGTCCTCTTGCGGCAGCAGAAACCCGCCCTTGGACCGATCCGCAGCCGTGTCCCGGGCGGGTGCCGTCGCAGCCGTGACCTCTGCCGGCGGCGGCTGGCGGAAGCCGAAATAACGCCCCAGCCCCAGCCGGTCCCGCCGGCTCGGCAAGCCGCCGCCCGGCCGGTCCTCGGACGGGTCCGCGGGCTGATCGCGGACGGGCGCCGCGGGCGGGGACGGCAGGCGGAAATTGCCCTGGCGCAGCTTTTCGCTGGCGACGGCGACCTGGGTCGGAATGCCGGCCAGCCGGTGGGCCGCGTGGCGCATCCAGTCCTCGACGCGGTTGAGCAACTGGAAGCGCGGCAGCACCCCGACCATGATCAGCGCCACGGACAGCGATATCTGCGGCGAGATGCCGTTTCTGATCGCGGCCCCTCCGGCCGGGCCGAGCTGCTGCATGGCGAGGCCGGCGGCATCCGAGCCGGTGATCTGGCTCAGCGCCTTGGGCAGGTCCGTGGCGCCGATCCCGGGATCGAGCGGGATGCCGCCCAGCACCGGCAGCACCTCGGCATAGGCGCAAAGGAAGAAATAGATCGCCAGCAGCGAGACCGCATAAATCAGATATGCCTGCAGGACGACCTGCCGGGCGCGCAGATGATCGGCCGACAGAAGGTTGACCAGACGCTCCAGCTGCCCGGAATTCTCGAATGAGACCCGATTGAAACGCTCATAAGAAAACACGGCCACGATCGCTGCCCCGAAAAGCAGCGCAACCACTTCCTGCATGTTACGGCCTCAAGAAAATGAGGTCTGTCCTAACGGCATTGCTCGACGGCGGGGCGGCAGGCGCTTTGCGCCGATACCTGGGCCGTGACACCGGCAAGAACAACCAGAGCGAGAACCAAGCTTTTCATAACCCACTTCCTTTTATAAAGGAAACTGCGTGGATTATGCGCGTTTTCTTCAAGAATTTCAACTGGACTCCTGCGGGCTGCGTTCCGACCGCCGCCGGCTTTCGCAAAATCCGATAGCTGAATCTTTCTATTTCCAATCAAATGGTTTCAATTCGTTCCTGCGAAAAATACGCTTCCGCCAAGAAAAACCGCGTCGCGCAAGCTGGAAAGCCGGGGCATGGGCGGCGACTCGGATGGGGTCCGCCGTCCGCCGGGCCGGAAAAGGCGGTGCATTCATCCGGGACGGGCGCCCGATGCCCGGGTTCGGGACGAATATCGCCGATTGTCCAAAGCGATTGACGAAATTCCAAGTCGGATCAACTATTACGCAATAAGCCTTTTGCGACTCACCGATAATCCTTCCCCGACTCGGCTTCACAAGGAGGCTGACATGACATTGATTGACCAATCGGGACTGATCGGAAAAACGCGCGACCGACCCATCTGCAAGGAGCTGGAGACCGTCTTGCGCGGCGCCGGCCTGGCGGCGGGGATCGAGAGGATCCTGATCACCTCGGGCGGCCAGCCCGGCAGCGGCGGGCGGCGCACCGGCTCGACCCGCCACGACGGCGGGCGCGCCGCGGACCTGCAGCTGATCGCCGGCGGCCGCACGCTGAGCTTTTCGGACAGCCAGCCCGACCCGGCGCTGCGCAAGTTCGTCATCGCCGCCGCCGCGCAGGGTGCCACCGGCATCGGCGCGGGGACGGGCTACATGGGTGCGCATACGCTGCATGTCGGCTTCGGCACCACGCCCTCGGATCCGCGGCGCATCGTCTGGGGCGCCGGCGGCCGCGCGGTCAATGCCCCGCAATGGCTGCGCGACGCGGCGAATGACGGCTGGCACAGGCCGCCCGCCTGGGCCATGGTCTCGGACCAGCCCGAGGACCTGCCCGAAGACAGCGATACGCTGCTGGACGCCGCGGCCGAGGACGATGCCGATGCCGCCGCGCCCGCCGGCGACCTGCCGGCCCTGCCCGCTTTACCGCCGCGCTTCGGCATCGAGGTGATCCGCGCCGCCCAGGCCTCGCAACGGCGCTGGGGCGTGCCGGCCTCGGTCACGCTGGCGCAATGGGCGCTGGAAAGCGATTACGGCGCCCGCATGCCGGCGCGGTCGAACAACCCCTTCGGGATCAAGGCGGTCGGCAACCAGCCCAGCGTCGCCTCGTGGACGGTCGAGTTCCAGAACGGCACGCCCGGCCGCCGGCGCGAGCCCTTCCGGGTCTTTGCCAGCCTGGAGGACGCCTTTGCCGAACATGGCCGGTTGCTGGCCCAGTCGCGCCATTACACCCGCGCCCGCCAGTTCCTGAACGATCCCGACCGTTTCGCGGATGCCCTGACCGGCGTCTACGCGACCGACCCGCAATATGGCGCCAAGCTGCGCTCGATCATGCGCAAGAACGACCTTTACGCCTTCGACATCCCCGGCGACCTGCCGGCCGTCCGCGAACCCGCGCCGCCCTTGCGCACGGGCGACGACGACCCGATGCGGGTCAGGCTGCTGCAAGAACGGCTGACCGCGCTCGGCTACAAGCTGGGGCGGATCGACGGCATCTTCGGCTCGCTGACCGCGGCGGCGCTGCTGGCCTTTCAGCACGACAACGGCCTGCCGACCACCGGCGTGCTGGACGCGGCCACCGAGGAGCGGTTGCAGACCGCCCGGCCCAGGCCGCTGGACGAACGCCGCCTGACCGCCACCGAAAAGCAGCTGGCCGAGGACGGTTCGGTCATCACCCGCGACGCCCGGCGCGGCCGCGTGCTCAGCTGGGCGACGGCGATCCTGGGCGCCTTCGGCATCGGCAACCGCGCCGTGGTCAACGCGGCCGGCGGCGCCGAGGGCGCGGTCCTGCCCACCGCCCTGCCCGCCACCGCCCTGCCCGACGGGCTGGCGCCCTTCCTGGCCGAGATCCAGGCACTGGACAGCGGCAATGCCGCCGCCCAGGCCGCGCGGCTTTCGGCCGAGGCGGCGCGGCTGAACGAGCAGCTGCGCAGCCTGCCGGCGGGCGCGGTCCCGCGCGAGCTGACCGATATCCTGGCCGCGCTGCGCCCCGAGGCGCTTGGCGACCCGGCGCTGACCCGCACGCTCGGCCGGCTGGTCGAGCAGGGCGGCGCCGGCAGCGGGCTGCGCACCGTGCTGGACCTGCTGCCGGGCTTCTTCCAGGACGGTTCGGTGCTGCAGACCGCCATGCGGGGCGTGGCGACGTTCGGCGACAGCCTGCTGCCGAATTTTGCCGGCTCGGCCCTGCTGCTGGGCATCGGCCTGTTCGGCCGCCACCTGGCCAACGGCATCGCGGCGGCGCGGGTCAGGGACCACCGGACGGCCGGCAACCTCAACCCGCTGCGCGGCTGACGGCGCCCCTTTTTGCCGCGATCCCGGACCGCGACTTAAGGCCGCGCCCATTTACAAGCGCGGCCCATCATCCGCATATTGGACATGACCCGGAGGATGGGAGACGCCCGGATGCATGCCATGGTGCTGGAACGGATCGGCACGCCGCTGGTCTGGACCGAGCTTCCCGACCGCGACCCCGGCCCCGGCCAGATCCGGGTCCGCGTGCTGGCCTGCGGCGTCTGCCGCACCGACCTGCATGTCGTCGACGGCGAATTGCCCGATCCGGTGCTGCCGATCATTCCCGGCCACGAGATCGTCGGCCGGATCGAGGCGCTCGGCCCCGGGGTGGACGGCCTGCGGGTGGGCCAGCGGGTCGGCATTCCCTGGCTGGGCCACAGCTGCGGCTGCTGCCGCTATTGCCGGGACGGGCAGGAAAACCTTTGCGATGCGCCGGGCTTCACCGGCTATACCCGCGATGGCGGCTATGCGACCGCGGCGATCGCCGATGCGCGCTTCGCCTTTCCCCTGGGCGAGGCTGGCGACGAGGTGGCGCTGGCGCCGCTGCTCTGCGCCGGGCTGATCGGCTGGCGCGCGCTGGTGATCGCGGGCAAGGCCGAGCGGCTGGGACTATACGGTTTCGGCGCGGCGGCGCATATCGTCGCCCAGGTGGCACGATGGGAGGGCCGCGCGGTGCATGCCTTCACCCGGCCGGGCGACCTGCGCGCGCAGGATTTCGCGCGCAGGCTGGGTGCGGTCTGGGCCGGCGGCTCGGATCAGGCGCCGCCCGAGGCGCTGGACGCCGCGATCATCTTCGCGCCGGTGGGCGCTCTGGTCCCCGCCGCGCTGCGGGCGGTGCGCAAGGGCGGCCGCGTGGTCTGCGCCGGCATCCATATGAGCGACATTCCCGCCTTTCCCTATGCGCTGCTCTGGCATGAACGCCAGATCGCCTCGGTCGCCAATCTGACGCGGCAGGACGGGCTGGATTTCCTGGGCCTCGCGCCCCGCATCGGCATCGTGACCGAAACCAAGACCTACCCGCTGCGCGAGGCCAATCGCGCGCTGGACGACCTGCGCGCCAGCCGTTTCGACGGCGCGGCGGTGCTCGTGCCGTAAACCGCCGGGCGCGGCTGCGCCCGGCCAGACCCATATCCGACCGGGAGCCGCAGCGATGAACGACATGAAACCTCCGCCCCCCGCCGCCCCCGAGCGGCCTGCCAGGCCGGACAGGCCCGGCGCCGAAAGCTATCGCACCCTGGACCGCCTGCGCGAGGCGGCCACCGCCGGCTTCAGCACCGGGCTGTCGCCGGTGGCGCTCGGCATGGCGCTTTTCGACTGGTCGGCGCATCTGGCCGCCGCGCCAGGCAAGCGGCTGGAACTGGCCGACAAGGCCCGGCGCGACGCGGCCGGGCTGCTGGCCCAGGCCGCCGCCCTTGCCGCCGATCCGGAAGCCGAGCCGATGATCCGCCCGCCGCCGCAGGACCGGCGCTTCCAGTCCGAGGCCTGGCGCCAGCCGCCCTTCAGCCTCTGGGCGCAGGGGTTCCTGCTGACGCAGCAATGGTGGCGCGACGCCACCCATGGCGTCCCCGGCGTCAGCCCGCATCACGAGAACCTGCTCTCGGCCCTGGCGCAGCAATGGCTCGACATGGTCTCGCCGGCGAACCTGCCCTTCACCAATCCCGAGATCATCGCCCACAGCATCCGCAGCGGCGGGCTGAACCATCTGGCCGGGCTGCGCAACTGGGCCGAGGACATGGCGCGGCTGGCGGCCGGCAAGCCGCCGGTCGGGGCCGAGCGGTTCCGCGTCGGCCATGAGGTCGCGGCGACGCCCGGCACGGTGGTGTTCCGCAATCATCTGGTCGAATTGATCCAATACGCCCCCGCGACCGGAACCGTGCTGGCCGAGCCGGTGCTGCTGGTCCCGGCCTGGATCATGAAATACTACATCCTGGACCTGTCGCCGGAAAACTCGCTGGTCCGGCATCTGGTCCGGGCGGGGCATACGGTGTTCTGCCTGTCCTGGCGCAACCCGACGGCCGAGGACCGCGACCTGACGCTGGACGATTATCGCAGCCTCGGGGTGATGGCGGCGGTGGATGCGGTCTCGGCCATCCTGCCCGGGCGGCGCATCCATGCGGCGGGCTATTGCCTGGGCGGCACGCTGCTGGCCATCGCGGCAGCGGCCATGGCCGGGGCGCGGGACGACCGGCTGGCCTCGGTCTCGCTGCTGGCGGCGCAGACGGATTTCACCGAGCCGGGCGACCTGGGGCTGTTCATCGACCACGACCAGCTGCATGTGCTGGAAAGCCTGATGTGGCAGCGCGGCTATCTGACGGCCGAGCAGATGCTGGGCGCCTTCCGCTTCCTGCGCTCGGACGAGCTGATCTGGTCGCGCATGGTGCGCAGCTATCTGATGGGCGAGCGCGATCCGATGACCGACATGGCCGCCTGGGCCACGGATTCGACCCGCATGCCCTGCCGCATGCAGGGCGAATACCTGCGCCGGTTCTATCTGGAAAACGCGCTGGCCACCGACCGGCTGACGGCAGAGGGCCGCCCGGTGGCGCTGCGCAACCTGCGCGCGCCGATCTTCGCCGTGGGCACCGAGGACGATTACGTCGCGCCCTGGCAATCGGTCTATCGGCTGCATTACCTCAGCGATGCCGAGCTGACCTTCGTGCTGGCGGGCGAAGGGCACAATACCGGCATCATCTTCGACCCCGCCCGGCCCGGCAGCCATTACCGCATCGCCAGCCGCGAGCGCGACGGCGCCTGCCTCTGCCCCGAGGACTGGGCGCGCGCTGCGGCGATGCGCCAGGGCTCGTGGTGGCCGGCCTGGAGCGACTGGCTGGCGCAGCATTCCAGCGCCGGGCGCGTGGCCCCGCCGGCCATGGGCGCGGCCGAGGCGGGCTATCCGCCGCTGGAAGAGGCGCCGGGCAGCTATGTCCGGCAGCGGTGACGCCGCCCTGCCCTGCGCCGGCGCGGCGCGGGGTCAAAGCAGCAGGGCGGCCTCCATCGCCATCATCCGCTCTTCGTTGGCGGGGATGACCATGCTGGTGAATTTGCCCAGCGGCGCCATGTGCCGCAGGATCGCCTCGCGCACCGGGGTGGCGTTCTCGCCGATGCCGCCGGTGAAGATCATCGCGTCGATCCCGCCCAGCGAGACCGCCATGGCCGCCGCCGCCTGCGCGCATTTCAGCGCGAAGAAATCCAGCGCGAAGCGCGATTGCGGCTTGCCGTCCTTCAGCAGCGCCGCGACGTCGTTCGACCGGCCCGACATGCCCAGCAGGCCCGAGCGGTTGTAGATCAGGTCCTCGATCTCTTCCGGCGCCATGCCGAAGCTGCGCTGCATGAGCAGGATGGCCCCGGGATCGACGGCGCCCGAGCGGGTGCCCATCGGGATGCCGTCCACCGCCGTCATGCCCATGGTGGTGTCGATGCTGCGCCCCTCGCGCATGGCGCAGAGGCTGGCGCCATTGCCCAGATGCGCCGCGACGACCCGGCCGCGATGCAGCCAGGGCAGGTTCTCGGCCAGCACATGCGCGATCCACTGATAGGAGAGGCCGTGAAAGCCATAGCGGCGGATGCCCTGCTCGAACATCGGCTCGGGCAGGGCGAAATGGGTGAACAGGGGATCGCGGCCGGCATGGAAGGCGGTGTCGAAGCAGGCCAGGTTCGGCACCCCCTCGCCGAACAGCCGGCGGGCGGCGGCGATGGCCGCCAGCCCGTGCGGCTGGTGCAGCGGCGCCAGCGGGACCAGTTCCTGCAGGTCCTGCAGCACCTGCGGCGTGACCGGGGTCGAACGGGTATAG
Organism: Paracoccus sp. J39; assembly: GCF_000518925.1. Classification (NCBI taxonomy): domain Bacteria; kingdom Pseudomonadati; phylum Pseudomonadota; class Alphaproteobacteria; order Rhodobacterales; family Paracoccaceae; genus Paracoccus; species Paracoccus sp. J39. The sequence continues at coordinate 5,802 of NZ_JAEN01000019.1, read as the reverse complement.
GCCGTCCCCCCATGCACGATGCGATGCGCCACCGCCTCGATGCGCCAGCCCTCGTCATGCGCATCCAGGAAATCCAGCACCGCCTGCAGCGCGGCGGCATGGTCGCCGCCGGCGGCGAGGGGGATGCGGCGCTCCGGCTCGCCGGTCAGCGCCGCGGTCAGTTCGGCATCGGCGCCGATGCGGCTGACCGCGCCCCGCGCCATGAGCGACAGCCCGTCGCGGGCGAAGACGCGGAACTTCAGACTGGACGAGCCGGCATTGAGGGTCAGGATCGCCGGGATCATTTCACCAGCCCCCGCCGGCGCGCATCCGCCATCAGCACGGCCAGCGCGGTGGAGAGCATGCGGGCGCGCACGGAATCGGCGCGGCTGGTCAGGACCACCGGCACCCGCGCGCCCAGCACGATCCCCGCAGCGTCGGCGCCGCCCATGAAGACCAGCTGCTTGGCCAGCATGTTGCCCGATTCGATATCGGGGACCAGCAGGATGTCGGCCTGCCCCGCCACCGGCGAGACGATGCCCTTTTCCCGGGCCGCCGCCGGGCTGATCGCATTGTCGAAGGCCAGCGGCCCGTCCAGTTCGGCATCCTCGATCTGGCCGCGATCGGCCATCTTGCACAGCGCCGCCGCGTCCAGCGTAGCCTGCATCTTGGGATTGACCGTCTCGACCGCGGCGAGGATCGCGACCTTGGGCCGGGCCGGGCCCCACAGCACGCGCCAAAGGACGATGGCATTGTGCAGGATGTCTGCCTTGACCATCAGGTCGGGCTCGATGTTGACCGCCGCGTCGGTGATGATGAAGGGGCGCGGATAATCCTCGGTCAGCATCAGGAAGGCATGGCTGATGCGCCGCTCGGTGCGCAGCCCGCATTGCGGATGGATCACCGCGCCCAGCAGCTCGTCGGAATGCAGCGAGCCCTTCACGATGGCGCCGACCTGGCCCGCCGCGGCCATCTGTGCGGCACGGGCGGCGGCGGCGTGGCTGTGTTCGGTATCGACGATCTCATAGGCGTCGGGGGCCTGGCCGGCCTCGATCAGCGCGGCGGCAATGCGGGCGGCGGGGCCGATCAGCACCGGCTCGATCAGCCCGGCGGCCACCGCATCGCCCACCGCCTCGAAGACGGAATGCTGCACCGGATGGACCACGGCGGTGCGCAGGGGCGGCAGTCCGGCACAGCGGTCGATGATGGCTTGATAGGCGTCGGTCATGGCTGTCCTTCCGTGCTGGCGCACTCCGCTGGCGCTTCAGTCTGCCCCCGGATCGCGTTCCGGGACAAGCCATGGAAAGACCGATATGTCTGTGTCTGGCAAGCAAAAAACGCCGTTCGCCTGCGTCTTTGCAGTGCGGCGACTGGCCGCGGGCGCGCTCGGGCGGTCCCGAGGGGGCGCGCCATCCCGGCCCGCGGGTCCGATCACCGGCCGCAGCGAGCCTCGGGCAGGGCCGGATCGGCCCCGGATCGCCGCAAGGGTCCGGCAGGTCGGGCGGCATGATGTCCGGCAACGCAAGCCCGGGATGGCCTCCGAACCCGGCGCGGGGCGCCGGGCGTCGCGCCGGCCACAGGGGCGGACACCGTCCCTGACCGGTCCGGGTCCGGGACGGCAAGACGGCCCGCCCCGAAGGGCGGGCCGGCGTTTCAGTGCGACGAGGCCTCTGCCGCGCCGATCCCGGTTTCCGAGCGCACCTGCTGGGCCAGGAAGCCCGCCCGGTCGATCCGCGCCCGCGTGCCGTTGTCCATCTTGGACACCAGCCAGATGCCCAGGAAGGCCAGCGTCATCGAGAACAGCGCCGGAGAGGTGTAGGGGAAGGGCGCCGAACCGGCCGGGTTGCCCAGCGTCGCCTCCCAGACCGAGGGCGACAGAACCGTCAGCACCACCGAGGAGATCAGCCCCAGGAAGCCGCCGACCACCGCGCCGCGGGTCGTGCAATCCTTCCACAGCACCGACATGAACAGCACCGGGAAGTTGGCCGATGCGGCCACCGCGAAGGCCAGCGACACCATGAAGGCGATGTTCTGGTTCTTGAAGGCGATGCCCAGCACGACCGCAACCAGGCCCAGCACCAGCGTGGTGATGCGCGAGACGCGCAGCTCGCTGCCCGGCGCGGGATTGCCGTTCTTGATCACGGTCGCATAGAGGTCGTGGCTGACCGCCGAGGCGCCGGAAAGCGTCAGGCCGGCGACCACCGCCAGGATGGTGGCGAAGGCCACGGCCGAGATGAAGCCCAGGAAGACGTTGCCGCCCACCGCCTGCGCCAGATGCACCGCCGCCATGTTCGAGCCGCCGACCAGTGCGCCGGAGCCGTCCAGGAATTCTGGATTGGTCAGCACGAAGGTGATGGCGCCGAAGCCGATGATGAAGGTCAAGAGGTAGAAATAGCCGATCCAGCCGGTCGCCCACATCACCGACTTGCGCGCTTCCTTGGCGCTGGGAACGGTGAAGAAGCGCATCAGGATATGCGGCAGGCCGGCGGTGCCGAACATCAGCGCCATGCCGAAGCTGATGGCCGAGATTGGATCCTTGATGAAGGTGCCCGGACCCATGATCGACTGGCCGGCCGTTGCCGCATCCTCGGCGCTGGCGCCGCCGCTGGCGGCAAGCTCGGCCTTGACGCGCACGGCGTCGGCGAACATCGCCTCGGGGCTGAAGCCGTAATGCCACATGACCATGAAGGACATGAAGGACGCGCCGCCCAGCAGCAGGCAGGCCTTGATGATCTGCACCCAGGTCGTCGCGGTCATGCCGCCGAACAGCACATAGATCATCATCAGCGCGCCGACGATCACCACCGCGATCCAGTAGTCCAGCCCGAACAGCAGCTGGATCAGCGAACCCGCGCCCACCATCTGCGCGATCAGGTAGAAGGCCACCACGACCAGCGTGCCCGAGGCGGCGAAGATGCGCACCGGGGTCTGGGCAAAGCGGAAGGCCGCCACGTCGGCAAAGGTGAAGCGGCCCAGGTTGCGCAGCCGCTCGGCCATCAGGAAGGTCAGGATCGGCCAGCCGACCAGGAAGCCGATCGAATAGATCAGCCCGTCATAGCCCGAGATCATCACCGCGGCCGAGATCCCCAGGAAGGATGCCGCCGACATGTAGTCCCCGGCGATGGCGAGCCCGTTCTGGAAGCCGGTGATACCGCCGCCGGCGGTATAGAAATCCGCCGCCGACTTGGTCTTAGACGCCGCCCATTTGGTGATGTAGAGCGTGCCCAGCACGAAGACCGCGAACATGACGATGGCGGTCCAGTTCGTCGCCTGCTTCTCGGCGCCCTGGATCACGTCGGCGGCCATGGCCGCGCCGGGCGCGGCCAGAAGCGCGGCCGCCAGGCCGCAGCGCAGGATATTGCGATTCATTTCAGCGCCTCCTGCCGGACCTTCTCGCTGAGCTCGTCGAACTCGCTGTTGGCGCGGCGCACATAGATGCCGGTGATGATGATGGTGAAGACGATCACGCCGAAGCCCAGGGGAATGCCCCAGGTCATGACGCCGTCGCCGATCCGCGCGGCGAGCAGTTCCTTGTCGAAGGCAATCAGCAGGATATAGCCGTAATAGACAACGAGCATCGCGATCGTCAGAATCCAGCCGTAGCGGGATCGCTTCGCTTTCAGCAATTGATAATTCGGATCTGCGGCGATCCGTTCGACCAGGTCTTCTTGCATCGGGGTCGTGCTCCTCCACTGCCACGATCTGGGCTTTCTCGGCCGCGCCGGCGGAATTGCCGGCGAGACGAATTTTTCGGTAGCGGGCCGGCGGCGGACTCTCGGGCCAAGCCGGGACCGGTCGCGGGCGACGCTGCCGCCCGCGCTAGCCGGTATTGCCTGCGGGCGCTTCCGGCGCCCGCGCTTTTCCTCAGTGCCGGTTCATTCTGTTTTCGATGAGTTCGTCGACGACGGCGGGGTCTGCGAGGGTGGAGATGTCGCCGAGGGCGGCGAAATCGTCCTCGGCGATCTTGCGCAGGATGCGGCGCATGATCTTGCCCGAACGCGTCTTCGGAAGACCCGGCGCCCATTGGATCAGGTCCGGCTTGGCGATCGGCCCGATCTCGGTGCGCACCCATTTCTCCAGGTCGGCGCGCAGCTCGTCGCTGGGCTCCACCCCGTTCATCAGCGTCACATAGGCATAGATGCCCTGGCCCTTCAGCGGATGCGGATAGCCCACAACCGCCGCCTCGGCCACCTTCTCATGCGCCACCAGCGCCGATTCCACCTCGGCCGTGCCCATCCGGTGGCCCGAGACGTTGATCACGTCGTCCACCCGCCCGGTGATCCAGTAATAGCCGTCCTCGTCCCGCCGGCAGCCGTCGCCGGTGAAGTAATAGCCCGGATATTGCTGGAAATAGGTCTCCATGAAACGCTGGTGGTCGCCCCAGACCGTGCGCATCTGACCAGGCCAGCTGTCGGCGATGCACAGCACCCCCTCGGCCGGGTCGCCCTCCTGCACCGCCCCGCTCGCGGCATCCAGAACCACCGGCCGGACCCCGAAGAAGGGCAGCGTCGCCGAACCCGGCTTGGTCTCGATGGCGCCCGGCAGCGAGGTGATCATGTGGCCCCCCGTCTCGGTCTGCCACCAGGTGTCCACGATCGGGCAGCGCCCCTTGCCGACATGCCGGTCGTACCAGACCCAGGCCTCGGGGTTGATCGGCTCGCCCACCGTGCCCAGCACCCGCAGGCTGGACAGGTCGTATTTCTCGACCCATTCCGGCCCCTGCCCCATCAGCGCCCGGATCGCGGTCGGCGCGGTGTAGAACTGGTTGACCTTGTGCTTCTCGCAGACCGCCCAGAAGCGGCCGGCATCGGGCCAGGTCGGCACCCCCTCGAACATCAGCGTCGTGGCACCGTTGGCCAGCGGGCCGTAGACGATGTAGCTGTGCCCGGTCACCCAGCCCACGTCCGCCGTGCACCAGAACACGTCGCCGTCGCGATAGTCGAAGACGTATCGATGCGTGATCGCCGCGAACAGCAGGTAGCCGCCGGTGGAATGCACCACCCCCTTGGGCTTGCCGGTCGAGCCCGAGGTGTAAAGGATGAACAGCGGATCCTCGGCCCCCATCGGCCGCGGCGGGCAGTCGGGGCTGACCTCCTCCATCAGCTTCAGCACGTCCACGTCGCGCCCCTCGATCCAGGTGGTCTGGTCGCCGGTATGCTTGACCACCAGGCAGCGCACCCGGTCCGAGCAATGCAGAAGCGCCGCGTCGGTGTTCGACTTCAGCGCCGTCTTGCGGCCGCCGCGCGGCGCGGTGTCGGCGGTGATCACCAGCTTGGCGCCGCTGTCGTTGATGCGGTTGGCCAGCGCGTCGGGCGAGAAGCCGGCGAAGACGATGGAATGGATGGCGCCGATGCGCGCGCAGGCCAGCATGGCATAGGCCGCCTCGGGGATCATCGGCAGGTAGATCACCACCCGGTCGCCGCGCATCACCCCCTGCGACAAGAGCACGTTGGCGAAGCGGTTCACCTTGTCGGACAGCTCGGCATAGGTGATGTGGCGCGCCGGCCGGGCCGGGTCGTCCGGCTCGAAGATGATCGCGGTCTGGTTCGCCCGCTCGGGCAGGTGGCGGTCGACGCAGTTCACCGAGGCGTTCAGCACCCCGTCCTCGAACCATTTGATCGAGACCCGGCCCATGGTGAAATCCGTGTCCTTCACCCTGGAATAGGGCTCGATCCAGTCGAGCCGCAGCCCCTCGCGCCCCCAGAACCCCTCGGGATCCGAGAGCGATTCGGCATAGAGCCGCGCATAATCCCCAGGCCCCGCATGCGCAGCAGCAAAGCCAGACGGAACAGGATGTTTCTCAAGCGATTCAATGGACATGGC
>NZ_JAEN01000018.1:0-114227 GCF_000518925.1 Paracoccus sp. J39 | reverse complement strand
TGACCTGCCCCTGAACTTTCATCCAGCCGCGACCGGAGCCCGGTTAGTGTTTACGCCAATTGGCGCAGGTTGAGCAATCGCCCGACGCGCGGAGCTTTCATCTCGCGCAGCGGGGCGGGCGATTGCGGCGGTCAGGGTCCGCGCGTAGTCAGCCGGGGCCTGGTAGTCCAAGGCCGAGTGCGGGCGTTCGGTGTTGTAGTCGGCAGCCCAGGCGGCGATCACGATACGGGCATGGGCCAGGTTGCGGAACATGGTCTCGTTGAGCAGCTCGTCCCGCATCCGCCCNTTGNAACTTTCCACAAATCCGTTCTGCATCGGCTTGCCCGGGGCGATGTAATGCCACTCAATGTCGCGATCGGCGGCAAAGGTTAAGATCGCGTTACTGGTCAGTTCGGTGCCGTTGTCAGAGACGATCATCCCGGGCTTTCCGCGGCGTTCGATCAGGGCGGCCAGTTCTCGCGCCACGCGCCGCCCCGAGATTGAGGTGTCCGGGATCGCCGCCAAACATTCCCGGGTCACGTCATCGACGATGTTCAGCACCCGGAATCTTCGCCCGCAATCGAACTGGTCATGGACGAAATCCAGCGACCAGCGTGCATTGGGCCGCGCCTCGACCAGGATAGGGGCCCGTGTTCCGACCGCCTTGCGCCGCGCCTTCCGCTTGCGCACCGTCAGCCCTTCTTCGCGGTAGAGCCGATAGATCCGATTGATCCCCGAGGGCTCGCCCTCGCGGCGCAGCAATACGAACAAGCGCCGGTAACCGAACCGCCGGCGCTCGTTGGCCAAGTCCCGCAACCGACCGCGTAACGCCGTATCCGGCGCGCGTCGGGATCGATAGCGGATCATCATTCGATCCGCGCCGACGATGTGACAGGCCCGCCGTTCCGAGAGGCCATGCTCGGCCCGAAGATACGCAACGGCTTCACGCTTCACGGCGGGCCCTACCACTTTTTTGCAACCAGGTCCTTCATCGCCGCCAGATCCAGCATCTGCTCGGCCAGCAGCTTCTTCAGCTTGGCGTTCTCATCCTCGAGCCCCTTCAGCCGCTTCGCCTCCGACACCGTCATGCCGCCGAACTTGGCCTTCCAGTTGTAGAAGGTGCCTTCCGACATGCCGTGCTTGCGGCACAGGTCAGCGCACTTCGCGCCTGCCTCATGCTCTGCCAGGATGCCGATGATCTGTTCGTCCGTGAATCTCGTTCGCTTCATTGTCCGTCCTCAAGTTGGGCCGGACTCTAATCGCATCTGGAGGAAAAATCCCGGGGCAGGTCAAACCCAAAAAACCGCGCTAAAGCAACCGCTTAGCGCGGTTTTTGTTTGCCCACATCTCACCCACATCAACAAAATCAAACGCTTGCATCCGCAGGTTCAAATCAGGTCTCCCAAACCTGCAACCATGCGGCAAGGCGAAGCCGGGCGCAGGATCGGCTGAAAAAGAGGGCTTGGCGAACAGCTGGCAGTCGCGCAAGCTATACGATAGTGAAGGCATATTCAGTTCGGCTGGGACTATGCTCCTGTTCTTGAGTCATTCCGGTGTCGACACTGCCGCGGCGGTGGAACTAAAGCGGCGGATTCTCGCATCGCCGGCGGCACGGAATGCGGGGCTGGAGGTCTGGCTGGACACGGACCGGGAGGCCGGCCTGCATGCCGGTACCGAGCACTGGCAGAAACAGCTCGAAGATGTGATGACCAAGCAGGCGCCTTCTGCGTTTATGTCGGCAGTCAGGATGTTACCAACTGGGTCGAACCCGAGGTTCGGCTCGGCATATCGCGGGCGACCGGCGACGGCGCCGTTCCCTTCGTCCCCGCCCTTGCGCCAGAGGCGTGTTCCGCCACGCTGCCGCCCTTTGCGCGCCAGCATCAGGCCGTCCGTGACCCGCTGGGCGACCCGGCAGCGCTGGCCGACCTGATTGCCGCCGCACTAGGCGGGCCGCGAAAGCCGGTCTTGGTGGAGGAGCCGTTCGTCGGCCTCCGCGCGATGGAGGAAGACGAGGCGCACTTGTTCTTCGGCCGCGAGAAGGAGGTTGGCAAGCTCGCCAAGCGGCTCCGGCGGCACCTGATCGTGGCGGTGGTGGCCGACAGCGGGGCAGGCAAGTCCTCGCTGGTCCGCGCGGGACTGGTGCCGGCCTTTCGCGGTGGGGTGCTGGAGCCGGACAACTGGCTTCAGCCCGAGGGGGTGTGCCGGCATGTCGTCATCATGCGCCCCCGCAACAATCCGCTTCAAGTTCTCCGCCGTGGTGTCGATGACGCCGCCAAAGCTCTCGGCCTGTTGGGGGACGCCCGTGCCAGCCTGCGCAAGCGGATCGACCTCAAGGATGCTGACGAGGCCGCCTATGCGGTGCGTTGCGACTTGCCGGCGGAAACGAAGACACTGCTGGTGGTTGACCAGTTCGAAGAACTGCTCACCCAGACCTCGGCGGAGGATGCCAAGGTCTTCATCGACCTTCTGTTGGCACTGGCCGATCCCTCTGCCAGGCGCGACTTTCACGTGGTGCTGACGGTGCGGGCCGACTATTTCAACCTGATCCGGGGACACGAGGCGCTTTTTGCGCAACTGAGGGCGGAGGACGGTGCCGCGCAGTACCGGCTGAAGCGGATGAGCGAAGCAGGGATCGCCCAACTGGTGCACGAGCCGCTGAAGATGGCGAACTATCATGACGCCGCCGACCGTGACGCGCTCGTGGCCGTCATTCAGCACGATGTCAGCGACCGGCCCGGCGATCTGGCGCTGATCCAGATGGCACTCTACGCGGCTTGGCGGCAGTCGCGGCGCGAGCGGTCCCGGATTTCGGCGGCCTATGGGCAAGTGGGCGGTGTGCTGGGGGCCGTCGCCGTCGAGGCGGAGCGGGTCCAGACCGATGTGCTGGACGAGGGCGAGCGGGCTTGGCTGCTGCTACTGTTTGCCCGGCTGATCCGGCTTGGCGATACCGGCGGCGCGATCGGGCGACAGGCGGCGCTGACGGAACTGGGGCCGGAGTGGGCGGCGCTGGCCCAGCGCCTCGGCAGCGAGGAGGGGGGCGGCTGCTGATGATCCGCGAAACTTCGGCCGAGATCGCCCATGAGGCGCTGATTACCCAATGGCCATGGTTACAGGAGCGGATACAGGAAAGCGCCGGTGATATCCGGGCCTTGGGGCGGTTGATCGACTCGGCTGGTTCATGGGAGGTAGACAAGCGCAATCCCTATGCGCTGCCGCATGCGGCGATGCGGGCAGAGTTCGAGGTGCTGCGCACCCGCCACCCCCGCTGGCTGTCCGCGTCCGAGACCGGCTTCCTCGACGCCGCCGGCCGCCGGGCGCGGCGCGAGTGGCTGATGTGGCGGGCGGTCGCGGCGGCGCTGGCGCTGTTGACGGTGGGCATGGGTGCCTTCGGGTGGCGCGAGGCCATGGCGCGGCAGGATGCTGAGATGGCACGGAAGGAGGCTGTGGAGGAGAAAAAACGGGCGGATGACGCTACTGCCGAAGCACAGAATCAGGCCGCACGGGCGCAGCAGGAAGCCGAATCTGCGCGACAAGCGCGGCAACAAGCCGAACACCAGACCGCACTGGCGCAGCGCGAGGCATGGCTTTCCCGGCGGAACCAGAACAGCGTGCTGACGGCATTGTCCACCGCCGCGTCGGCAGAAGGGCGACCTGTCGAGGCGGCCAAGCTGGCACTGATGGCATGGCCACGCAATGCGGCGGGGGAGAACCTCAACTTCGGCAGGCGATTTCAGCGGCGTCTCTGGCACTCCAGCACCTTCGAGAACGCTTTCGTCTCGAAGGCCATTTGCACGGGGTCACAAGCGTCGCCTTCTCCTTTGACGGGACGCTCCTTACCACCGGGTTCCGTGACCGGACGGCACGAGTGTGGAACCTCGCGACGGGGGCAGAGTTTCCCGGTCTCGAAGGCCATACCGTGGTCCCGGGCGTCGCCTTTTCTTCGGACAGGGCACGCCTCGCCGTCGGGTCCCAGGATGGGAACGTGCAGGTCTGGGACGTCGCCACAGCTGAGCTGATCGGCCCGCCGCTTGAAGGCCATGGAGGATCGGTCGGAAGCGTTGCCTTCCGCCGGACGGAATGCGCCTCGCCACTGGGTCCAGTGACAGGACAGCGCGGGTCTGGGATATCGCCACAGCTGGGCCGATCGGCCTGCCGCTTGAAGGCCATGGGAAAAGGGTTACGAGCGTCGCCTTCTCGCCGGACGGGACACGCCTCGTCACCGGGTCTGATGACAGGACGGCGCAGGTCTGGGACACCGCGACGGGAGTCGCGATCACCCGGCTCGACGGCCTTACATGCGATTGGCGCCGATCAGTTCGCTCCCGCTGGTTTTACCGTCCTCCTTCAGCCAGCTCGCCTGCCAGCTTCGGGTTTCCGCGCCGATGATCTCCTCCGCGATTGCCGCGATATCTGCGGCGGTTGCGTCCGGGTTCAGTGTGGCCCGGAGATTCGACAGTCGGTTGGCCGTTGCCCGATAGCTGAGGATCAACTCGTCATAGCGGCTCGCCTGGAGATGGGCGATGATCGTCCCCGACAGGGTGGTGAAGACCGCCGTCAGCGCGGCCAGATCGAAGGGGATCCACTTGCCGATAGCCGCAATCGCCGTAAGCGCCGCGGCGAGTGCAAGCACGAATTCCAGCCCGTGCAGCCGGCGGGATGGGACGATCATCCTGTTCGCGGCATTCTTGTAATACCCTATCTGCCCGTCCAGCCGCGTCGACAGATAGCCGCCGCGGTCGAGGGCATCGGGAGGCCAGAGGAAGAAGCGTGGGTCGAGGCCGGCCTTCGTGAGACCGACTTTCAGCTTCGTTAGTTCCGAGTTGGAAAAGGTGACATGCGCCTCGCGCCCATCGGGCAGGCTTGCGCGGAACATCCGATGATCTGTCCCACGGGCCAGTTGAACAATCTGCCGGCTGCCGGCCAGTTCTAGCGGCAATTCGCCGGTTGTCATCTCTTGGATCAGGACGCCGAATATCGGTTTGTTCAGCCGCAGGGCCAGCGTCATTTCTTTGCGGCACCAAGTCGAGGCAAGCCAGGCGCGGCTGATCAGAAGCACGACTGCTTCGCAGCGATTGACTGCCTCGTTCAGCGCCCGTTCCCAGCGCTCGCCGGCCAGGATGCCACGTACAGGGTCGAGACCGAGAAACAGGTCGTCAAAGCCTTGGCTCACCAGCCAATCCCGCAATGCCACTGCCGCAGCGTTGTCTGAAGGGGAGTGGCTCAGAAAGATGCGCGACATGACACCGCAGTTATTAAGGTGGAAAATGTATCAACGGAGAATACCTTAAGAAAAATTAGAGGCATATGTGCGAATCGTCAAGCTGAAGCGTCTTGGTGTGGCGACAATGGCAGTCGGGCAGCAGTGCAGTTGCGAGATCGTTGATCGAATAGGTAGACCGCGTTATTTTTGCCTAGCGCGGGGCAGAGGGTATGAACTTTTATACGCTATCACCCTTGCACTGGGTTGGTTAAGGGGATCCGATGGGCTATTAGTATTGTGATATAGTTGTTTTGCTCGGCGACAACTACGCAGCAGTTCGAAACAGACCATAACTGCCATATGGTGGAAGTGAGCCTTTGGTGAGATGATTGGCTGAAGTAAGTCGCATGGATTGATGCATGCGCACACCCGCAACCATCTTTACTTGCTCCCCGGCGGCTTTGTTGCGCGAATCGGCTAATGGCGGGAGTTCCCCTTCCCAGGCGGACTTATCCCACGGCTTCCGTAACGGGCATGCCGAGCGCGGTGTAGCCGTTCAGGACTGCGATACGGACCTGGATTTCGGCGGCCTGGCGGTCGAAGTCCCGCGCCATGAGGCGCTGCCCCAGCAGTTTCACACAGTGCATCTTGGTCTCGACGCGGCTTCGGCGGTGGTATCCACTCCATCGTCGCCACAATGCGCGCCCGAGGTATTTCGATGCCCGAAGGGTCTCATTGCGCGCCACGGCTCCGGCGGTGACGGTCTTCCACGGTTTCGCATTCTTGCGGGGCGGGATGACGGCATGAGCGCCGCGGTCGGCAATGGCATCGTGGCACTTGCGGGTGTCATAGGCACCATCTGCGGTGACACTTCCGATCTGCTCATCCTCCGGGATCTGGCTGAGCAGGTCGGGTAGAACCGGTGCGTCACCGATATGGCTCCCGGTGATTTCGACAGCGCGGATCTCCAGTGTTTGCTCGTCGATCCCAAGGTGGAGCTTGCGCCAGACCCGCCGGTTGGGGCCAGTGCTGTCGATCAGCAGGTGCAGTGGCCCCGCGGACCCACGATACGGGATATCCGCAGCGAGGGTCTTCTGGCGGCGCGACAGGGTGCTGAAGTCAGGCACCGTCTAATCCAGGCGAGGAGGCGAAGCAAACTCTCGACGAAGCCTGTCGTCTGTCGTAACGTCATGCCGAACAGCACCTTCATCGTCAGGCAGGTCTGAACGGCGGTGTCGCTGTAGGTCCGCTGGCGGCCACGCCTGCCTGTCGGCGTGGCATCCCAAGTCATGGCAGGATCGAACCAGATCGTCAGCGAGCCGCGACGCTCGAGCGCTTCATTGCAGGCTGGCCAGTTCCTGGTCTTGTAGGTCAGGGAGGAAGGTCTGCTCATGAATTACAGCTATCACTCTGGATCCACAGAATGAATCCCTCGAGGGATTTGTGCAACAAAGCCGCTGAACAGTGGCAAGCCCGTGAAAACCATCGGAAGTTATTGGGCATATTCCACCACGGTCTTTGACTATATACGTCGAGCGATGCCGTTGGATTCTCCGCAAAGCCTTACGCCCGACGAAGTTTATGCTGTTACCGCTTATCTGTTGGCGGAGAACGGGATCATCGGCGAACATGAAGTCATGAACGCCGGCACTCTTGCCAAGGTGCAGATGCCCAATCGCGGCGGTTTCGTTCCCGACGAGCGGCCTGATATCCAGACGAGTCGATGAGCCCAAGCCGCCTCGTCGATATTATGACGAGGCGGTGCAAGCTTGCCGACCAAACGAGGAACTCGCTATCAGCTCCCCTCGGTATTATGGACCGTGTCGAAGAACAGATCGCGCCAGTCGTCGGTATTGTGGGAAATGAGGCCCACCCGGGCCATGAAGTTCACATAGGGCAGCAGGCGCTCGGGCGTGGTCGTCCATTTGGTTTGCGGGTCCTTGATCAGGGCCACGATCTCGTCCTGGGTCAGGTTCGTGTTCTCGGCCTTTGCCCAGATCTGCGCCGCTTCCTCGGGATGTTCCTGGATGAAGGCGATGCCTTCCTCAAGTGCGACCATCAGCGCGCCGATGACCTCGGGATTGCCTTCAACGAAATCGTTCTTGGCCCAGATGGCGGTAAAGGTATGCGATCCGTCCAGAACGTCATAGCTGTCCAGCACCTTGTGGGCGCGCGAATCCTTGGCTTCGAGGTTCTGGAAGGGCGGTGAGCCGAAATGCGCGTTCACCTCGGACTGGCCACCAAGCAGCGCAAGCTGCGCATCGGGATGACCCATCGACACCGTGAAAGTATCAAGCGCCGCATGCTTGCCCTCGCCCAGGAATTTCTCCGCGCCCATTTGCAGGGTAATGGCCTGGATCGAGGTCTTGACGGCGGGCAGCGCGATCTTGTCCCCGCGCGAGAAATCCGCAAGCGACTTGATGTCCGGGTTGGTGGTCATCAGATGCAAGGGCATCGATGCCAGCGCCGCGACGCCCTTGATCTTGATATTGCCCTGCGTGCGCGCCCAGATCGTCAGCATCGGCGTGGTGCCGCCAGCGGCGATGTCCAGATTGCCCGAAAGCAGCGCCTCGTTCATCCCCGAGCCGCCGGTGAAGCGCAGCCATTCCGTGGTGACATCCACGCCGGCCGCTTTCGCGTGCTTTTCCAGCAGGCCCTGTTCCTGCACCAGCGTCAGGGGCATGTAGCCGATGCCGAATTGGCGGGCGAGCCGGACATGGACGGTTTCCGCCCAGGACGGCACAGCCGAAAATACCGAGACGGCAAGGCCCAGGACGACGGATAATTTGACGTTTTTCATTGCATTTCCTCCTAGAACCACGGCTGCGTGGTCAAAGGGCCCGCCCCTGCCTGGGCGGGCCCTGGTTTCAGTGCTGCACGCCCCAGCGCTGGATCGTGTAGCGCTCGATGGTGCGGAAGATCAGGTTCTCGACCACCAGGCCGATGATGATGACGGTCAGCAGGCCGGCAAAGACCATCGGGATGTCCAAGAGGTTCTTGTTTTCGAAGATGAACCAGCCCAGCCCGCCCGAGCCGGAGCTGACGCCGAACACCAGTTCGGCCGCGATCAGGGTCCGCCAGGCAAAGGCCCAGCCGATCTTCAGCCCGGTGAGGATGCTGGGAAAGGCCGCCGGGATCAGGATCTTGGTGATGAAGCTGAAGCCTTTCAGGCCATAGTTCCGCCCGACCATCTTCATGGTCTTGCTGACGCCCAGGAAACCCGAATGCGTGTTCAGCGCGATGGCCCAGGTGACAGAATGGACCAGCACGAAGACCAGGCTGGCATTGCCCAGGCCGAACCAGATCAGCGCCAGCGGCAGCAGCGCGATCGCCGGCAGTGGGTTGAACATCGAGGTCATGGTTTCCAGGAAATCGGTGCCGATCCGCGACGCCATCGCCAAGGCGGTCAGCGCGGCGGCAAGCCCGATGCCGAAGACATAGCCGGTGACGAGAACCTTGATCGAGACCCAGGCCGCCGAGGGCAGGGTGCCGTTCATCAATGACTTGAAGAGCGCCCCCGCTGTGGCCGTGAAGGTCGGAAACAGCAGGTCGTTGTTCAGCACCCGGCCATAGATTTCCCAGATGCAGGCCAGAACGACCAGAATGAACAGCTTGCGCAGCCACGGCTCGCGGTAGAGCAGTTCGAAGGTCGAAAGCGGTTGCTCGATAATCTTCAACTCGCCGCCGGCAACCTCTTCGTGATAGATTTCAGGGCGCTCGGTGGTGGCGCCGGGGCGCAGGGGCAGGACGCGCGCGGTGGCTTCAGGCATGCTCCATCTCCTCCGGCTCATGGGCAAAAAGCATCTGGTGGATGTGGCGCTCCAGCTCGGCCGCTTCGCGCGGGTCGGTGGTGCTGTTCAGCTCGGCCTTGACCCGGCCCGGATGCGGCGACAGCAGCAGGATGCGGTTGCCGATCTTGATTGCCTCGGCGATGGAGTGGGTGACGAACAGCACCGTGAAGCGCGTCTCGTCCCACAGCTTCAGCAACTCGTCCTGCATCTTGCGCCGGGTCAGGGCGTCCAGGGCGGCAAAGGGTTCGTCCATCAGCAGGATGTCGGGTTCCATCGCCATGCCGCGGGCGATGGCAACGCGCTGCTTCATGCCGCCCGAAAGCATATGCGGGTGGCTGTCGGCGAATTTTGCCAGCCCGACCTTTTCGACATACTCCATCGCCTTTTCCTCGGCCTGGCGGCGCGGCATGCGCTTGGCGCTTTGCAGGGCGAAGGCGACGTTCTGCTTGACGGTCTTCCAGGGCAGAAGCTGGTCGAACTCCTGGAACACCATCATCCGGTCGGGGCCGGGCTGAGTGATCTTGCGCCCCTTCAGCGACATTTCGCCCTCGGTCGGGGTAATGTAGCCGCCGACGGCCTTCTGAAGCGTGGATTTTCCGCAGCCCGAGGGGCCAAGCAGGATGAAACGATCACCCTGGTGGACATCGAAGCTGACGCGATAGGTTGCCGTTATCAGATGGTGCGGCGTCTTGTATTGCAACGTGACGCCCCTAACGGCAAGCAGCGGATCTTGATGCTGCATGTCTCCTCCCTATGGTTTCTGGCGTGCGCCCCGTCTCCGAAACGGGCCGCCGTGATGCTGGTTGCTCCCCCAGGGGAGAGGTTCGATACTGGTTCCTGCACCTCCTCCTTGCGGAACCTGTCCGGACGGCCACCACGGTCCGGCAAGAGCCAGGTGGTTTCATGAAGAGCACTGTATTTGAAAATTTTACTGCAACAAACGCATTAATTCTTATAATTACTGAAAACTTACCTTACGCTATTTCCCGGAACAACGGCGGGAAGCCAGGGGAATAGGCGTTGTTTCCTAATGCCTTGGAGGGCGGTTGCGGAAGTGCGCGGGGCCCCTCGATCCTCGCGCCGGCCTCGGACAGGGGCGGACGGCGAAAGCCGAAATCCCGGCACAGAGCCTGCATTGCGTCTTGTTCTGCCGTCGAAAGTGAATGAGGCGCGGCATGCCGCGATGCCTGCCGCAGATCCGCCTGCCGCATGCGTAAATTAATTTTACACAACAATTTAGAATTAGTTCCTTTGTGTTAGAAAAATTGCGTCATAGGGTGCATCATCAAGTAAGCCAACAGGTGCGCTGTGAGCGAGAATACAAAGACAATGCAGGTTTCGGTCTGGCGCGGATCAGGAGATCAGGGCGCTTACGAAACCTTCTCGGTGCCTGCCCATGACAACCAGACCGTGCTTGATGTCGTCAGCTGGATCCAGCAGGCCGTCGATCCGTCGCTGACCTATCGCTATGCCTGCCGGGTGGGCATGTGCGGTTCCTGCGCGATGATGGTCAACGGCCAGCCGCGCTGGACCTGCCGGACGCATGTCAAGCGCGTGCTGGAGGACGGCAGGCTTCAGATCGGGCCACTGCGCAATCTGCCGGTGATCAAGGATCTGGCGGCGGACATGGATCCGTTCTTCGACAAGTGGATCAAGGCAGGCGGTGTCCACAAGCCCAGCCGGACCCGCTCGGAGCCGATCCAGGAGGTCAGTCCGGAGGATCCCGGCCGGGTCGTCGCCAATACGGCGATCGAATGCATCAACTGCTCGGTCTGCTATGCCGCCTGCGATACGGTGGCGGGCAATCCCGACTATCTGGGCCCGGCGGCGCTGCAACGCGCCTGGACGCTTTACAACGACGTGAAGGTCCAGGACCGCCAGTCGATCCTGGATGCCGTCACCGGCTCGGACGGCTGCATGAACTGCCACACGCAGGGCAGTTGCACGCGCTTCTGCCCGAACGAGCTGGACCCGCTCAGCGCCATCGCCGGGCTCAAGCGGGCCGCCGCGCGGTCGTTCCTGAAGGGAAGGGGGTAGCATGTTGAATCTTCGTTACTACATGGCGCAGCGGTTGAGCGCGATGGTCATGGCTCCGCTGGTGCTGGGGCATCTGGCGGTCATGGCCTATGCCATCCAGGGCGGGCTGAGCAGCGCCGAGATCCTGGCCCGCACCCAAGGCAGCATCGCTTGGCTACTGTTCTACGGCAGTTTCGTGGTGGCGGTCTCGATCCATGCCGCCATCGGCTTGCGGGTGATCCTGCACGAGGCCACCGGCCTTCGGGGTCTGGCGCTGGAGCTTTTCACCTGGGGCACGGGCCTGGTCCTGCTGGTCATGGGGGCGCGCGCCGTGGCGGCCGTGACGGTGCTGTGATGATCAAGCCGCATCGCAAGCATCCGTTGTGGCTGGCCTATATGCTGCATCGCCTGTCCGGCCTGGCGCTGGCGCTGTTCCTGCCCGCGCATTTCTATGTCCTGTCCCTGGCGCTGACGCGGCCAGAGCGGCTGGACCGTTTCCTCGGCTTTGCCGAGAACCCCCTGGTCAAGCTGGCCGAGTTCGGGCTGGTCTTCCTGCTGGCGGTGCATTTCTTCGGCGGGCTGCGCCTGCTGGCGCTGGAGTTCCTGCCCTGGTCGCCGCGGCAGAAAAGCCTGGCCGCCGGCACCATCGCGGGCGCCTTCCTGATCTCTGGAACCTTTCTTCTGCGGGCGGTGTAGACCATGGCATTGAAATTCGACGTCGAACGGGACGAAACCGACATCCTGATCCTCGGCTCGGGGGGCGCGGGGCTGTTCGCGGCGCTGCACGCCCAGCAAAGCGCGCCCGAGGGCACCCGGATCACGCTGGCCGTCAAGGGGCTGATCGGCAAATGCGGCTGCACGCGCATGGTGCAGGGCGGCTATAACGTCGCGCTGGGCGGCGGCGACACGGTCGAGCGGCATTTCATGGACACGATCAACGGCGGCAAGTGGCTGCCGAACCAGGACATGGCCTGGAGGCTGTGCGAGCAAGCCGTGGTCCGCATCCGCGAGCTGGAAAACGAGATCGGCTGCTTCTTCGACCGCAATCCCGACGGCACGCTGCACCAGAAGGCCTTTGCCGGCCAGACCGCCGACCGCACCGTCCACAAGGGCGACCTGACGGGTATCGAGATCATCAGCCGGCTGATGGAGCAGGTGCTGGCCCGACCGATCCGCAAGTTGCAGGAACACCGCGCCATCGGGCTGATCCCGACCGCCGACGGGGCCTCGCTGGCGGGAGTGCTGTTCATCGACATGCGCACCGGCCGCTTTCGTTTCGTGCGGGCGAAATGCGTGATGATGGGCACCGGCGGCGGGCCGACCATGTACAAGTATCACACGCCCTCGGGCGACAAGACCATGGACGGGCTGGCCATGGCGCTGCGCATCGGCCTGCCGCTCCGCGACATGGAGATGGTGCAGTTCCATCCCACCGGCCTGCTGGCGGGCGACCATACCCGCATGACCGGGACGGTCCTGGAAGAGGGGCTGCGCGGCGCTGGCGGGCAATTGCTGAACGCGCGCGGCGACCGCTTCATGTTCGATTATGATGCGCGGGGCGAGCGGGCCACGCGCGACGTGGTCAGCCGCGGCATTTATGCCGAGATGCGCAAGAACAACGATCCCAGCCAGGTCGGCATGTTCATTTCCATGAGCCACCTCGGCCCCGAGAACGTGCGCAAGAAATTCGCCGGCATGGTCAAGCGTTGCGCCGATTCCGGCTTTGACCTGGCCGGCGGCAAGGTCGAGGTGGTGCCGACCGCGCATTACTTCATGGGCGGCGTGGTGGTCGATCCCGATACCCGCACCGAGATGGAGGGGCTTTACGTCGCGGGCGAGGATGCGGGCGGCGCGCATGGCTCGAACCGGTTGGGCGGCAACGGCGTGGCGAACTCGACCGTCTTCGGCGGCATCGCCGGCGACGTGATGGGCGCCGACATCCGCCGCATGGCTGCGTTGCGCGATCCCGACGAGGCGGTGCTGGCCTCGGAAATCGACCGCGCCTGCCGCCCGTTCTCGCAGGCTGCCGCGCCGATCCAGCCGCTGCGCCACAAGCTGCAGGAGGCGATGTGGGAGGATGTCGGCGTCATGCGCACCGGCGCCGGCTTGCAGCGTGGCCAGAAGCGCGTCGCGGAAATCCGCGAGGAACTGATGCAGACCGGGGTGGATCCGGCAAACCTGGCCTTCAACCTGACCTGGCACGACTGGCTGAACATGGCCTCGCTGGTCGAGGTGTCCGAGGTCATCGCCCGCGCCGGCGAGCTGCGCGAGAACTCGCGGGGGGCGCATTTCCGCGAGGATTTCCCTGAAAGCGGCGATCTGGAGGGCTCGTATTTCACTCTCGCACGCAAAAAGGGCGGTGACCTGACGCTGAGCCGGGAACAGG
Source organism: Paracoccus sp. J39 (assembly GCF_000518925.1). Lineage (NCBI taxonomy): Bacteria > Pseudomonadati > Pseudomonadota > Alphaproteobacteria > Rhodobacterales > Paracoccaceae > Paracoccus > Paracoccus sp. J39. The sequence goes on along the minus strand of NZ_JAEN01000018.1, from coordinate 100,855 downwards.
TCGCCTTCACCATCGTCCGTCCGGGCGAGTCGATCCTGTCCGAGGATGAACCCGAAACGCTGGTGGCCGCGCAATAGCCGACCCGAGGAGGAAGCGAAACGTGATACCGATCAACCTGATCCAGTCCACGGCCGAGGAACTGATGGCCAAGGCGGCCATCGAGATCCCCGAGGATTACCTGCACGGGCTGAAGGCGGCCGCCCAGACCGAAGATGGCGACCTGTCCTCCTTCGTGCTGCAAGCGATGCTGGAGAATTACGAGGCAGCCAAGCAGGACCGCCGCGCCATGTGTGGCGATACCGGCACGCCGCGCTGGTATGTCAAGATGGGCAACGACACCCGCCTCGAGGGCGGCCCCGTGGCGCTGGAAGAAGCGCTGCGCCGCGCCACCGCCAATGCGACGAACGGAGTTCCGCTGCGGCCGAACCGCGTGCATCCGCTTTGGCGCACCGACCACAACAACAATGTCGGCATCGGCGCGCCTGAGATCGAATACGGCTATGAGCCCGGCGGCGAATGGATCGACCTGATCACCGTCCACAAGGGCGGGCTGTTCGGCACCGATTACCGGATGCTGTTCCCCTCGGACGGGATCCAGGGGATCAAGCGGTTCTACCTCGACAGCCTGGTGGCCTTTGGCAAGCGCGGCCTGGCCTGCCAGCCGGCAATCATCGGCATCGGTCTGGGCGGCTGCAAGGACACTTGCATGGTGCTGGGCAAGCGCGCCGCCTGCCTGCGCACGGTGGGCAATCGCAACAGCGATCCGCGTATCGCCGCGCTGGAGGAGGAGTTCAAGGAACTGGGCAACTCCATCGGCATGGGCGCGATGGGCTTCGTCGGCAAGAACATGGTGATCGATACCCATATCGAGGTCGGCTATTGCCATACCGGCGGCATGCAGATGTCGGTTCATGCCTTCTGCCTGTCCTCGCGTCGCGCCGTCGCGCGCATCTTTCCCGACGGGCGGGTCGAGCATCGCACCGATCCCGACTGGTTCACCCCCTATCAGCGCCGCGAGACGGTCGGCTGGGAGATGGCCCAACAGCCTGCCACCACGGAGGCTGCCGAATGAAACCGCGCGAAATCATCCTGTCCACCACCCCGACCCCCGAGGAGATCGCGGAGTTGCGGCTTGGCGACATCGTCTATCTGAACGGGTTGATGTATACCGCGCGCGAAGGCGTCTACATGCGCGCGCTGGAGGACAAGGCGAATATCCCGATGGAACTGCCGTCGCAAAGCGCGGCGAATTTCCATTGCTCGCCCGCTGCCACCATCCGCGAGGATGGCAGTTTTGACATGGGCGCCGTGACCGCGACCGCGAGTTTCCGCTTTGCGAAATGGTTGCCCGAGTGGATGGCCAAGACCGGCGCCAAGCTGATCATCGGCAAGGGCGGCATGTCGTCCAGGGACTACAAGGAATATTTCGTCCCCAATGGCGCGGTCTACCTGTCCACTGTCGGCTACGGCACCGGCGCGCTTCTGGGCCGCGGGGTCGAGAATGTCGAGGCCGTGCATTGGAACGAGGAACTGGGTCTTGCACAGGCGATGTGGGTGATCCGCTGCAACCGGATGGGGCCGTTCCTGGTGGCCTCGGACCTCGAGGGCAATTGCCTGTTCGAGCGCGAGAATGCCAAGATCGCCGAGAACCTGGAGCGCGTCTATCAAGGCACCAAGCCCGCCGTCCTCAAGCGGTTCGGCGAGACGGACGACCGCCGCGACGAGCTCATCGGATGAGGCAGCTTGCCGCCACCATGCCCGGCAGCCTGCGCATCCTGTTTCCGGGGGTGGTTTCATCCATCACCGTGGCGCTTGCCGCCAGGTTCATCTCCGAGCATTACGGCGCGCCCGTGATGCTGATGGCCCTGCTGCTCGGCATGGCCTTCACCTTTCTGGCCGAGGCCGGATCGACCACCGCGCCGGGCATCGAGTTCGCCTCGAAGAAGCTCCTGCGTTTCGGGGTCGCGCTGCTGGGTCTGGGCATCACCGTTCAGCAGATCGCCTCGGCCGGGATCGAGGTGGTGCTTGTCACCTTCGCCGGCGTCGGGCTGACCATCGCGGGGGGCGTCGTGCTGGCGCGGATCCTGGGGCGGCCGCTGCCTTTCGGCCTGCTTGCCGGCGGGGCGGTCGCGATCTGCGGGGCCTCGGCGGCGCTGGCGATCTCATCGGTGCTGCCCAGGTCCGACGCGAACCACGAACGCGACACCATCTTCACCGTGATCGCCGTCACGGCGCTTTCGACGCTGGCGATGATCCTTTACCCGATGATCGGCGCGGCGCTCGGCCTGTCGGATCACGCTATGGGCGTGTTCTTCGGCGCGACGATCCACGACGTGGCGCAGGTGGTCGGTGCGGGCTATTCAGTCTCGGAGGAGGCCGGCGCGACGGCGACCTTCGTCAAGCTGCTGCGCGTGGCCCTGTTGGTGCCCATCGTCGTCGCCCTGTCCGTCATGTTCGGCAGGAACCCCGCGGCGGGACAGGCCGGCAGTCTGCCGATTCCGTTCTTCGTCATCGGCTTTGCCGCGCTGGTGCTGATCGGCAGCGCCAATCTCGTCCCGCCCGACGTGACGGCGATGCTGCTGGAACTGTCGCGCTGGTGCCTGATCACCGCTATCGCGGCGCTTGGCATGAAGACCTCGCTCAAGAAGCTGGGCGAGGTTGGTGGCAGCGCCATCGCCATCGTCTGCGGCCTGACCGTGCTTCTGGCGGGTTTTGCGCTGGGCGCGATTCATCTGCTGAAAATCTGAACCCCACCTGACCGAAGGAAGATCGCGATGTTCATCGACATGCGGACCTATACGCTGAAGAACGGCAATGTTTCCAAGTTCCTCAAGCTTTACGAGGAAGAGGGGCTGGCGGTGCAGACCCGCATCCTGGGCAATATGGTCGGATATTACTTCACCGATATCGGGCCCCTGAACCAGATCGTCCATATGTGGGGCTATGACAGCATGGACGACCGCTGGGAACGGCGCAAGGCGCTGCAAGCCTCGGACGAATGGCAGGCCTATGCCGTGCAGATGCGGCTGCTGGTCGATCACATCGAGAACAAGATCCTGGTCCCGGCGCCGTTCTTCCAGCAGGGCTGACCAGGGCGGAGCGGGGAAACCGAAAAAGGGGCCGGCGCCATCCGCCGGCCCCTTTTCAGATCAGCTCGCGCAGCGCCAGGGCCATGCCCGATGCGAACATCACCAGGATCAGCAGGCGGCGGAACTGCGTATCGCTTAGCCGGTGAAACAGGGCGATGCCGAATTGTGCACCGATCAGCGTGCCCGGCAGGGCCAGGGCGACCAGCAGCAGGGTGCCCCGGTCGTACAGTCCCTGCATGGCGAATAGCATGACGGCCATGCCCAGAATGCCGACGTTATAGGGTTGCAGCACGGCCCGGGTTTCCCGTTTGGGCCAGGGACGCATGGCGCACCACATTGTCGGCAGCGCCCCCGAAAGCGACGCGGCCCCGCCCAGCACGCCGCCCAGAAAGCCGATGCCGGCATCCATCACCGGCGTCGGCCGGTCGAAACGGGGCAGCGCGCGGCGCAGCGTGAAAAAGCCGCCATAGACGATCATGAAGCCGGCGATGATCAGTTTCAGGGCCAGCCCGCTGATCATGCTCAGCAACGTGACCCCCATGGGCAGCCCGATCAGCCCCGGCAGCAGGAACCGTGCCAGCCGTGCGGGCTGGTCGCTGATTTCCTGCCGGGTGATCCACAAACCCTGCAATCCGCTGGCGACCGACATCACCACCACGATGGCCACCGCCTGTTGCGGCGGCATGATCTGCAACCACAGCCCCAAGGCCAGCAGCGCCGTGCCGAAACCAGCCAGCCCGTTGATGAATCCGCCGGCCAATGCGCCGGCCATCAGCATCGCAATAAATTCCAGCGTCATGTCGCTTTCGCTTTTTCCAGGTTTTCAGGCGAGAATGTGCCGCTTGCCATTGCGCAGCCCATGGCCGCCATCATCTCGTCGATGACGCGGGCCTTGGTGCTGTCCTTGCGATGCACCAGCCCCAATTCGCGCCGAGGCGCGTGTTCCCTGGCCAGCGACAGGCGGCGCAGCGGCAAGGGGGGCGAGATTTCGACGCAGGGTTGCGGAATGATCGAGACGCCCAGGCCGGCCAGGACCATGCTGTAGATCGCGTCCAGCCCGCCCAGTTCCATGGTGTTGGCGACCGGGATGCCGTTTTCCTGAAGCCAGTTTTCGATGATCGTGCCCACGACTGCGTCGCGGGAAAAGCGGATGAAGGCGCAGCCCCGCAGGATGTCCAGCGGATCGGCAAGCCTCACCTTCTGCGAGGTGATCAGCACCAGCTCCTCCGATGCCAGGGAAAGCCAGGCCAGCCCGCGCGGCAGGATCGCGGGCTTGGACACCAGCGCCGCATCCAGGATGTCGCGCTCGACCTGGTGGATCAGGTGGGTGGTCAGGCCGGGATGCAGCCCGACCTGCAATTCGGGAAAGCGATCCTTCAGCAGGGCGGTGGCAAAGGGAACCAGCGCGGTCAGCGAGGTCGGGACAGCGCCCAGGGTGAAGGGGCCTTTCAACCCGTCATCGCCCAGCACCGAGGGGACGATGTTGTCATAGGCGCGCACCACCTCGCGAGCCTTGGCCAGCAGGGCCTGGCCGGTGGGCGTAAAGACCGGCGTCCGGTTGGAGCGGTCGAAGATCGCAACCTGCCACTTCTCCTCTAGGCTGCGCATCTGCTGGCTGACGGCGGCATGGGTGACGAAGACCGCCTCGGCGGCGGCGCTGAAGGTGCCGTGGTCGGCAATGGCGATCATGGTCTTGAGCAGGCGAATGGACATGGCGGTCCTTGGCTGCAGCAATTGGCCGTTGTTGGCGTTCTGAAATTTCAACTTACACAGATGGTAAGTTTTTACTATATTCGTTATTATTATTTACAATGACTGCCTTTTCGGATTTGTGCAAGCCCCTGCACGGTTGTCTGGCTAGCCGATCTGGTCGATGGTTTCGGGCGAGAAGGTTCCCACCGCGACCGCGCGTTCCATCGCCAGGGCGATCTCGCGGATCACCCGGCCTTTGGTGCTGTCCTTGCGCTGGACCAGGCCGAGATGCCGCGCCGGACCGTCCTTGGAGGCCAGAGGAATGCGGCGCAAGGCGGGCGGATTGGCGATCTTGACGCAGGGCTCGGGAATGATCGAGACGCCCAGATCCGCCAGAACCATGCTGTAGATCGCCTCCAACCCGGCCAGTTCCATGGTGTCGTTCACGGCGATGCCCTTGCCCTGCAACCATTTCTCGATGATAGAGCCGACGACCGCGTCGCGGGAAAACCGGATGAAGGGGTGTTCCTTGAGGATCTTGACCGGATCTTCCTCAACCAGCCTTTCCGAGCAGATCAGCACCAGCTCCTCGGCCGTCACGGGATGCCAGACGAGGCCGCGCGGCAGCATGTCGGGCCGCGAGACCAGCGCCGCGTCCAAGGCGTTGCGCTCGACCTGATGGATCAGCGGAATCGACAGCCCTGGAAACAGCCCGACATGCAATTGGGGGTATTTCGCCTTCAGGATCGCCGTCGCAAAGGGAACCAGCCCAGTCAGCGAGGTGGGGACCGCACCCAGGTTGAAATCCCCCTTGAGTCCGTCGTCGCCCAGGACCGAGGGCACGATGTCGTCATAGGCGCGCACCACCTCGCGCGCCTTGGCCAACAGGGCGCGGCCGATCGGCGTCAATTCGGGCGTGCGTGTGGAGCGGTCGAAAATCGCCACCTGCCATTCCGCTTCCAGCGCGCGCATTTGCTGGCTGACGGCGGCATGGGTGACAAAGACCGCATCCGCAGCGGCGCTAAACGTTCCGTGATCCGCGACCGCGATCAGCGTCCTGAGCATCCTTATCGACATGGTCCTGTCCATCCCCATGAAAATGCAGCTTGCCTAACATTATTGGCCAGGAAAGTCATTTTAATTTAGATATTCTTTCAAATATTGGCTTCATGCGTGGCGTGCGAAGGGATTGATAGCGATGGCGCTTCATGCTCATGTACGGTCGCCGCCATACGATCCGGCAAGCAGGCTATTCTTCCTCGCGATGGTCTGGGGCTTGTCCGGCCCCTTGCGAAAGTCGACCGGCTGGCTCGCCAGAAAGACTCGCACACCAGACGGGATCATGCCGAGCGCACCGCGCGAAGAAGCCGGCGCATCGCGGCCTCACTGAGGTCGGGGGTGACCCGGATCGTGACATCGCCCGCCATGATTTCCACCAGAGGGGCTGGCGAACCCGCAGGATCACTCTCACCTTGCTTGTTCAGGAAGGCCTTGCGCCCACCGAACAGCTGCGGCGGCGAAATCCCCAGGCGGCGGGCCAGCGCGGAAACATTGACGCCCGGTTCCAGAGCGGCGGTAACCGCCTGTGCCTTGAACTCATCCCATCACCGGCGACGCTCGCTGACCGGCGCACCGTCCCGCCGCTCGACGAACTGCAAGCTACCAGTCGCAGGCATAGGCGTAGAACTAGGCGTAGACATGGAATACCAGAGATCGGATCAATGCCCGAACCCTATCCGAGACCAGCCACGCCATTAACCCATGGGGTCTCCTTCCCGCTTACCAATCGGGTGTGGGACTGATCAGCTCTTTGTCAGGAAAATCGGTAACATGATCATGCAACGACGGCCATGACCAGAATGAGACTGATCGCAGAGAACAGCGTCTGGAACGTGATGATGCCGGCCATCAGATGGCTGTCGCCTCCCAGTTGTCTTGCGAGGACGTAGGAGGTCGGAGCGGTCGGTAGAGCAAAGAACAACACGAGAATGCCAGTTTCGAGGGCGGGCAGCGCCAGAGACGAGGCACTCAGAAATGCGATGCCCGGCATGACCAGCAGCCGAAACAGGCTATTTCCGATCATCGTCCCGTATTGCCCATGAAGCTCTTTCGGCCTCAGCGCGGCCCCTACACTGAGCAGGCCGAGCGGCAGGCTGGCAGATGCGAGCATCGGCAGCAGCTTCTCGGTTCCCCATCTCAACTCGATGCCTGCGAGATTGACCATCACTCCCCCGATACAGGCGATGATGAGCGGATTCTTCGCGACCGGCAGGATCAGCGCCGAAGGGCGCCTGCTGCTGTCGACCGACAGGGCAAGGATCGACAGCAGATTCACCGACGGGATCAGAATGGCAAGGATCGCGGCGGCGAACGGCATGCCAGCTTGGCCATAAAGGCCGCCCACAGCGGCGAGTCCAAGATAGGTATTGAAGCGAAGTGCCCCTTGGAGCAACACCCCGAACCGCGCCGCCGGCCATTTCCTGCACCACCGGGCAATAAGCAGTCCAGCGGTAGCGATGCCCAATGCCAACATGACCGCCGCGAGCAGGCGCGGCAATGCGGGGTGGTCCAGCGGTGCGGAAACAAGGCTGCTGAAAAGCAACGCCGGAAAGAGGATATAATAGTTGAGGCGCTCGGCTCCCGGCCAGAACTCCTCCCCCGGAAACCTGGCCCGCTGCATGGCGTAACCGACGAGGATCAGGAAGAAGAGCGGCCATAGCGAAGTCAGTATGTCGCTCATCCGGTCTCGGGTTCCTTGGTGTGGATCAGGCCGCCCAGATGGCCGGGCAGACCCAGGATCATGCAAGGCTCTGAATATCGCCTTCCGGAGTCCCGGCAGGAATGCGGTCTACCGCCCCATGCTGTAGAATTCATCATTGGGACGCATGCTGGTGACGTTGGCGAGCCGGTTCGACATGCCGAAGAAGGCCGAGATTGCCGCGATGTCCCACGCGTCCTCCTCGGTGAAACCGTGCGATTTCAGTGCTTGCAGATCATCCTCACCCACCTCCTGCGCCCGCTGCGAGACCTTGACGGCGAAGTCGATCATCGCCTTCTGGCGCGGCGTGATATCTGCCTTGCGGTAATTCACGGCGACCTGATCGGCGATCAGCGGGTTCTTGGCGCGGATGCGCAGGATGGCGCCATGAGCCACGACACAGTACTGGCATTGGTTGAGATTGCTGGTCGCCACCACGATCATCTCGCGCTCGGCCTTGCTGAGATTGCCGGGCTTGTCCATCAGCGCGTCGTGATAGGCGAAGAACGCCCGGAACTCGTCTGGACGATGCGCAAGCGTCAGAAAGACGTTCGGGACGAAGCCCGACTTCTCCTGCACCGCCAGGATGCGGTCCCGGATGTCGTCGGGCATCTCTGCCATGGTTGGAACCGGAAAGCGGCTGATGGCGGGTTGGTCTTCGGTCATTTCATTTCTCCAGAGAGTATCAGAGATCATTGATCGGAACGATGACGCGACCACGTACGGCACCGGCGATGAGTTGTTCGGAAACGCCGATGGCATCTTCGATCGCGATGCGGTTCGTCATGGCGTCCAGCACGCTCGGGTCGAGATCCTGGCCAAGGCGCCGCCAGGCTTCGCGCCGTTCGGCGGGCGGGCACATGACACTGTCGATGCCCGCCAGCGTGACGCCGCGCAGGATGAAGGGCGCGACCGTGGCTGGGAAATCCATGCCGCCTGCAAGACCGCAGGCCGCGACCACGCCCCGGTATTTCATCGAGGCGCAGACATTGGCCAATACGCGCCCGCCCGCCACGTCTACGGCGCCCGCCCATTGCTCGCGGCCAAGCGGTTTGCCCGGTTCGCTGAAATCGGAGCGCGGCAGGATGCGTTTCGCGCCCAGACCGGCCAGATAATCTGCTTCTTCGGGGCGGCCTGTCACCGCCACGACGTGATAGCCCAGTTTTGCCAGCACCGCGACTGCGACGCTGCCCACGCCCCCGGCGGCGCCCGTCACCAGCACCTCGCCGCTGTCGGGAGTGATGCCGTGGCGCTCCAGCGCCATCACGCACAGCATCGCGGTATAGCCCGCGGTACCGATGCTCATGGCCTGGGCGGGGGTGAAGGCGGGCTCCAGCGGGATCAGCCATTCGGCCTTCACCCGGGCCAGTTCGGCCAGCCCGCCCCAATGCACCTCGCCGACGCCCCAGCCGTTCAGCACGACCTTGTCGCCGGCCCGGAAGGCGGCGTTGTCCGAATGCTCCACCACGCCCGCGAAATCGATGCCGGGAACCATGGGAAAGCGCCTGACCACCGGCCCCTTTCCGGTGATTGCCAGCGCATCCTTGTAGTTCAGCGTCGAGCAGGCAACGCGGACCGTGACGTCGCCATCGGGCAACCGGCTTTCGTCCAGTTCGGACAGCGACACTCGCTGCCCGCTGTCGTCCTTTTCTATCAGAAGCGCCTTGAACATGGTGTTACCCCTTTGAAGTTTCAGAGCCAGATCGCAGCAGGGCGAGGAAGCCCCGGGCGAATTCATCGAGCGGGCCCGGGTCTTGCTCCAGTTTGGAGCGCAGCACCGCGCCCTCCCAGCCGATCCAGAAGAACCGTGCCAGCCGGTCGCAATCCGCATCTGTCCCAACCTGGCCGGCGGCCTGCGCCGCCCGAAGGCAGCGGGCGGTCCGCGCCTCCCAATCGTGAAACACCGCCGCCAGGCGGTGGCGGTAGGATTCGGGCAAAACACCCATTTCCTGCCCCAGATTGCCGACCAGACAGCCCCGCCGATAGCCGAACCGCGCCATGCCTGCCTTGGCATCGGCGAAGAAATTGCTGATGCGTTGCAGCGGCAACTGGGTTTCATCGTCGAGCCAGCGATCCAGCTTGCGGGCAAAATACTCGGCATAGGCATCGATCAATGCCATGCCGAAAGCCTCCTTGCTGGGGAAGTAGTGGTAGAAAGACCCCTTCGGCACGCCCGCCGAGGATAGGATGTCGTCGATGCTGACCGCACTGAAACCCTTTTCCGTCAGGACCGCCACGCCCGTCCGAATGAGCACCATGCGCGGCGCATCCGGCTGGCTCTGATCCTTGCGTGGACGGCCACGTTTGCGGGGGCCGGGGTCTAGCGAATCTCCCATCAGGTTTTTCTAGACCGATCTGCTCCTAAAATCCACAATAATTAGACCGGTCGTCTTTCAAAATGTGGACAGTCTTGCAGCGCAGATCTCAATGGAATGGCAAGTGTTGATTATTGTTTGATTAATTGTCGTGCCTCCAGTTGAGAGGCCCTTGTGTCAATGTAGTGTGAACCGATCTCTTCATGCGCTGCTGGGTAGCTATGAGATTCCCGATGCGCTGATGGCCGTCGCAGTAAGCCCGCAGCCATCGGAACAACGGGGTCTGAAGGCGGTCTATGCCCTTGGTGCTGATCAGAACTTTCGGCAGGCATCGGCTCTAAGCAATGCTTCTCGAGGCGGTGATCTCGATTTCGACTCTCGCGCCAGGGGCCGGGATCTGGCAGATGAGAAATGTGCTCGTCGGGCGGATGTCGGCAAAGACTTCGCCCAACACCGGGGTGACGGCTGTCGCCGCCTCAAGGTCGCTGACATAGACCCGGCTGACGACGACATCGGCCAGGCTTGATCCGGCTTCGCGTAGGGTCGCCTGGATCGAGGCCAGCGCGTTGCGCGCCTGTTGTCCGGGATCCTCGGGGAAAAGATTGGTCAGGGGATCGCGACCGGTCGTGCCGGAGACATGGATCGTCTTGCCGTCTATGACGGCCTTGGCATAGCCGGCCTGCGTCTCTGAAGGGGCGCCGGTGAAAATGCGGTTCTTCATGGGGAACTCCGTGGGTTGGGTGTGGACGGTCAGCCCCGTCCGCTGCAGGTCAGGACCGCAGGACGCGGCGCAGACCCGCCAGCCGGTCGATGATCACCATGGCCAGCGCCGACAGCAGGATAAGCGATCCGGCCAGCGCCGCGGCTACCGCGTCGTATTGGAACTTGATGTAGGAGAAGAGTTCGACCGGAAGCGGCGTCCAGCCCGGCGGCGCCAAGAAGACCGAGATCGGGAAATCATTCCAGGACAGGATGAAGCACAGCGCAAAGCTGGAGATCAGCCCGGTGCGGATAACCGGCAGCGTGATCGAGAACAGCGTGCGGGTCCGCCCGGCGCCCACGTTGCGCGCGGCCTCTTCGTAGCTGGGATCGAGATTGTGCAGGCTGGCCGTCAGGATGCGCAGCGCATAGGGCATGACGTGGATCGTGTGTCCCACCAGCAGCGGCACGAGGCCCGAGCCGTAGCCTACCCGCACGAACCAGATATAGAGCGCCAGGCTGAAGATGGTGGTCGGGATCAGCAGCGGCGACATCAAGACGAGGTTGACGACGCCCTTGCCGCGGAAATCGTTCCGCACCAGCGCCATGGCCGCCGGCAGCGCCAGCGCGTTGGCCAGCGTGGCCGCGACAAGGCCAAGGGCCAGGCTGACGCCCATGCCGCGCAGGAAGGTCTTGGAACTCCAGGCCGCCTTGAACCAGTCCAGCGTGAAGCCGTTCGGCGGCAGAATGAACTCGCGCGGGTTGACCGCCACGACCAGTGTCACCGCGATCGGGAAGATCAGGAAGGCCATCATCAGCAGCGTGAAGAACCGCAGGGCAATCGTGCCAAGATCAAGCCGCGTCATCGCTTTGCCTCCAGCCGGTTGAGGATGACACGGCCGAAAAAGGCGGCCATGCCCACAAGGATCAGCGCATTCACCACCACCATGATCACCGATAACGCCGAGGCAAAGGGCAGGTCGTTGTTCAGCAGCGCCTCGCGATAGATGATCAGGCCGATCATCTGCGTATTGCTGTCGCCGATCATTAGCGGCACCGCGAAGGCCGAGAAGTTCAGAGAAAAGACGATGACGAGACCGGCATAAAGCCCTGGCATGGTCATCGGGAAGACTACCTTCCAGAAGGCGGTCCAGCGGCTGGCGCCGACATTGCGCGCGGCCTCGACCAGATAGGGGCTGATGCGTTCCAGACTGTCGAGCAGCGACAGCACCACATAGGGCGCGCCGATATAGACCAGCAGGATCACCACGCCCTTGATGTCCCACATATAGCGTACCGGGCGGTCATAGACATGCAGCGCGATCATCAGCGAATTGAGCAGCCCGCCGCCGCGAAAGATCACGATCCAGCCATAGACCAGGGTCACCAGGCCGATCAGCAGCGGTGCCATGATCAGCGCCATCAGGATGTTGCGCTGCAATCCCGTCGTCTTCACGATGTAGAGCGCGACCGGATAGGCACAGATCACCGAGATCACCGTCGCCACCAGCGCGATGCGGATCGAGAACCACAGCGTGTTCACCAGATACCAGGGATCGCCCAGGAAGCGGGCGTAGTTGTCGAGCGTCATCGCTTCGACGACATAGGCGCCGTCGGCCAGCTCGTTGAAGCTGGTGCGCAGCACCCAGAGCATGGGTAACGCGACGAAGATCAGCAGCGCGACCAGCGCGGGGGCAAGCGAGGGAAGCAGGCGTCGGATCATCGCTCAGCCCCGCGTGTCATGCGGGATCACCCGCAGATGTTCGGGCAGCGTACAGATCCAGACCCTGCTGCTGCCGGCGATGAATTCGTCGAAGTTATGCACTTCCGCGCGCAGGATTTCGCCGCTGTCGAGCCGGACGGTATAGCGCAGCACGGCGCCGAAATATTCCGAAAGCTCGACCCGGCCGGCCAGCACGTTCGGCCCCGAAAGCTCGGCCGGGGAAATCGTCACCCGCTCGGGGCGGATCAATGCGCGCACGGCGCCTCCTTGCGCGACCGGCATCCGCGCTTGGGCGTGCAGCACCTGGCCCGAGGGCAGCCGCACCCCGACCATGCCGCCGCCCATGTCGCTGGCGGTACCTTCCAGGAAATTGGTGATGCCCACGAAATCCGCGACGAAGCGCGTGGCCGGATTTTCGTAAAGCTCGTAGGGCGCCGCGATCTGTTCGACGCGGCCGCCGTTCATGATCACGACCCGGTTCGACATCGAAAGCGCCTCTTCCTGGTCATGGGTCACGTAGAGCGTGGTCATCTTCATGCGCGCCTGCAGCTCCTTGAGTTCCCGGCGCATGACCACCCGCAGCGCGCGGTCGAGGTTCGACAGCGGTTCGTCCATCAGAAGCACCTGCGGCTCAAGCGCCAGCGCGCGGGCCAGCGCCACCCGCTGTTGCTGCCCGCCCGAAAGCTGGCGCGGCAGCCGGTCTTCGTAACCCGAGAGGCCGGTGACGGACAGCGCCTCCTCGATCTTGTTGCGGATGACATCCCGCGGCTTGCGGCGCAGCTTCAGCCCGAAGGCCACGTTTTCGGCGACCGTCATATGCGGCCACAGCGCATAATTCTGGAACACGAAGCCCAAGTCGCGCTTTTCGGGCGGCAGGTGGGTGACCTCGCGGCCATGCACGCGGATCGCACCGCCTGATGTGTCGGTGAAACCGGCAATCATGCGCAGCGTCGTGGTCTTGCCGCAGCCGCTTGGCCCGAGGAGCGAGACGAACTCGCCCTCGGCGACGTTGAAGGAGACATCGTCCACGGCCAGCATGGTGCCGTAGCTTTTCATGACTCGCTGGACTTGAATGGCATCATCGGACATGGGCTGCATTTCATCCTGGTTCTTGCGGCCGTCGCCGGCCCTGCGGGTGATGGCGACCTGGTTCGGTCGCCACACGGATCGGCAGCCGCTCAGCGCCCAATCTTCTGGTTCAGCTGTTGCTGCCAGTCAGCCTTGTTGGCGGTGATCTTTTCCTGATCCGGCAGGTAGAGGCGCTCGAAGGCATCGCCCATCACCAGCAGGTCGCGATAGGGGGTGTCCTCGGGCACCTCGGCATTCCTCACCGTGGGCGCATAGAGGTTGCGCGTGGCAAAGGCCACCTGGACCTGGGGACTGAGGACGTAGTCCACGAATTTCGCCGCCATGTCGGGATCGGTCGCGTCCTTGTGGATATTGATGGTCGAGATAAGCGGGAAGGTGCCCTCCTCGGGCCGCACGAAGGCGATGTTCTCCGCGCCCTTCGACAACAGGTCGCGCATCCGCCCGGTGGCCAGCATCCCGATCCAGGCATCGCCCGTCTCGAACAGCGATACCATCTGGCTTTCCACGTCCAGCGCGCCGATCAGGTTGCCGTTCTTGAACAGCTCGGCCATGCGGTTCAGGCCCGGCTCGATATTGTCGATGCCGCCGCCGTTCTGTTCGGCCTCCATCACCGTCAGGCTCAGCGTGGGGATGTGGTCGATGCCGTAGATCACCACCGCGCTTCTGTAATCGGGATTCCACAGCGCGTCCCAACTGGTGGGCGGCTCGGAAATCTGGTCGGTGTTATAGGCCAGCACGTAATCGCCGACATTGGCGAAAATCGTGTGATCCGAATAGACGGCATTGTCGTAGAGATTGGCCATATTCGGGATCTTCTGGGGGTCGAGCGGTGCCCAGAGCCCCTCTTTCTCGCCGGCGATGGAGTTGAGCAGCGTGTTGGTCACGACATCCACCTGGCCAAGCCGGGCCTTGATCAGGTGATCCGGGCTTGAGCCCACAACCCATTCGATGCGGCATTTGTTTGCCTTTTCAAATGCTTCTGCCACGGACTCATAGGTGGCCTGATAGCTGCCGCCCCAGGTGGTGACGCGCAGCATGCAATTCTGGGCCGAGGCCGCACCGGCCCAGGAGGCCGAAAGGGCGAGGCCGGCGAGAAGAAGCTTGGTGTTCATGGGGGGACTCCTGTTGGGGGATGAAGGGGCGGTTGGGATGTCGCCCCGGGGGGTCTGCCGGCCCACTTCTGCGGCGGGCGCGGCGGATTTCCGATGCTCAGTCCTGCGCCCGCGACGCACGCCGGGCACGAAGATCGCTGAGTGAATAGCGGCAATGGATGGCTTCGGGGTCGATCACCATCTCGATCAGGGCGGGTCTTCCGGCTGCCAAGGCGCGTTCGAAGGCCGGGGCGAACTCCTCTGTCGTGGTCACGCGCTCGCCATGGGCGCCATAGGCCTGCGCCAGCAGCACGAAGTCGGGATTGGTCAGGTCGGTGCCGTTGGTCCGCCCGTCGAGGCGGTTTTCCTCATGGATGCGGATCGTGCCGTAAAGCCCGTTGTTGTAGAGCAGGATGACGATATTGGCGCCATACTGCACCGCCGTCGCCAGTTCCTCGCTGCTCATCTGGAAGCAGCCGTCCCCGACGAAATCCACCACGACCCGCTCGGGATGGGCCAGCTTGGCCGCGATGGCCGCCGGCAGGGAATAGCCCATGCTGCCGCTGATGGGGCCAAGCTGGGTGTGCAGGCGGTAATGGGGGAAATAGCGCTGGCTCCAGGTGGCATAGGCGCCGACGCCATTGGTGACGATGGCATCCTCGGGCAGGCGTTTGCGCAGCCAGCCCATCACGCGGGGCAGGTTGATCGCGCCGGGGCAGGGCTGGGGCTCGCGCTCGGCCAGCAGGGTCGCCCGCAGCTTTGCGGTCCATTCCGCATGTGCCGGCATGGGACGGGCATCCCGGCTTGCCAGGGCGCGGGCGGTGGCGTCGTTGTCGGCCGCCAGTGCCAGATCGACCTGGAATACCCGGTTCAGATCGCCGTGGTCGGCCATGACATGGACGATTTTCTGCTTTGGATGCGGGATCGAGAAAAGCGTGAACCCCTCCATGTAGCCCGCGCCGATGGTGTTCACGTCGCTCAACGCATCGTTGAGCATCAGTACGAAATCCGCTTGCTTGATGTGGGCAAGCAGCGCGGGATTGGCGCCGATGCCGATCTCGCCCGCATAACAGTCCAGTCGGTGGTCGATGATGTCGCGGCGCCGGAAGGTCGTCACTACCGGCAGGCCCAGCCGGCCGGCGAAGTCCTGGATATCCTCGCGCGCAGTCTCGCTCCAGTCCGAACCGCCGACGACGACCAGCGGGCGCTGGGCCTGGGCGAGCATGCCGAAGATCAGCGCCATGTCCCCATCTCGGGGCGTCCCGGCGCGCGACGGCTGGGCCGGGCGGGCCGAGGGGGGAACGTCGCTCATCTCTTCCAGCACGTCCTCGGGCACGACCAGCACCACCGGACCGCGCCGGCCCGACAGGGCCGTGGCCCAGGCGCGCTGGACGAATTCGGGAATGCGGGCGGGGTCGTCGATCTGCGCCACCCATTTCGCCATGGGCGCGAACATCGTGCGGAAGTCGTAGGACATGAAGGCTTCGCGCTCCAAGATCGCGCGTTTCACCTGGCCCACGATCAGGATCATGGGCGAGCCGTCCTGAAAGGCGGTGTGGACGCCATTGACCGCATTGGTCGCGCCGGGGCTGCGGGTGACGAAGGCCACGCCCGGCTGGCCCGTCAGCTTGCCATGCGCCTCGGCCATCTGCGCCGCGCCGTTTTCGTGGCGGCAGCTGATCGCGCGGATGCCGGGATGTCGTGTCGCCAGGGCGTCGAGCGCGACCAGAAAGCTTTCGCCCGGCACATGATAGACGATCCGCGCGCCGTTCAGCGCCAGTTCGTCGGCAAGGATTTCAGCACCTTTTCTCATGACGCTCATCCGATGACGAAGGGGTTGGCGATTTCCTCGGCGGTCGAAAGCCAGACGGCCTTGGTCTGGAGGAACTCGCGGATGCCCTCGATGCCGTTCTCGCGGCCGATGCCGCTTTTCTTGTAGCCGCCGAAGGGCGTGGTGTAGGAGACGTCGCGATAGGTGTTGACCCAGACGCTGCCCGCCTCGATCCGCTGGGACATCAGCAGCGCGCGACGCATGTCGGCGGTCCAGACCCCGGCGGCCAGGCCGAATTCGCTGTCGTTAGCGATGGCGACGGCCTCTTCGGGCTCGTCGAAGGGGATGGCCGCCAGAACGGGGCCGAAGACCTCCTCCCGGGCGATGCGCATGTCATTGTTCACGCCGGCAAAGATCGTCGGCTCGATAAAGAAGCCGCTTGCGCATTCCTCGATCTCGGGGCGCTTGCCGCCCAGGACCAGTTCGGCACCCTCATCGCGGGCGATGTCTATATAGCCCAGCACCTTTTGATATTGTATTGCGTTGGCGATGGGGCCGATCCGGGTCTCCATGTGCTTGGGATCGCCGATACGGGCCGTCTTGGTGAATGCAGCCAGCTTTTCCAGGAACTGGTCATGCACCTTGCGATGGACCAGAAGCCGCGAGCCGGCGATGCAGGTCTGGCCCACGGCGCCGAAGATGCCGCCCACCACGCCGCGCACGGCATTGTCCAGGTCGGCGTCGTCGAAGACGATGTTGGGGGACTTTCCGCCCAGTTCCAGGCTGACGCGCTTGATGTCCCTGGCCGCCAGCGAATAAAGATGCGCGCCGGTTTTGGTCGAGCCGGTGAAGCCGACATGGCGCGTCAGCGGATGGGTGACCAAGGGCTCGCCCACCTCGGGACCGTAGCCCGTGACGACGTTGATGACGCCCGGCGGAAACCCTGCCTCCTCGACCAGTTCCATCAGCTTGAGCGCCGTGGCCGAGGTATGTTCGGCCGGCTTCATCACCAGGGTGCAGCCCGCCGCCAGTGCCGGCGCGGCCTTGAGCGAGAACAGGAACAGCGGCGCGTTCCAGGGCACGATGCCGGCGCAGACGCCCAGAGGCTCGTGGCGCGAAAAGCTCAGCGCGTCCTTGTCGCAAGGATGGACCGCCCCCTCGATCTTGTCGGCGAGGCCGGCGTAATAGTGATACCAGCGCGGGATATAGCGGATCTGGTGGCGCATCTCGGCCAGCAGGCGGCCGTTGTCGCGCACCTCGATTTCGGCCAGCGCATCGGCATTCGCCTCGATCAGATCGCCGAATTTCGAGATGATGCGGCCGCGCGCGCTGGGATGCATCCTGCCCCATGGTCCCTCCCTGAAGGCGCGGTGCGCGGCCTGGACGGCCCGGTCGGCGTCCTGGGCATTGCCGCGCGGGACCAGTGCCCAGGGCTTGGCCGTATAGGGGTCCACCGTCTCGAGATACTCCCCCGAAGCCGGGGCGACCCATTGGCCGTCGATATACATGGACAGTTTCGGCAGGCTTTCGGCGGGCATGGTCACTCCATTCTTGCAGGGCTGCTGCTTGCCGTGTCGCGACCCAACGTCATGGAATCGACTCGGCTACCATATTCCTTATCATAGAAAGTAATATTGTTATTGCCTGTCAACAACAGAATCTGTGATAGAAAATGATAGTGTTATTTGCCTATAATTTAAGCAAAATATGCAGGGAAAGGCTTCTTTCGGGCGATTTCGGTCCCTGAAGCGGGTAGAATGACCAGATTCCACTTGCAATGTCGGGAGGTGTGGGATGATAACGGATCAATAATGATATCACTTTGGATGGTGCAGTGACCACGGATCAGCCCCTTTACGAACAGATCAAGAGCGCGATCGACCGCAGGATCGAGACCGAGGAATGGCCGGCGAACTTCCAGGTCCCCTCGGAAGAGGATCTGGCGGGCGAATTCGGCGCCTCGCGGCTGACCGTGCGCCGGGCGCTACGAGAGTTGCAGACCGATGGCGTGCTGCTGCGCATCCAGGGGCGGGGCACCTTCGTCATCGGGCCGCGGATGCAATGCGCGGTCTTCAACCTGCCCGACATCTCCGAGGAAATCGCCTTCTCGGGCGGCGCGCATTCCTGCCGGGTGCTTCAGCATGCGATCCTGGGGCGCGACAGTCCGGGGCGCAACATGCTGCAGCTTTCGCCGGACGACACCGTCTTTCACTCGCGTCTGCTGCATCTCGAAGACGGCACGCCGATCCAGCTTGAGGATCGCTATGTGAACGCTGCCGAGGCGCCGGCCTATCTGGAACAGGATTTCTCGCGCATCACGCCGCACAATTGGCTTTTGCGCGAGACCCGCGTGACGACCGTGGACAACACGATCCGCGCCATCCGTGCCGACGAAGAGGTGCGCAAGCATCTGCAGATCGACGAGAACCAGCCCTGCCTGCTGCTGGACCGCTCGACCTGGCGGGACGGCATTCCCGTCACGCGCAGCCGCTTCATCTATCCCGGCGACCGTTATCGCCTGCGCTCGACCCATGAGGCGCGCTCCAACCGCATCGTGCCCACGCTTCAGGGCGGAAAGACCCGCTGATCCCGTGCAGGGAAACACCGCAAGGAGTCCGATATGAGAGAGTTCGTCCGCAAGCTTGAGGCCCGTGGCGACCTGCTGGTCGTCGATCGCGAGATCGATCCCGCGCATGAGCTTGCTGCTGTCACCCAGCTTGCGCAGAAGAAATGGGCCAGGCCGGTGATGTTCACCAATGTGAAGGGCACCCGCTTTCCCGTCGTGAGCAACATCTACAGCACGCGCGAGCGGCTGGGCGAGGTGATCGGCATCGACGCCGCCGATTTCTGTCGGCAGTGGAGCAGGCTCTCATCGCTGGGCGCGGCCGACATGAAGCAGCCGCTTGTTCCTGCCGCCCCCGCCGATCTGCCGGAATATGAAGAGGTCAGGCTTTCCGACCTGCCCCTCATCACCTATTCCGACCGCGATGGCGGGGCCTATTTCACCTCGGCCATGTTCATCGCGAAGGATCCCGAGACGGGGGTGGGCAACCTGTCCTATCACCGCTCGATGTATATCGACGACGGTGAGCTGCGCTGCCGCCTTGCGCCGCGCCACCATCTGACGATCTATCACGAGAAGGCCGAAAAGATGGGTCGGCCGCTTGAAGCCGCGATGCTCATCGGACCGCCGGCCCATGCCTTCCTGACCGCGGCCGCGCCCTTGCCCTATGACGTGGATGAGCTTGAGGTTGCGGCCCGGCTGCGCGGCAAGCCCGTCGCCATGCGCAAGTGCAACCATATCGACCTTGAGGTGCCGGCCGAGACCGAGGTGGTGATCGAGGGCCGCTTCCTGCCCAATGTCCGCCTGCCCGAAGGGCCATTCGGCGAGTTCATGGGCTATTACGTGGCCGAGGCCCCGAATGCCGTCTTCGAGGTGCTGGGCGTCACCGTGCGCAAGGATGCGATGTTCCATTCCATTCTTTGCGGCTCACCCGAAGAGGTGCTGACGCTGGAGCTTTCGGTTTCGGCCAATATCTACCAGCGGCTTTCCGCGGCCCTGCCGGGGATCGTGAACGTCACCTGCCAGCCCTTCGTGAACCATGCCGTCGTGCAGATCGAGCCGCAGTTCGAGGGCCATGCCCGCCAGGTCATGTTGGCCACCATCGGCGCCGAACCGATCTGGGCCAAGCAGATCACCGTGGTCGATACCGACGTGGACATCTACGACATGGACGACGTGCAGTGGGCGATCCTGACCCGCTGCCGACCCGACAAGGACATGATGATCATCCCCGAAACCCCGTCCTTCTATCGCGACGAGCAAAAGGACCATTGGGGCCGGCTTCTGGTCGATGCTACCAAGCCATGGGGACGCGAGGCCGAGTTTGAGCGCAAGCGCCTGCGCCTGGGCGAGCAGGTCCGCGCCGAAGACTGGTTCCCGGGGCACTGAGATGGGCACGCGGCGGCTGGTCATCGGCATCTCTGGCGCCTCGGGTGCCGCCTATGGCATCGCGGCCCTGGCATTGGCACGGGAGGCGGGCGTGGAAACCCATCTGGTGGTGTCCCGCTCGGCCCTGCTGACGCTGAACCAGGAACTTGGCCTCAGGAGTGCCGACCTGGAGGGCCGCGCGGACGTGATCCATCCGGTGGCTGATATCGGCGCCAGCATCGCTTCAGGCTCGTTTCGCACCATGGGCATGCTGGTTGCGCCCTGTTCGGTCAGGACCATGTCCGAGATCGCCACCGGCGTCACCTCGACCCTTATGAGCCGCGCGGCAGATGTCGTACTCAAGGAACGCCGCCGGTTGGTGCTGATGCTGCGCGAAACGCCGCTGCACCTGGGCCATCTGGAGACGATGACGCGGCTGACGAAGATGGGCGCGATCATCATGCCGCCCGTGCCGGCCTTTTACGCCAAGCCGCGGGATCTGGACGAGGTGGTGGCCCATTCCACCGCGCGGGCGCTGGACCTTTTCGATATCGACACCGGTGCGGTGCGGCGCTGGAGCGGGTTGAAGGACGCCCTTGCTGGAGAGATGCCATGACCCCCGCGCGCCGTACGGTCCACGGGGTGATGCTAGGCATCATCGTGCTGGATACCGGGTTTCGCCGCCTGCCCGGCGACATCGCCCATGCCGGCACCTGGCCTTTTGCGGTGCAGTTTCGCGTGGTGCGGGGCGTCAGGCCGCGCGACGTGATCGAGGGCGATCCGCGCCATGCCCTGGACGCCTTTCGCGCCGCGATAGACGATCTGGCCGGGCTGGGCTGTTCGGCGATCACCACCAGCTGCGGTTTCCTCGCCGCGCTCCAGGACGAGCTGGTCCGGTATTCTCCAGTGCCCTTCCTGTCCTCGGCGCTGCTCCAGATTCCGTTGATCCAGCGCATCCTGCCCGCGGGGCGGGTGCCGGGGCTGATCGTCTCGGACCCTTCTGCGCTGGACGAGCGGCATTTTCGCGGCGTGGGTGCGCAAGCCGGGCTGCCCATGGCGGCGCTGCCCTTTGATGGGCCGTTGCTGCGCAACATGCGCGAGCAGGCGCCCGAGGTGGACCGCGCCGCGCAGGAGGCCGACATGATGGCCACGGTGGCGGAACTGCTGGACCGTCATCCCGAGGTCGGCGCGCTGGTCTTCGAATGCGCCAACCTGCCGCCCTATTCGGCGGCGGTATCGCGTCGGTTTGGCCTTCCGGTCTTTGATATCGTCACGCTCCTGCGCTGGATGCACCTGTCCTTGCAACCGCCGGACTGGCCGGGATGAGCGTGGCCGGCGAACTGGTCGTCATCGGCGGGGGCCTGATCGGCGCGGCGCTTGCCTGGGGCGCTGCGCGGGCTGGGGCCGACGTGACCCTGCTGGACGAGGGCGACATCGCCTTCCGTGCCTCGCGCGGGAATTTCGGCCTGGTCTGGTTGCAGGGCAAGGGGCTCGGCCATCCTGACTACATGCATTGGTCGATCCGTGCCGGCAGGCGATGGCCCGAGCTTGCCCGCATCCTGGGCGAGGAAAGCGGGATCGATATCGGCTGGCGCGGCGGCGGCGGGCTGCATTTCTGCTGCTCGGCAGAAGAGATGGAACAGCGCCGGGCGCTGATCGCGCGCACCCGTGCCGAAGCCGCCGATATCAGCATCGAATTGCTTGACCGCGAAGCCCTGCGCGAAATCGCGCCGGGCATTGGTCCGCAGGTGCTTGGCGCCTCGCTTTCCGACCTCGATGGCGAGGTCAGCCCGCTGTTCGCCTTGCGCGCCTTTCACGAAGGGGTGGTCCGGCACGGCGGCCGGCTGCGGACGAATTTCTCGGCACGCGAGATCCGGCGGGATCCGCATCGGGGCTTTGCGATCCGCGATGCCTCGGGGGCCGAGGTAACGGGCCGCCGGATCGTCATCTCGGCCGGCCTTGGCGCCGATGCGCTGGCGCGCCAGGTCGGGCTGGAGCCGCGTCTGATGCCCGAGCGCGGCCAGATCGTGGTGACAGACCGGGTGGCGCCCTTCCTGCACCATCCTGCCAGCGCCATCCGCCAAAGTCGCGAGGGCACGGTGCTGCTGGGCAGCACGCATGAGGATGCCGGCTTTTCGACCGCGACCGAGGTCGAGGCCATCGCCCGGCTTTGCCGCATCGGCACGCGGCTGTTCCCGGCCCTACGCGCGGCGCGCCTGGTTCGGGCCTGGGCCGCGCTCAGGATCATGACTCCGGACGGCCTGCCGATCTATGACGAATCGCCCGAGATGCCGGGGGCCTTTCTTGTCACTTGTCACAGCGGGGTCACGCTGGCGAGCCTGCATGCGCTCGAACTCGGCCCCGCCCTGGCCCGGGGCGATCTCGGCCCCGCCCCCCGATCCATGCGGAGTGCGCGCCTTGCCGTTCATTCGACTTGATCCCCTGGCGCCCGAGGCGGGTGCCGAACTGTTCTTCGAAGGCCGCCCGCTGCGCTTCCGGCCCGGAGAGACGGTCGCCGGCGCGTTGATGGCCGCTGGCGTCACGGCTTTTCGCGAAACCCCGGTTTCCGGCGCCGCGCGCGGGCCATGGTGCCTGATGGGGGCCTGTTTCGATTGCCTCGTGAGCATAGACGGCCAGGACAACCAGCGTGCCTGCATGGTGGCCGCACGGGCCGGGATGAGGGTGCGCCGCCAGATCGGTGCGCGGCGCGATGCGGCGGGGGCGGGGAAATGAGCCGCTGGGACGCGATCGTCATCGGCGCCGGCCCGGCTGGGATCGGCGGCGCCAGCCTGTTGGCCGAACGCGGCGCGCGGGTCCTGCTTGTCGACGAGTCGCCCGGCCCGGGCGGCCAGATCTGGCGCGGTATCGAGACCGTTCCCGAAAGCCGGGCCGCTGTCCTTGGTCCCGACTATCGCGCCGGTGCGGCCGAGGTGGCGCGGCTGCGGGCCAGCGGCGCCACGCTCGCCTTCTCGACCGAGGCGTGGCGGGTCGATCCGGACGGCGCGGTCTGGCTCAGGGATGCGGGGGGCCTGCGCCGCGAAGCCGCGTGGCACCTGCTGGTCGCGACCGGCGCGATGGAGCGGCCGGTCCCGCTGCCCGGCTGGACGCTGCCCGGGGTGACCACCATCGGCGGCCTGCAGATCCTGCTCAAGCGCGAGGGGCTGCTGCCCCAGGGGCCGCTTGCGCTGGTGGGGACGGGGCCGCTTGTCTATCTTTATGCCGTGCAATGCCTGACGGCGGGCAAGCGCGATCTGGTGCTGGTCGATACCGCCCGCCCGGCGGCCACGCTTGCGGCTTTGCGGCACCTGCCGCGCGCGTTGCTGGGGCACGGCCCGGCCTATCTGGTCAAGGGCGCGGGGCTCTTGTGGCAGCTGCGCCGGGCGGGGATCGCCGTCCATACCAATGCCCGTCAGATCGGGATCGAACCCGATGGGGACGGTAGCCTCGTTCTGCGCTTTCTCGGCCGCGGCCGGCACAGGCTGCGGCTGTCCCGCATCGGCCTGCACGAAGGCGTCATCCCCGAAACCCATCTGCTGCGCAGCCTGGGGTGCCGGATGCTCTGGTCCGAGGCTGCGGTCGCCTTCCATCCGGCGCGGGACCGCGATCTGCGCAGCTCGCTGGACCATGTCCATGTCGCGGGCGATGCCGGCGGGATCGGCGGTGCCATGGTGGCCTTGCTTGAAGGGCGCATCGCCGCCATCGCCATTCTGGAACGGCTTGGCCATCAGGTCGATCCTCTGCTTGTTTCGGCCACGCGCCGCGCGCGTCGCGCCCATCTTGCCGCGCGCCCGCTGATCGAACGCCTTTACCGGCCTGCACCGGAATTGCTGACGCCCCCGGACGAGGTGGTCGCCTGCCGCTGCGAAGAGGTGCGCTGCGGCGAGATCCGGGCAAGCCTTGCCGTCGGCGCTGCCGGGCCGAACCAGCTCAAGGCGTTCCTGCGCTGTGGCATGGGCCCTTGCCAGGGCCGGATCTGCGGCCCGACCCTGGCCCAGTTGACGGCCCGGATGCGCGGCGTGACCATGGAGGAGGCGGGCTGGCTGACCGTCCGGCCGCCGCTTCGGCCGGTGAGTGTGGGCGAGATCGCCGCGCTTGCGAGCGAGGGAGCATGATGATGCCTGCAAAACCTGAAGGGAAATGCGCCGCCGAGAAGGACGAGGCGACGGAACTCTGGCCCTTCATGCTGCAGGTCTATGCCGCGCCGGGCGTGGCCCCGGTCTGCCTGCGCCTGCAGGAGACATATGGGCTGGACATCCCGCTGTTTCTTGCCGTCCTTCACGGAGCGGTTCTGGGCAAGGCCCTGGATGCCGCCGCCATCCGGGCACTGGACGCCTCATGCGCGCGGTGGCGGCAAGACGTGATCCACCCCCTGCGCCGCATCAGGACGGTGATGAAGTCCGGCACCATCCTGGCCTGGAACCCGCGCATTCCTGCCCTGCGCGAGGCGGTCAAGGCGCAGGAGCTCATGGCCGAACGGATCGAGGCAGAGGTGCTGGAAGCCTTGATTCGGTCGCTTTCACCAACGATGCGGCCTGCCGGCGAGAAACCCTTGCAGGAAGCGGCAAGCCTAGTGCTGGATCTTCAGGCCCCGGACCGCGCCACGCTGCTGCCCGAAGATGCCCGGTATATTTGCGAAATCCTGGCGGGCCCGAAGAAAGGATGCGCAGCGACCTGAGCTAAGCTGTGGTATCCTTGCAAGCCGGCCCCCCAGCGGCTGGCATGTCCCGCCCGCGA
Organism: Paracoccus sp. J39; assembly: GCF_000518925.1. Classification (NCBI taxonomy): domain Bacteria; kingdom Pseudomonadati; phylum Pseudomonadota; class Alphaproteobacteria; order Rhodobacterales; family Paracoccaceae; genus Paracoccus; species Paracoccus sp. J39. Next base: position 75,963 of record NZ_JAEN01000018.1, on the reverse strand, counting down.
CATCATACAGATGCGTCACATGCAGCAGCCCTTGATGGTTGCTAGCATGTCGGAGCGATTGCGTTCCCGAAGGTCAGATGCCCGCCAGGGCTCCGCCCATCCACGGCCACTGCCTGGCCGGTAATACAGGCGGCGGCGTCCGAGGCCAGGAACACGCAGGTCCAGCCGACATCCTCGACCTCGCCGATGCGTCCCATCTGGATTCGCCCCGAGGCCTTGGCCTTGCGCGCGGGATCGGCACCCCTGGCACCCCGATAGAGGGGGATGGCGATCCACCCCGGCGCGATGCCGTTCACCCGGACGTTCTGGTCAGCGAATTCGGCGGAAAGGGCACGCACGACCCCGAGCAGGGCGGACTTAGCGACGGTATATCCCATCCATAGGGCAGGCCCATGTAGGAGGCCATCGATGCGGTGAATATGACAGAGCCGCCGCCAGGATCCCCAGAGTGGTAATTCTCTTGCCCACGGCGACGTCGATCAGGAGCGCGACCATCGGGGCGATGTAGGTCGCACCGGACACCCGCACCGGCTCAAGCCTTTCAATAATTACGTAGTAGCTCAGGAAAGCCTCACTTGCTCCCAGCATACCCAGGCCGATGATTGTTCCCGGCAAGGCATGCGCATCCATGGCAATGGTGCCAATGCCCTCGAGATCGGTCAGCAGTAGCAAGGTCACCATCGCCAGTCCGGTTTGCCAGGTGCCAGGGCCAGCGATGGCCGCTTCAGGGGCAACAGGAAGTGCCGGACATGGACGAACGACACGCACAGGCTGATCGTCCCGGCCAGCATCCGCAGCACGCCAAGCGGCGAGACGCCAGCCGTCCCTTCCCAGGGACGCGCATTCAGCACGATCCCGACAAAGCCGAGTTCGACACCCGACGCCATCGGGCGGATCGGTCGATCTCTGCACAAGAACAGGAACGCGCAAAGAAAGGCGAAGATGGGAATGGCGCTGCTGAACAGCCCGGCAATGCTGGTGGGGAACAGGGCGGTCCAGGCAACGAAACCGCAGGAGTAGAAGGTCGTCCTCGGCACCGACATGACGGCAGAATGCGGCAGATGCAAAAACTGGCTGCGGGTGATGACGTCCGACCTCCATGCGATGACCGCCAGCGGCAGAAAGCCGAACAGCACGCGCAGGAACGCAGTCTGTGCCGGCGAGGTCGGGACCGTCGCCCATTTCATGAAGAAGAAGTTCGACCCCAAGACGAGGTCGAGCGCGACAGACGTAAGATATCCGTGACCTTGAGGTTGCAAACCTCGGCGGCGCGAAGGCCGGCCCCGTAGCTGATGCCCAGGGCAGCACGGTACTTCAGTCCCCGCCCGGGCGCCGCGGCCATCAGGTCGCCCACCTCTTCGACGCTGAGGACAGCCGGCAATCTCCGCGGCTTGCTTCGGAACTGCATGTAGCGCTTCATGTTCTCGCGCCCGCAGGTGATGCCGAAGAAGAACCGCAGCGACGAAATCCGCACGTTGAACATCGCTGCCGAGATCCGCGCTCGACAGGGTGACGAAGCTGCCCGCCGAATATCCGGGCTGGATGCTGGAACGCCAGTCGCAATATCGCGCGGCGTTCGCCCCGCAGAAGGGCTGACATTTCTGCGGCGCCTCGCCCGCGCCCATGGGCGGGGTGACGCCGGTGCCGGGCGGCGTCGAACGGTTGAGACTATGCTCGAATCTGATATGATCGAGCATGAAGGAGATGTCGCCATGCCCAACGTCCATCTGACGGAACCGATGCGGGATTATGTCGAGGGCCAGATCAGGTCCGGTGCCTATGCCAACCTCAGCGAGGTCGTGCGCGCTGGGATCCGCCTGCTGATGGAGAAGGACGGCGCAAGACAGTTCTATGCGCTGAAGGCGGAACTTGAGGAAGCTGCCGCTGCAGCCGAGGCAGGGGGCTTCGCGGAGTTCGACGCCCGTGCCTTCGAGCCGGACGCCTTCCGAGGCTGACCCTCCGAATGGCGATCAGGCTATCCGACCTTGCCAGGCAGGATCTGGAGGAGATCCGCCAATATACGGTTGAACAGTGGGGCAGGGAGCAATGGCTGCGCTATTATCGGGGTCTTGCTTCTGCATTCGAGCGGATTGAGCAGGTGCCACTCTCGGGCCGGCCGCGAGATCTGTTCCTGCCGGGGATGCGTTCGCTCAATTACGGAAAGCACATCATCTTCTACGCGCCGATCAAGGCCGCAGGAGATGCGGTTGTCGTGCTGCGGATACTGCATCAGAGGCGGTATCTTCCCGCGCTGGTGTATTACGAAGACATTGAATGAAACGGGGTTTGGGCGCCTTTTCGGTCTTCGGAGCGCCCTTGGCCCGGACGGTGCCAGCACACTTGAAAGTCCGACGAGAAATGGATTTTCTGTTTTTATGCAGGGACTTCGAGCGAGTGTCGGTCTCGGTAGTTGCGGGCCCCCGCAACCAACGATAATTACGAAACCTCCGTGGCATTAAGCGCGGAGGTTTTTCCGTTTCTAAGCCTGGGCTTCCGCAAGCTGCCCGACTGCGCCAGAAGATTGTCCAGCGCCTCGGCTTCCGACAGGAAATCCGGATACTTCTTTCCCGCGGCAAAGCGCAGGATGGCGCCGAGATCGCCGCGCAGCACGATGGCCAGCTCGCCGTCCTCTGGCACCAGCGTCACGTGGTCGCGCCGCCGCCTGCGCGCGGCCGTCCTCGTGCCGCAGGTTCTCCGAAAGCTCCGCGATGCGTTGAGCATAGAGCGCCGCCATGTTCGGGTGCAGCAGGGGTGGGGGTTCGTCGGCGTTGGCCAGCTTCTCCGTCAGCTCGGCCTTGCGCGCTTCCAGCCGCTTCATGTTGTCGACGATGGCCTGGATCGGACCGCCGGCCTTCAGCGCCGCCAGCAGCTTCGACAGTTCGCGGTCGATACGGGGAAGCTCTTCGCGCACGGCGGTCAGATCGGCGCCGCGCTCCATGCGCAGCCGGTTTACCTCCCGGGTGAACTCGGCGCAGAACTCCCGAAACAGCTCCGGCTCCATCAGGTGTTTTTGAGTCCGTTCAGGATCGAGGCTTGGAGCGCGTGACCTGCCCCAGGGTCTTCCTCTCCGCCCTCGCACTCGCCGCCACCGTCATGTTCTGCCTATGACGCGAGAACGAGTCCTGACCCTATGCGGATGAGAACAAATAGCGCACAATAATGCGACTGACACGATCAATCTTCCTTTGAGGAGCCTTTTTCTCCCGTCGAAGTCGTTGAGATCCTGGGCCGCTGCGTCAGTCACGCGCCATGCCGATGGGGGCGTCTGCGTATCTGACAAGACAGCCGCAAAGCTGAGATTGTGGTGACGGTCCGCCAGCGCTTCGAATTGCTCGACAAGGTAGAGGTCACGCGGGGCGGCGTGCGCCGTCGGCACCGACCCGCCGGCGTCGCTTTCTGCGATTTCCCTCCTTCGCCGGCGCGGGCCGTTGGTCCGGATGTCGAATCGTGGCGGAGGAAGAGGCGTCCTGGCACATCGCGCTGCGGGTACCACCGAGCTTTGCGGCGGGGACGCCGCTGCCTTGCCGAATCATGGGAAATGGACTGTTCCAACGGGTCCGGCGACGCAGGACTCGGATCGTCCCCCGTCGGACGGTTCTGGCGGCGTTCTTTCCGCCCAACCGGTCATGCGCGGAAAAACGCCTGTTTTTTCGGGTTTTTTCCGCCATATCCGCCCGGTGCCCCCACGGCGGACGATTCGCTATTGATCCGTCGGGATTGCTGGGCCAATCAATGCGCGAGGTATTAGACATATTGGACTTCGCCGCGCGGAGGCTTTGCAAAGAATCCAGTTTGCCTTATGAACATGAAGGTTCGATTTGCGTCGGCGTCACTGTGTACGAGTTTTTTGTTCCGCGGGCCTTGCGGAGCAAGTTAAGGAGTAATGAGGGGGTTTCTTGCGGATGCCTAAGGCTCTTCCGGTGACGCGCGGCCGAAAATTTTTGCAGGTGCTGGAAGGCGCCCGTACGATCTTTCTGCGCGATGGGTTCGAGGGGGCAAGCGTCGACGACATCGCCCGCGAGGCGGGGGTGTCCAAGGCGACGCTCTACAGCTATTTTCCCGACAAGCGCATCATGTTCATGGAGGTCTTCCGCAACGAGCTTGCGCGCGAGGCCGCCGATGCCAGCGCGCTGATCGAGGTCGACCTGCCGGTCGAGCAGGTGCTGCCCTTCATCGTGCAGATCATCTCGGCGCATATGATCTCGGAATTCGGGCTGCGCATCTTTCGGGTCAGCGTGGGCGAGGCCGAGCGTTTCCCCTCTCTGGCGCAGGAATATTACGAATCCGGGCCGGCGCTGCTGCGCCAGCAGCTCATCGGCTATCTCGACCGTTGCGTCCAGCGCGGCGAACTCAGCATCACGGACCTGGAGCTGGCGGCCGACCAGCTGATCGAGCTGGCGGGCGTGACCATCCACGACCGCGCCCTGTTCCTGGGACCGCAATCGGTGGACAAGGAGCTGCTGCGCAAGGTGAATCGCAGCGCGGTGGCCATTTTCCTGGCCTGCTATGGCAATGGTCGCAAATCGTTGATCGAGGCTGCCGAATAGGTAGCCATGCTTTGATGCAACGCACCGGCGCTTCCTGCGGGGGGCCGCTTCTCATTCCCCTGCGGCCCGCTTATGATGCCGCGGCAGAAATTCTCTCACTGGATGATCGCCCGATGACCCGAGCCCTGATCGCGCTTCTTGCCCTTGCCCCCCTGGCCGCCTGCGCGCCGGCCTATCAGTCCGCGCCCGAGCCGGCTGCCGCCGTGCAGCCGTTGCCGCCCGTCCCGGTGGCCGGCGTCAGCGGACTGGAATCGCGCGAGCCCGATGCCTGCCATGCCAAGAATTACGTTTCGGCCCTGGGCCAACCCGGCACGATCATCCCCAGCCTGGGCGTCACCCGCGAATATCGGGTCGTGGAATATCGCGGCATCGAGCCGCAGGAATACGATCCGCTGCGCATCGTGTTCCGCCTGGATGCGGCCGGCAACATCTACAACATCGACTGCGGCTGACGGATGCGGCGTTTCCTGCTGCTCGTCCCGCTTTGCGCGCTTGCCGCCTGCGTCGAGGCCGAGCCTCCGGCGCAGGCCCCGGGGACCGAGTCCGACAGCTGCAACGCGGCATCCTTCCGCGGCCTGATCGGCCAGCCGCGCGGTGTCCTTGACGGGATGACCCTGCCCGCGGGCACGCGCGTCATTGGTCCGCGCGATGCGGTGACGATGGATTTCCGTGCAAGCCGGATGAATTTCGAGATCGGCGAAGACGGCCGGATCGCCAAGATCGGCTGCTACTGAACCAGGCCCGGCGGTGTCTTCGCCGGTTCGGGCGGCTGTATCTCCTTTGCCTCCGGCAATGCGCACCTTCAATCCTTCGTGGCGAAGTACGAGAATGGCGAGCGGCGGGTCGAGGTGGTGGAACTGGTCGAAATAGCTATAGCGATGGGATCAGACCCCCGCGATATCGTTCAAATCGTGCGAGATGCTGAGGGGCGCCGAGGCCCGTGAACTGGAACTGCGGGCATGTTTTGGGGTCTCCATAAAAATCGCTGCCATGATCGCCTGGGCCGTGGGGGTGCCGAGCGTCTTGGCCGCTGATTCCGCCCCCGTCATCGGCCTGGAGGACGTCCGGGAATATCCCGCGAATATCCCGAGGCGTGCCGCTAAGGGCGATATTGATTCGATGTGTGGCGGGCGCCTCACGGCATCGCATCTGCGTATCTCGTGAGCGCCACCGTTCGTCCATAACGAAGCGACCTGGGAGGGTCACTGTTCCAAACGGGCGAGAGCGGACTGACAACAGCGCAAAGAGCGGCGAATCCGTCGGCAATACATAATATGGCGATCGGCAGGATATCGAGATCCTAGGCAAGAGCGCGTTTGGTCGTCGGATTATGAAACGCGGTAGAGTTCGAGTTCCCGGTATCGCAATTCGCCACCTGGCCCGTTCGAATCGCCCGAATCCTAAGAAAGCCCAGGTTTGCGGGGTTGGAGCAGCTCTGCTCCCAAACGCCGATACCACTCGTTGCTCGAATCATTACCAGCCAATAGCTTGCGGCTGGAGGAATGAAGATTTTGAAATACTATGCGCATACGGGTATTCGTGAGGATCGAAACGATTGGCAATTGCTGGCCGACCATCTCGAGAATACGGCTGCTCTGGCTGCCGGTCGAGCTGCACCCCTTGGGTTGCCGGCGGCGGCGTATATGGCTGGCCTTTTCCATGACTTTGGCAAATATGACCCCGCCTTTGATCGTGTCCTGTCCGGCGAAAAATTGCTTGTGGATCATTCGACGGCTGGGGCTGCCCTGCTGCATGCCCGGACGCCTGCCGGTTTGCGGCCAATTTCTGAAGTGATCGGCTATGCCATTCTGGGCCATCACGCCGGATTGCCTGATCGCCATGGCGGCGACAGCAGTATGGAGCGCCGGCTTGAGACCTTCCGCGACCCGATCGCGCCGGAAATCTCGGCCGCGGCCAGCCCAGATTTTGGCCCGGTTGCCAGGGAGCTGGCTAAGCTGATGCGTCCGGCATCTTGCGGCTTCGACCTGTCGGTCGCGGCGCGCATGGTGTTTTCCTGTCTGGTCGATGCCGATTTCCGCGATACCGAGTCCTTCTATGCCGGGCTGAACGGCACGCGGCCGGATCGCGACTGGCCGGCCCTAGCCGATCTGTTGCCGGAATGGAGAGACGCCTTCGATGCGCATATGGCGGGATTTCGCCAGAATGGCCGCATCAACCGCCTGCGCGCCGAGATCCTGATCCATGTCCGGCAGGCTGCGGCGATGGCGCCGGGGCTTTTCACGCTGACCGTGCCCACCGGCGGCGGCAAGACGCTGGCTTCACTGGGCTTTGCGTTGGACCACGCGGCACGTCATGGGCACCGCAGGATTATCTTCGCGATCCCCTACGCGGGGGCGGGGATCGAAACGTTGCCCTTGCGCGCCTGCTCGGCGTTAATGGTCCGTCGCCCCCCTTCGCGGGGCGGGGATCGAAACGACCTGGAAAAGCGCGTTGCCAGCCTGAATTCCGGTCGCCCCCTTCAGTCGAAAGGGGGCGCAAAGTGAACGAAACTGTAAACGCCGGAATGAGGGGAAAGACCGGAACGGCACAAGCTCTTGAAAAGACTTGGAGGCGGGTACCGGAATCGAACCGGTCTTCACGGATTTGCAATCCGCTGCGTAACCTCTCCGCCAACCCGCCGGAGCCTTGCGTTTGCTAGGGTTTTCGCGGCGCGGGGTCAAGAGGGTTGTTGCGGGCCCGGCGCTTTCCGGCAGACGGCCGGACCGCCGCCATCCCGGCCGTTGGCTCAGCGATAGATATGGTCCCGCCGGAACGGATAGGCGGATTGCGCGCCGGGCAGGTCCGGGGTTGCCAGGGTGGGATCGGGGCGGATCAGCAGGATCTGGTAAAGCGCCACCCAGCCCTGCTCGAAGGCCAGCGCGCAGCCCGCCAGATACAGCCGATAGGCCTGCAGCACCTCGGAGGCGCGGTTCGGCGGCATCGAGCGCGCCAGAACCCGCTCGGCCTCGGGCAGCTGCGCTTCCAGCGCGTCGGACCAGGCCCAAAGCGTGCGCGCGTAATGCGGCCGCAGGTTTTCGGTATCGACCATTTCCAGCCCGGCCTGGGACATGCTGCGGATGGCCTGGCTGACATGGATCAGCTCGCCGCCCGGGAAGATGTATTTCTCGATGAAATCGCCCAGGCCGCCGCCGACCATGGCATCGTCCAGCCCCGAGGCGGCGATGCCGTGGTTCAGCGCCAGCCCGCCGGGGCGCAGCAGGCGGCGCAGGGTCTCGCAATAGGTGCCCATCCTGGCGCGGCCCACATGCTCGAACATCCCCACCGAGGCGAGCTTGTCGAAAGGCCGCCCCGGCTCGAGATCGCGATAGTCGCACAGCAGGATGCGAACCCGGTCGCCCAAGCCCTCCTCGGCGATGATGCGGCTGACATGGTCGAACTGGTTCTGCGACAGGGTGATGCCGGTGGCATCGACGCCGTAATGGCGCGCGGCATGCAGCAAAAGCCCGCCCCAGCCGGCGCCGATATCGACGAAACGCTCGCCCGGGCGCAGGTCCAGCTTGCGGCAGATCAGGTCCAGCTTGGCCTCTTGCGCCTGCGCCAGCGTCATCTGCGGCTCGGCGAAATAGGCGCAGGAATAGACCCGGCGCGGATCGAGCCAGAGCGCGTAGAACTCGTCCGAGACGTCGTAATGCGCGCGGATCTGCCTTGCGTCGCGGCCGCGGCTGTGGCGCAGCACCGAAAGCAGGTGATTGGACAGCCGCTGCCAGGGCTTCGGTGTGACCGGCTGGCCGTCCTGGGGCACCAGCGCCGCGACGATCCGCATCAGGTCGCGCATCGAGCCCTCGATCCGGGCGTGGCCGCGGACGATCTCGTCGCCCAGCCGCCCCAGCCGGGCCGAGGCCAGCGGTGCCAGCGCGGCCATGTCCTTGAAGGTGATGGTGACCCGCGCGTCGGGCGGGCCCAGCCGCCGCCCCGAGGGCAGGCGCACCGCCAAGGGGACCGAGAGCTGTTGCAGTTTCCGTTCGATCAGAGCTTCCAGAGCCGGCATGATCACCTCACGCTTGACTGGCCGCGATTCGGGGGTTTGTGGTTGCGAGGCGCGGCAGCTTGTTCCTGACGGCTGTCCCGGATGTGGCAGCCGGGGCAACTCCGGTGCCATACTAGCGCCGATTCGCCGAAAATGGCCAGAGCCCGGGTGAGAGGTCTGCCGCAGGTTGATCCTGCTGCGCGGAAACGGGTGCCGGAAGAACAAAAAGCGGCCCGAAAGGCCGCCTCTTCGCCGATCCCGAAGGAAGAATTTGGAGCGGGCGATGAGATTCGAACTCACGACCCTTACCTTGGCAAGGTAATGCTCTACCCCTGAGCTACGCCCGCGCTCCGTTCCGATGGCGCTTCGCCTTCGGTGAGGCGTCATTTATGGGAGCGCGCCGGGGGGTGCAAGGGGAAAAATCGCGCGGCCGGGAAAATTTTCGCGCCATGCTCCGGGCCTGCGCGAAAGCCCCCCGCAACGGGCGCGGCGGGCTTGACCGGAGGCCCGGCTTGCCGAAACCTGCCGGCCAGAGGGGACGCCGATGAAACCATCCGACCAGCTTTCCGAATTCGTCCGCCGGGCCATGGCGCAAGGCGGCGACCGCGACGGCATCGCCCGGGCGCTGGCCCATGCCGGCTGGTCCGCGCCCGAGATCGACGAGGCGCTGGAGGGCTGGGAAACCGCCCCCGGCCTGCCGCCGGTGCCGCGCCCGCGCCCCTATGCCTCGGCGCAGGAGGCGCTGCTTTACGGGCTCCTGTTCCTGTCGCTGGGCATGATCGGCTGGCATGTCTGCGAGCTGGGCATGGCGCTGATCGACCGGCTGATTCCCGATCCGGCCGACCGGCCCTATTACGGCCCCGGCAGCTCGGTGCGCTGGTCCATCGCCTCGCTGATCGCCTTCGTGCCGCTGTTCCTGGCGCTCAACCGCCGGGTGGCGCGGATCAGCCGGGGCGATGCCGGGCGGCGGCGGTCGCTGGTGCGCAAATGGTTCGCCTCGCTGACGCTGCTGGTCGCCTCGCTGGTGTTCCTGGCGGACGGGATCTCGGTGATCTATGCCCTGCTGAACGGCGACCTGACCGCGCGTTTCGCCGCCAAGGCCGCGCTGGTGGCCGGAGTCGCGGGGCTGGTCTTCGCCTATTACCGGGACGAGCTGAATGATTAAGGGCTGGGCCGCCTTTGCCATCGCGCTGCTGGCCGCCGTCGCGGTCATCGCCGGGCTGGCGCTGACCGGCGGCCCCGGCCAGGCCCGCAAGGAGCGCCGCGACCGCGAGCGGGAAAGCGACCTTTCGGCGCTGGCCCGGCTGGTGGTCTGCCTGGCGCGCGAGAACGGCGACCGCCTGCCCGCGGCGCTGGCGATCACGCCGCAATGCGACTGGCAGGTGCGGCTGGCCGATCCCTTTACCGGCGACGCCTATCGCTACGAGGTGACGGGGCCGCGCAGCTATCGGCTTTGCGCCGGGTTCGAGCTGCCGCCGCGCCGCCCCTCCGGACCGGCGGCGCGCGACGCGGTGGGCTGCAGCGCCCGCAGCTTCATTCCCGCCGGGCCGCAGCGGCCGGGGGCGGCGGCGACGATTCCCTATCGCGACTAGGCCAGGGGCTTTTCCATATAGATGCGGTGCAGCCCAGCCTCGGTCACGCGGCGGGTTTCGGCATAGCCGAGCCGGGCATAGAGCGCCTGATTCTCGACCATGGCGACATGGGTATAAAGCCGCAGCCGGGGCAGGCCCGCCGCGCGGGCGCGCTTTTCCGCGAAATCCATCAGCCGCCGGCCAAGCCCCAGCCCCTGCGCCCGGGGTGAGACCGCCACGTTCTCGACCAGCAGCGCATCGGGCTGCGGGATCAGCACGATCAGGCCCAGCACCGCGCCGTCCCGTTCCAGCAGATGCGTCCGGCCGGCGGCGATGCGCGCGGCATGGTCGTCCAGCATCGGCCCCGGCTTGCGGCCGATGCGGGGCACGTAATGCGCATAGGCGCTGTTCACCAGCGCCTCGATTCCGGCCAGATCGCCGGCCGTGGCAAGGCGCATGTCGTCGTTGTCCATCCCGTGCCCTCCTGCCTGGGCAGTCTGCGCCGGGGCGGGCGGGCCGGCAAGGGCGCGTCAGCCGGGCAGTTCGTCCAGCGGCCGCGCCAGGTTTTCCGGCGCCAGCGCCGCGGAAAGGAAGCGCGGCAGGCCCCCGGCCAGCCGGGCGAAATCCCCGGGCGGGGTCAGGGTCGGATCGGCCTCGACCAGCAGCTCCAGCCCCCACGCCTCGCCATCGCCGCGGATGGTGATGTTGAAACCGTCGCCCGGCCCGTTCGACAGCACGTGCCGCGTGGTCTCGCAGCCGGCGAAGCGCGCCTCGTCAAAGGGCAGCACGTTGATCAGCGGCGAGAAGAAGAAGCGGCTGCGCGGTTCCATGCCGTAATCCTCGGCGATCTGCTCGATGCGATAGCGGCCATGGCGGCGCAGCTTGCGCAGCCGCGCGCCCAGCCGGGCCAGCGCCTCGGCCAGCGGTTCGCCCGGATGAAGCGTCACGTCCAGCGGCAGGATGTTCACCACCAGCGCCGGGACCGAGACGGCGACGCTGCCCATGCGGCTCATATAGGGCAGCCAGACCGGCATGGCGATGCGGCCCTGCGCATCGCGCTTGTGCGCGGCCGAGCCGTCGCGCAGGCGCAGCGCCGCCCAGGCCGAGCAGAGCACCGTCAAGAGGTCCGGCCAGCCCATGCGGACCGCCTGCGCCTGCCGCATCAGCGCCTCGCGCAGGGCCGAGAGGTCATGCGCGGCCGACAGCGCCTCGGCGGGATAGTCCTCGGAGCCCTTGCGCAGCACCCGCGGGCGCGGCTCGGCTTCCAGCACCGCGGCCCAGTGCCGGCCGTCGGCGGCGTGGCGCGGGCTGGCGCGATAGTCGGTTTCCTCGTTCAGATAGTCGGCCAGCGGGCGCAGCGGCTGGCCGGGATCGGCGCCCTGGACCAGCGCGGCGTAAAGCTGGGCGCAGCGGCGCTCGATCAGGCCCATGGCATAGCCGTCCAGCGCGATGTGATGGCCGCGGTTGAACCACAGGTAATGCCCGTCGGCCAGCCGGATCAGCCATTGCGCCGCGATGGGTTGCGCCAGCAGGTCCAGCGCCGCATCGACATCGGCCTGCATCAGCGCGAAGGCGTGGTCGCGCGCATCGGCGCGGTCCGACAGGTCGATGCGGCGCAGCGCGGGCCGCAGCGCCGGATCGACCCGCTGCACCGGCTGGCCGTCGGCGTTGGTGCGGAAGCGCAACGCCATGATGTCGGTCTCGGCGATGGTGGCCTCGATGGCGCGGGCCAGCGCCTCGGGCTCGGCGACCCCGCGCAGTTCCATGGCATGGGCGACGGTCGAGACCGCCTCGCCGGGGTGAAAGCGGAACTCTTCCCAGAAATCCAGCTGGGCCAGCGTCAGGGGCATCCACAACCCCGCGGCCTGATGATGCGTCATGAAATCCCGTCCCTGTCCCAAGGCTTGACAATGCGAAGCGAGAGAGGGCTGGCTGGGAAACGCCGGGAAGGCGCGGCTGGCTTGCTTCGAGAGAGAAAGCGAGATAAAAATACTCAACTATTAACGCCCGTCAAGGTGCCGTAGGTGCCCTGAGCGGGGCTTTGCCGTCGATAAGGTATTCGCATGATTGAATTCAGCCCCTGGCCGCAGGATCTCGCGCAACGCTATCGCGAGGCCGGCTATTGGATCGACCAGCCGCTGACCCATATCCTCGACGCCCAGCTTGCCGCCGCGCCCGCAGCCGAGGCACTGGTCTGCGGCGACCGGCGCTTCAGCTATGCCGACCTGGACCGGCTGTCGCGCAACCTGGCGGCGCGGCTGGCGCAGCAGGGGCTTGGCCATGGCGACACGGCGGTGGTGCAGCTGCCCAATGTGGGCGAGTTCTACATCGCCTTCTTCGCGCTTTTGCGCATCGGCGTGGCGCCGGTGAATGCGCTGTTCAGCCATCGCCGGCTGGAGCTGACCGAATATGTGCGCCAGATCGCGCCGCGTCTGGTCATCGCCTCGCGCCAGCACGAGCTGTTCCGCGACGACGCCCTTGCCGATGAGCTGCGCGTCGGCGGGGTGGGCCATGTCCTGCTGCTGGGCGAGGACGCGCCCGAACGCAGCCTGACCCATTGGCTGGCCGATGGCCCCGAGCTGCCGGCGGGGGCTGGGCCGACGCCCGCCGATCAGGTTGCCTTCTTCCAGCTGTCGGGCGGCAGCACCGGCACGCCCAAGCTGATTCCGCGCACCCATAACGATTACGACTACAGCATCCGCGCCAGCGTCGAGATCTGCGGCGTCACCTCGGCCACGCGCTTCCTCTGCGCGCTGCCGGCGGGGCACAACTTCACCATGAGCTCGCCCGGCGCGCTGGGGGTGTTCCATGCCGGCGGCACGGTGGTCATGGCCCCCAGCCCCGAGCCGCTGACCTGTTTCGACATCATCGCGCGCGAACGCGTCACCATGGTCCCGCTGGTCCCGCCCGCCGTGGCGCTGTGGCTGCGCGCGGTCGAGGAAGAGCCCGCGCGCCGGGCGCAGATCGGCAGCCTCGACCTGATGCTGGTCGGCGGCGCCAGCTTCGCCGAGGCCACGGCGCGGCGCGTGCCGGAACTGCTGGGCTGCCGCTTGCAGCAGGTCTTCGGCATGGCCGAAGGGCTGGTGAACTACACCCGCCTGACCGACCCCGAGGAGGTGATCTTCACCACCCAGGGCCGCCCGATCAGCCCCGACGACGAGGTCCGCATCCTGGACGAGGACGGCCAGCCGGTCCCCGACGGCACGCCGGGCGCGCTGGCCACCCGCGGCCCCTATACCTTCCGCGGCTATTACCGCAGCCCCGAGCACAATGCGAAGGCCTTCGATGCCGAGGGCTTCTATCACTCGGGCGACGTGGTGGTGCGGCAGGGCGGCAACCTGTGCGTCGTCGGCCGCATCAAGGACCAGATCAACCGCGGCGGCGAGAAGATCGCCGCCGAGGAGATCGAGAACCTGCTGGTCCGCCATCCCGACATCACCCATGCCGCGCTGGTCGCGGCCCCCGATGCGCATCTGGGCGAGAAAAGCTGCGCCTTCCTGGTGCTGCGCGACGGGGCGGGCAAGCTTTCCCCGCCGGCGCTGCGCCGGCACCTGCTGGAACTGGGCGTGGCCGAATACAAGCTGCCCGACCGTTTCCGCTTCCTGCCCGAACTGCCGCTGACGGCGGTGGGCAAGATCGACAAGCGCCGCCTGCGCGACAGCCTGGTGGCCGAAACCGCCTGAAAGGACGAATGATGGATATTGCCGAAAAGACCGATCTCAGCCCCGAATGGCTGGCCGCCCGCGTGGCCGCGATGATCGAGGACGATTGCGAGATCGAGCCGGGCGAGAACCTCGTCCTTTACGGGCTCGATTCGATCGCGGTGATGACCTTTTCGTCCGAGCTGAAGCAGATGGGCATCGAGGCCAGCTTCGAGGAGCTGGCCCGCGAGCCGTCGCTGGACAACTGGTGGGCGCTGATCGCGTCGCGGCTGTAACGGGCTTCAGGCGCGCAGCGTCGCGCCGCCGTCGACATACAGGTCGGCCATGGTGACATGGCCCGCCTGGTCGGACAGCATGAACATCACCGCGCCGGCGATGTCCTCGGGCGTCGCCAGCTTCTTCAGCGGGATGCCGGTGCGATAGGCTTCCAGGCTGCCCTCGATCACCGCGCGCTCGCCGGCGCCGCCGTCCTCGGTCCACATGCCGGTCTGCATCGGCGTCAGGGTCGAGCCCGGCGCGACGATGTTGCAGCGCACGCCCTGCGCCGCCAGTTCCAGCCCCAGGCAGCGGACCAGCATGGTCGCCGCCGCCTTCGAGGCGGCATAGGCGCCCATGTTCAGGCGCGGAATCCCCGCCGCGTTCGAGCTGACCGCGACAATGGCGCCGCCGCCGTTGCGCACCATGGCGCGGCCGAAGGCGCGGGTGACGTTGAAGGTGCCTCGGGCATTGACGCCCATCACCCGCTCCCATTCCTCGGGCGCGATATCCAGCAGCGGCCCGATGCCCAGCACGCCGGCCGCATGGACGCCCAGCCCCAGCGGGCCATGCGCGGCCTCGACCTCGGCCACCAGCGTCTCGACGGCATCGCCGTCGCGCACGTCCAGCGCCCGGTTCTCGGCCCCCGCGACCGGGTTCGCGGCCAGCGCCGATTCGGTATCGCTGGCGACGACCGTCGCGCCGGCGTCCAGCAGCGCGGCGACCACGGCCCGGCCGATGCCGCCGGCCGCGCCGGTGACGATGGCGGTCCGGCCCTGAAATCCGGTCAGGCGCATGACTTCACCTCTTGCGCTTCCAGTGCGGCCAGCGCCTGCCGGGTGGACAGGGCCACGCCGCAGGTGGCGGCGATCCAGCCCATGGCCATGTCCTGTTTCTCGCGCGAGAAATCGGCCTGGGCATCGGCCACGGCAAAGACCTCGATGTCGCGCTGGAACGCCTCGACGGCGGTGGCGAGGCAGCCGATATGGGCATAGACGCCGCAGATCATCAGCTGGTCGCGGCCGCGCGCCCGCATCAGATGCTCCAGGTTGGAACGCTGGAAGGCACTGTAGCGATGCTTGACCAGCACGATGTCGCCCGCGGCCGGGGCCAGTTCGGGCAGGATCTCCTCGTGCTCGGGGACGGCGCTCATGCCCGGCCCCCACAGGTCGGCCTGCAGGCCGCGATCCGGGCGGAACTGGTCGCCCTTCTGCGCGGTGTAGAACACCGGCACGCCCGTCGCCCGCGCCGCATGGATCAGCCGCGCGATATTGCCGACCACCGGCGCCAGCGGCGCGCCCTCGGGATAGGGGCGGCAGAAATAGCGCTGCATGTCATGGACCAGCAGCGCCAGCCGGTCGCGGTCGGGCTGCCAGGGCCCGCGGGCCTTGGGCAGCTCGGCCTCGGTCGGGGGGGCATAGGGGGCGATGCCGGGCAGGGCCATCAGTTCTCTCCGTCCTTGCGCGCCACCCCGGCCAGGCCCGCATCCTGCGGCAGGCCCAAGGCGGCCAGGAAGGCGCCGAATTTCGCGCCGGTTTCGGCGGCCTCGGCCATCGGGTCCGAGCCGGGAACGATCCCCGCCCCGGCATAAAGCCGCGCCTGCCGGCCGCTGATCTCGGCGCAGCGGATGGCGACATACCAGGCGCCGTCGCCGCCCGCCTCGCACCAGCCGACCGCGCCGGCATAGAAATCCCGCGCCACGGGTTCAAGGGCCTTGATGAAGCCCGCTGCCCGCGCCATCGGCACGCCGCAGACCGCCGGCGTCGGATGCAGTGCCGAGGCCAGCACGACCGAGGGCGTGCCCTCGTCCTTCAGCCGCCCCTCGATCCGGGTGCCCAGGTGCCACATGCTGCGGGTCGAGATGACGCGCGTGCCCTCGGGGCAGCCCAGCTCGCGGCACCAGGGCGCCAGCGTGTCGAGGATGGATTCCACCACCAGCGCATGTTCGCGGTGATCCTTGCCCGAGCCGGCCAGCGCCTCGGCGGCAGCGCGGTCGGCGACCGGATCGGCCAGCCGGCGCGCCGAACCTGCCAGCGGATGCGAGGCGATGCTGCGGCCCCGCTTCTCGACCAGCAACTCGGGCGTGGCGCCGCAAAGCGTCCGGCCCTGCGGATGGTCGGGCCCGGCGGGCAGCGCCACGCGGAAGGCCGTGACGCTGCGGTCGGCGCGCAGCCGGGCCATCAGCGCCTCGACTGGGATCGGGACGGCGGATTCGACCAGCAGCGTGCGGGCCAGCACGATCTTTTCCAGCGCGTGGCGGCTGCCGGCCTCTTCGGCCATGATGCCAAGCGCGCGGGCCACGGCGCCGGCATAGTCCCCTGCCGCAGGCTCGGCGGCCAAGTGCCAGTCCGGCAGCGGCAGGCCCTGCGGCGCGATGCCCGTCGGCGCGGGTGCCTCGCCGCGCCGGCATTGCCACAGACAGTCCGCCGCCTCGCGGTCGAAAGGCAGGGCGCCGCCGATCATCTCGCCCGGCGCGGCTGCGGCAAGGGCCGCCGCGACCCGCGCCTCCAGCGTCGCCGCATTGCCGGGGGCGACCCGCCGCGCCGCGCCCCGGCCAAGGATGCGCCCCGAAGGGCCGTCGAAACCGAAAAGGACTGGATCAGGCACAGGCGACGCCGCTTTCTCAGGCGCCTCGGACAGGCGGATGTTCATGATGCATCTCTTTTCAAAGGAATTTCGCCCCGGGCCCGGGTGCCGCCCGCTGCGGGGAAAATGGCGTGGGCTGCGCAGACATGGACGATGCTGCGATCAGATATCCGGGGCAGAACTCTCCTGCGCAGGGTTGGTGACTGACGTCTCGGGTGGCGAACCGCCGCAACCCCCAAGGGGCCGGGCCGGTCGGGTGGATGTCCCGCCCCTCAGCTTCCCGGGCGCAATCTGTCAAAGCACCTCCGGAAAGGCAAGTAAAAAGATCAGGATTATTCCCGGCAGGCGAAATGTCGCAGATTTACCCTGGGGCAGGGCCGGAACCCGGCGCCGGGCAAGGGGGTTGCGGGGCGTGGCAACGGGGAAAGACGACCAGATGACCAGCCAATGCGACCCTGCGGAAGGCCCCGGATTCGAACTGGGCAATGCACGGGTCTGTGCCATCGTGAACATGGGCTCGGGCCGCGAGGCGGGCGAGGACATCGCCGGCAAGTTGCGCGGCGCGCTGCACGGGCGGGTGGCCGCGTTCGAGGTCCGCGGCACCGGCAAGGGCGCCGACCTGCCCGCCATGGCCCGGGCCGCGGTGGCCGAGGGCTTCGACCTGATCGTCGCGGCGGGGGGCGACGGCACCCAGGCCGCCGTGGCCGGAGCGGTCGCGGGCACGCGGGCGGCGATGGCGGTGATCCCCGGCGGCACCTTCAACTATTTCGCCCGCGACCTCGGCTCGGGCGAGACGGTCGAGGCGGCTCTGGCGATCTTCGACGCCCCCCGCATCCGCCGGGTCCATGTCGGCGAAATGAACGGCATGATCTTCCTGAACAACGCCAGCTTCGGGGCCTATCCCGAGATCCTGCGGCGCCGCGAAAGCATCTATCGCCGCTGGGGCCGCTCGCGGCTTGCGGCCTATTGGTCGGCGGTGGTGGCGCTGTGGACCCTGCGCCGGCCGCTGCACCTGACGGTGCGCGCGAATGGCGAAGAGCGGCATTTCACCACCGCGCTGGCCTTCGTGGCGAAAAGCGCCTACCAGCTGGACAGTTTCGGGCTGGAGGGGGCCGATTGCGTGCGCCGGGGCCAGCTGGCGCTTCTGGTGGCGCGGGCCAGGCGGCCGGGGCCGCTGGTGCGCTCGGCCCTGCGGCTGGCCATCGGCAAGACGGCGCGCTATGCCGATTTCGACCTGATCTGCGCCGATGAATTCGAGCTCGAGACCGTGCCGCGCCATGAATACGTCGCCCATGACGGCGAGAAGACCTGGATGGATTCACCCTTTCGCGTCCGCGTGCGGCACGGCGCGCTGAAGGTGCTGGTCCCGGCCGGAAGCGGCGGGCGGGATGCCGGATGACCCGCATCCTGCATCTCTCGGACCTGCATTTCGGGCTGGAGCGCAAGCCGCTGGTCGAGCCGCTGATCGAGCGGATCAACGCCGCCCGCGCCGATCTGGTGGTGGTGACGGGCGACTTGACCCATCGCGGTCGCTCGGCGCAGTTCGCCCAGGCCGCCGCCTTCCTGCGGCGGATCGAATCGCCGCTGCTGGCGGTGCCCGGCAATCACGACATCCCGCTTTATCGGCTGGCGGACCGGATGATGCGCCCCTATCGCCGCTGGCGCCGCGCCATCGCCGAGAATCTCGAGCCGGTCGGCCATGTCGGCCACCTGCGGGTGCAGGGCGTGAACAGCGTCGATCCGATGGCCTGGCAGCGCGGGATCATCACGCCGGCGCAGGTGGCGCGGGTGATCGCCGGGCTGGACCCCGACTGCATCAACATCGTCGCGCTGCACCACCCGATGCAGCAGCGCCCGCAGGTGGACAAGGCGCTGATGCAGGGCGCCCCCGCCGCCCTGGCCCGCTTCGAGGCCGAGGGCGTGCAACTGGTCCTGTCCGGCCATCTGCATCTGTGGTCGATCGGCGCCTTCCTCGGCGACGAGGGGCGGGCGATCCTGCAGGTCCAGGCCGGCACCGCGCTTTGCGACCGCCCCGGCGACCGGCAGAACGAATTCGCCGTGCTGGACTTCGCCGGCCCGGACCTGCTGGTCGAACGCCATGTCGCACCCATGACCGAACCCGGCTTCCGCCCGCCCGAACATCTGCGTTTCACGCGCCGCAGCGGGCTTTGGCGCCCGGCCTGAGATCTTTCTTGGACAAATATCCCGGGGGAGCGCCTTCCCGGCCCCGTCGAGGGGCCGGGAAGGCGCGGGGGCAGAGCCCCCGGCCTGCGTCACCGCCTGGGCTCGACGCGGATCCGGGTGCCCCAGGGATCGCGGAACTCGGTCGCCCCCAGCGCCTGCAGCCGGTCGGGATCGGCGGCCAGCACCACCTCCGCCAGCCCGGCCGCATCCGGGCTGCGCAAGCCCGCGCCGCGGCTGTTCCAGACATTGCCCGCCACATGGTGATGATACCCGCCGGTGGCGAAGAAGCTGGCGCCGAAGCGATGCGCCATGCGCGCCATGCCCAGACGGTTCATCCAGAAATCCTCGGCCGCGGCCAGATCGCCGACCTGCAGGTGCACATGCCCGACCACGCTGCCCCCGGGCGCGCCGCGCCAGGGCCCGTCCGCCGCCGCCAGCAGGGCGCGCAGGTCCAGCGCGCCGGTGTCCATCCGCACCTCGGCGCCGTCATGCTGCCAGGCCGAGCGCGGCCGGTCGGCATAGATCTCGATGCCGTTGCCCTCGGGGTCGCGCAGATAGACCGCCTCGCTGACCAGATGGTCCGAGGCGCCGTCAAGGCCGATCCCCCGGTCGGCGGCATGGCGCAGCCAACGCCCCAGCGCCCGACGGTCGGGCAGCAGGAAGGCGGTGTGGAACAGCCCCGCCTCTTGCGGGCGCGGCCGGGCGGCCTTGTCGCGATGCAGCTCCAGCAGCGGCAGGCTGCCGGCGCCCAGCACCAGCTCCTCGCCGCCGCCCGAAAGCCGTTCCAGCCCGATGGCGGACTGGTAGAAATCCGCGACCCTGTCGAGGTCGTTGACGATCAGCGCCACCCGGCCGATCTGGATCGGGGCATCGCTCGTGGCCATGTCGGTCTCCTTCATTCCCGTTATGCCCCAGATAGGCGCGGGCGGAATGGCAGGAAATGGCGCCAATCGGGAAAAACTGACGCCAATAAGGCGACAATCGGCGCGGATTGCCTTCCCTGACGCAGCGGCGCATGATGCGGGGCCCTTTCGCCTGCCGGAACCCGATGAAGCCCCGCGCCCCCAAGACCCGATCCGCCAAGACCCTGTCCCGCCATGCCGCGCCCAAGCCCCCGCCCGGACCGCAACCCGAGCCGGCGCCGCTGGCCGCCGATCCGGCGCGGATGGAGATCTTCCTGGTCGCCACCCCCGGGCTGGAGGAACCGCTGGCTGAGGAAGCCCGCGCGCTTGGCTGGGACGCGCAGGTCCAGCCCGGCGGCGTCAGCTTCATCGGCGGCTGGCCAGATGTCTGGCGGGCGAACCTGGACATCCGCGGCGCGACCCGCGTCCTCGCGCGCATCGGCGCCTTTCGCGCCATGCATCCGGCGCAGCTCGACAAGCGCGCCCGCCGTTTTCCCTGGGCGGACTGGCTGCGCCCGGACGTGCCCATCCGCATCGAGGCCAGCAGCCGCAAGTCCCGCATCTATCACGCCGGCGCCATCACCCAGCGCGTCGAGGCCGCCCTCCGCGACAGCCTCGGCGTTCCCGTTGCCGAGGATGCGCCGGTCACGCTGAAGATCCGCATCGAGGACGACCTTTGCACCCTCAGCCTGGACACATCGGGCGAATCGCTGCACCGGCGCGGCCACAAGCAGGCGGTGGGCAAGGCGCCGATGCGCGAGACCATGGCGGCGATGTTCCTGCGCCAATGCGGCTTCGACGGGCACGAGCCGGTGCTGGACCCGATGTGCGGCTCGGGCACCTTCGTCATCGAGGCGGCCGAGATCGCGGCGGGCCTGCGTCCCGGCCGGATGCGGCATTTCGCCTTCGAGCGGCTGCCCGGCTTCGACCCGCAGGCATGGCAGGCGATGCGCGCCGCCGCTGTCCCCTCTGCCCCCGCGCAGCCCCGCTGTCACGGCAGCGACCGCGACCCGGGCGCCATCCGCATGAGCCGCGAGAATGCCGAACGCGCCGGCGTCGCGGCCCTGACCCGGTTCGAAACCTGCGCCTTTGCCGACCTGCAACGGCCCGAAGGCCCGCCCGGCCTGGTCATCATCAACCCGCCCTATGGCGCCCGCATCGGCAACAAGGGGCCGCTCTTCGGCCTGCACGCGGCGTTGGGCGAGGTGCTGCGCGAGCGGTTCCGGGGCTGGCGCGTCGGGCTGGTGACCAGCGAGGCGCCGCTGGCCCGCGCCACCGGCCTGCCCTTCCGCGAGCCGGGGCCCTATGTCGCGCATGGCGGGCTGAAGGTCCGGCTGTGGCAGACGGGCCCGCTGTGAGGGGCCGCGCCGCAAGCCGGGGCATCGCCGCCCTGATCCTGGCGCTGGCCGCCGGCCCGACGCTGGCCGATTGCGCGCCGCC
The DNA here is from genome assembly GCF_000518925.1 of Paracoccus sp. J39. Taxonomy (NCBI): domain Bacteria; kingdom Pseudomonadati; phylum Pseudomonadota; class Alphaproteobacteria; order Rhodobacterales; family Paracoccaceae; genus Paracoccus; species Paracoccus sp. J39. The sequence goes on along the minus strand of NZ_JAEN01000018.1, from coordinate 54,828 downwards.
GGGCGAGTTGCTCTTTGCCTGCGAATTCCCCGAGCGCAAGGCGCGGGTCGAGATCTGCGGGCTGCCCGGCGGCGCGCTGGACTACGCCTATATCTCGCCCAAGGGCCGCGAGCTGAGCTTCCGGGCCGACAGCGGCATCGGCGGCGTCAAGGACCATGTGCAGGGCATCCATGGCCCGGCCTATGCCACCGCGCTGTCGAACGGCGGCACGGTCTATGCGGTCTTCGTGGACGGCGCGTTGATGAACCTGGACGGCGAGGGGCAAGAGCTGAGCTCGCCCAACCCGGCGGTATTGCAGGTCTATGGCTCGGAACAGGATTTCAACGATTACAAGCAGGACAAGCCGATCCAGCGCCGGGTCTGCTATCCTCCCTCGATCAGGATCGATCATGAAAATTTCGGGCCGGGCTAAGCGATGACGGGAAAAAGGCAGTTTCTTGCCGGATTGGGCCTGGCCTGCCTGGCCGGGCAGGCGGTGGCGAATTGCGGGCCGGGCATGATGCCGGTGCTGACCTGCGACATCCTGACCGCCGACCAGCGGGTCGAGTTCTGCGCCGAACGGCCGGACGCCGAGGGGCAGTCGAACCGCTACAGCTACAATTTCGCCGAGGCCCTCGGCGCACCCGAACTCTATTTCGAGGACACGGGCTATTATTTCTCGACCAAATATTACCAGCCCAGCCAGGATGCCGAAAATACCCAGGGCTTCGGCCTGGCGCATGGCCAGCACGTCTATGCCTTCTTCGTGACCGGGGTGGACGGCGGCCATGTCCGCATGGCGCAGCTGCATGTCTACGACAGCGTCGACGCCTTCCAGAGCGACCGGGGCGAGACCGAGAGCCTGCGGCTTTATTGCGAACCGCGCTCGATCCGGGTGAACTGGGACTTCATTCGCCCCTAGCGGCCTAGTCCTTGCCGATCCTTGCCATGCGGCGGCGGGCCGGCCAGCGCGGCAGGTCCGGCACCTCCAGCAACTCGCCCGGCCGCACCACCGAGGCGAGCCAGGTCAGTTCCCGCCGGGCCATGGCGATGCAGCCGGCGGTGGGAAAGCCCGGCCGGCGCCATTGATGCAGGAAGATCGCCGAGCCGGCGCCGGGCCGCGCCTGCGGAAAGTTCCAGTCGGTGACCAGCACGATGTCGTAAAGCGGATCGGCCCGCCGCATCGCCTCGTGGCTGGGGGCGAAGGGCGCGCGCACCGGCTGGTTATAGGCCGGATCGCCCGAGGCATCGCACCACAGGTCGCCGGGCAGGATCGGCCGCGCCCAGCCCGAGGGCCGCGCCACCCGGTCGGGACGATAGAGCAGCCCGACGATGCGGTGCCGGCCGACGGGGGTCGCGCCGTCGCCTTCGCGCTTGGCGCGCGTCAGCCCGCCGCGGCCGACCGAACAGGGCAGTAGCCGGCCGCGCGCCCACAGCCCCAGCGGCGTCAGCCGGATCACAGCAGGTGCCCCGATTTCGCGGCCTTCACGTCCAGATAGCCGGTATTGTGGCGGTTGCGGGGGGTGATCAGCGGCACGCGCTCGGCCACGCGGATGCCGTGGCCCTCCAGCATCGCCACCTTCCTGGGATTGTTGGTCATCAGCCGCACCGAACCGAAGCCCATCTTCTTCAGGATGCCGGCGCCGATGCGGAAATCGCGCTCGTCGTCCTCGAAGCCTAGGCGGTGGTTGGCCTCGACCGTGTCGAAGCCCTGGTTCTGCAGCGCATAGGCGCGCATCTTGTTGGCCAGGCCGATACCGCGCCCCTCCTGGTTCAGGTAAAGCAGCACGCCCTCGCCCGCCTGGCCCATGGCGGCCAGCGCGGCATGCAGCTGCGGGCCGCAATCGCATTTCAGGCTGCCCAGCACGTCGCCGGTGAAGCAGGCCGAATGCAGCCGCGCCAGCACCGGCGCCGCGCGCGAGGGGGCGCCGATCTCGACCGCGTAATGCTCGGCCTCGCCGGTGTCGGGGCGGAAGATGTGCAGCTTGGCGTTCTCGGCGGCCAGCAGCGGCAGGCGCGCGGCGGCGACGGGGGCCATCGCGGCCTCGGTCGCCATCTGCGCCAGCGCCGGGCCGGGGGAAAGCCGCGTCAGCCCCTCGGGCGGATCGGCCAGGGGCACCACCAGCACCGCGGGCAGCAGCTGCGCCGATTTCGCCAGGGCGATGCCGGCGCGATGCGGATCGACATCGCCGCCGCGCGGGCTGCGGAATGGCCCCTTCATCGGCGTCATCAGGTCGCCGGCCGGATCGGCCACGGCGCGCAGCCAGGCCAGATCGGCATCGTCCGGCACCGCGACCCGCGCCAGGTCGCGGTCATAGACCCGGACCTTCAGCGTCTCGGCCCGCGGCTCGGTGATCGCCAGCACGGCGGGGCCGAGGGCGCGCATCGTCTTCAGCCGGTCGGCCCGCAGCGTCTCGACCGCCGCGACCAGCTGGCCGCCGATCACCACGGGCAGGCCGATGCGCAGATCGGCGCGGGCGCGCGACAGGGTCTCGGTCAGGGTCGGGATCAGGGTCATCGGGCCAGCATGGTTGAAACAATCTGAAACATAGGGCGGATTTCCGACAACTCCATGTGAGAATTGCTGCAAACCGCTGGACGCCTGCCGCGCCGCGCCACAGTTTTCCGCCATAACGCCAAAGGAGGCAAGAATGGCCGGACTGAAAAAGATCCTGCTGGTCGACGACGAGGAAGACCTGCGCGAGGCCCTGGCCGAGCAATTGGTCGCCACCGAGGATTTCGAGGTGTTCGAGGCCGGCACGGGCCACGAGGCGGTGGAAAAGAGCAAGGGCGCCATCTTCGACCTGGTGGTGCTGGACGTGGGCCTGCCCGACACAGACGGGCGCGAGCTGTGCAAGCGGCTGCGCAAGCAGGGCGTCAAGTGCCCCATCGTCATGCTGACCGGCCACGATACCGATGCCGATACCATCCTGGGGCTGGATTCGGGCGCGAACGACTACATCACCAAGCCGTTCAAGTTCCCGGTGCTGCTGGCCCGGCTGCGCGCCCAGCTGCGCACGCATGAGCAGTCCGAGGACGCGATCTTCCAGCTTGGCCCCTATACGTTCAAGCCGGCGATGAAGATGCTGATCGACCAGAAGGACCGCAAGATCCGGCTGACGGAAAAGGAAACCAACATCCTGAAATTCCTGTATCGCGCCCAGGACGGGGTGGTGCCGCGCGACGTGCTTCTGCACGAGGTCTGGGGCTACAATGCCGGCGTGACCACGCATACGCTGGAGACCCATATCTATCGCCTGCGCCAGAAGATCGAGCCCGACCCCTCGAACGCGCGGTTGCTGGTCACCGAATCCGGCGGCTATCGCCTGGTCGCTTGATCTATGTTCATCGGCGGAACCCGCGCATGGCTGGCGGGTTCTGCCTGCGAAGCCCGGTGGTCGGAGGATGCGGCCACATGATGACCCGGCCCCGGCCCGTCCGGCGGCCGGGTTTTCCGTCGGCGCGGCCCTGCGGGGGCGCTTCGCCCCCCGCACCCCCCGAGGATATTTGAGCAAGAAAGAAGCCCGAAGGCTCGGCCCCCCGATGCGGGGGTGTCCTTCTTTCTTGTGCAAGTATCCTCGGGGGTCCGGGGGCAGACAGCCCCCGGCCGCAGCCGTGATGGACAAGCCGGCCATGGCCCCTTAGGGTCCGTCCCCGAAAAGGAGCTGCCATGTTCACCATCGCCACCTGGAACATCAATTCGGTCCGTCTGCGCGAGGCGCTGGTCGCCCGCTTCCTGACCGAGGAAGCGCCGGACATCCTGTGCCTGCAGGAGACCAAGAGCCCGGTCGAGAAGATCCCGCTGGAGGCGTTCCGGGCGCTGGGCTACCGGCATTTCGTGGCGCGCGGGCAGAAGGGCTATAACGGCGTCGCCATCCTGTCGAAGCTGCCGATCGAGGATGCGGGCGACCGCGACTATGCCGGGCTTCGCCATGCCCGCCATGTCGCCGCCCGGCTGGAGAACGGGGTCACTATCCACAACTTCTACGTGCCGGCGGGCGGCGACATTCCCGACCGCGAGCAGAATGTGAAGTTCGGCCAGAAGCTGGATTTCCTGACCGAGATGCGCGACGCCTTCCACGCCGACAGGCCGGCGCGCTCGATCATGGTGGGCGACCTGAACATCGCCCCGCGCGAGGACGACGTCTGGTCGCACAAGCAATTGCTGAAGATCGTCAGCCACACGCCGGTCGAGGTCGAGCATCTGGGCGCCGCGCAGGATGCCGGGAAATGGGTGGACATCACCCGCCAGGACATTCCGCAGGGCCTGCTTTACAGCTGGTGGAGCTATCGCGCCCGCGACTGGGACGCCGCCGACAAGGGCCGGCGCCTGGACCATATCTGGGCCACGCCGGACATCGCCAATGCGGGCCACGGCAGCCGCATCCTGCGGCCGCTGCGCGGCTGGCAGCAGCCCAGCGACCATGTGCCGGTGCTGGCCAGCTTCGATCTCTGACCCCGCCCGAAGGCCGCGCCGCCAGGCGAAACTTGCATCGCGCCGGCCGCTGCGCCATCTAGGGGGCAACCCTTTCGCATGAGGAATTCCGATGCTCGAGCTTGGCTCCGCCCCCAAAGATGCCGCCCCCGCCGATATCATCAAGGACGTGACCGAGGCGACCTTCATGGCCGATGTGGTCGATGCCTCGATGACGGTGCCGGTCATCGTCGATTTCTGGGCGCCCTGGTGCGGCCCCTGCAAGACGCTGGGCCCGCAGCTGGAGGCCGAGGTCGCCCGCCACAAGGGCCGCGTCCGCATGGCCAAGGTCAATGTAGACGAGAACCAGATGATCGCCGGCCAGTTGCGGGTGCAGTCGATCCCGACCGTCTATGCCTTCTTCCAGGGCCAGCCGGTCGACGCCTTCCAGGGCGCGATCCCGCAAAGCCAGATCAAGCAGTTCGTCGAGAAGCTGGCGGCCATGGCCGGCGATGACGGCGGCCTGGCCGAGGCGCTGGAGGCGGCCGAGGCGATGATCGCCGAGGGCGCGCCCGAGGATGCGGCCGAGACCTTTGCCGCGATCCTGGAGGAGGAGCCCGAGAACGCCGCCGCCTGGGGCGGTCTGGTCCGCGCCCATCTGGCCGCCGGCCATGCCGACCGCGCCCAGGAGGCTTTGGCGCAGGTGCCCGCTGCCATCGCCAATGCCGCGCCGGTCGAGGCGGCACGCGCCCAGCTGCAGCTGGCGCGGCAGGCCGCCGAGGCCGGGCCGCTGGACGAGCTGCGCCAGAAGGTCGAGGCCGACCCGGCCGACCAGCAGGCGCGTTTCGACTATGCCACCGCGCTGCATGCCGCGGGCGAGGTCGAGGAGGCCATCGACCAGCTTCTGGAAGCCTTCCGCCGCGACCGCGACTGGAACGAGGGCGCCGCCAAGGCGCAGCTTCTGACCATCTTCGACGCGATGAAGCCCACCGATCCGCTGGCGCAGAAGGGGCGCCGCCGGCTGTCCTCGCTGATCTTCGCCTGACATGTCGCGCGGCATCGACCTGCCCGAGACCGTCCCGCTGTTCCCGCTGCCGGGCGCGGTGCTGATGCCCCGCACCCGCCTGCCGCTGCAGATCTTCGAGCCGCGCTATCTGCAGATGGTCGAGGACGTGCTGAAGACGCCCTCGCGGCTGATCGGCATGATCCAGCCGGCCGAGGGCGGGCTGGACGCGCTGGCCCAGGTCGGCTGCGCGGGCCGGATCGTCGCCTTTTCCGAACTGGACGACGGGCGGCTGATGATCTCGCTCAAGGCGCGCTCGCGCTTCCGGCTGAACGAGGTGCGGCCCGGCTTCACCCCCTATCTGCGCGGCCAGGTGGACTGGTCTGGCTATGAAACGGACCTGGCCGTCCAGCCCGAGGAAGACCCGCGGTTCGAGCGCAAGGGCTTCATGGCGCGGCTGGGCCGCTATATGGAGCAGCGCGGCCTGTCCACCGACTGGGACGCCGCCGAGGCTTCCGAGGAGGAGACGCTGGTCAATTCCCTGTCCATGCTGCTGCCCTTCGCCCCCGAAGAAAAGCAGGCGCTGCTGGAGGCACCGACGCTGTTCAAGCGCCGCATCCTGCTGGAGGGGCTTCTGGAATACGCTCTGCACGGCGGCGACAACGAGGAGACGATCCAGTGACCGATGCGACCGAACGCGGCTATGACCGCCACATGCTCGAGGCGCTGGTCTGCCCGGTGACCCATGCGACGCTGCGCTACGACGCCCGGGCGCAGGAGCTCGTCTCGGAGGCCGCGGGGCTGGCCTTTCCGATCCGCGACGGCATTCCGATCATGCTGCTGAACGAGGCGCGGCAGATCCGCGCCTGAGGAAAGGGCGGGCGCACGGACGACTTGGGGGAGGTCGTGCGCCCGCGCCGCGGTCAGAGCCGGCAGATCTCGGACCGCACCAGGAAGCGCCGCTCGCGCCCGTTGTCCAGGCTGAACATGCCACCGCGGCCGGGCACCACGTCGATGACCAGGCGGGTATGCTTCCAGGCTTCGTATTGGCTGGCCGAGATATAGAAGGGCATGCCGCCGATCTCGCCCAGCTTCACGTCATGCGCGCCGATGCGGAATTCGCCCTGCGGGTAGCACATGGGCGAGGACCCGTCGCAGCAGCCCCCGGACTGGTGGAACAGCACCGGCCCGTGATCGGCGACGATCTCGGCCAGCAGCGCCAGCGCCGCCGGGGTGGCCTCGACCTGGTCCGGCCCATCGGGATTGGCGACGGGTTCCATGCTCAGCCCGCCATGTCCAGCACCATGCGGCCCTCGATCTGGCCCTGATGCATCTTGCCGAAGATGTCGTTGATGTCCTCGAGCTTCGCCTTGTGCACGGTCGCCCTGACCTTGCCCTCGCCGGCGAAATCCAGCGATTCCTGCAGGTCCAGCCGCGTGCCGACGATCGAGCCGCGCACGGTGATGCCGTTCAGCACCATGCCGAAGATGTCCAGCGGGAAGTCGCCCGGGGGCAGGCCGTTCAGCGCCACCGTGCCGCCGCGCGCGACCATGCCGATGGCCTGCTCGAAGGCCTTGCGGCCGACCGCTGTGACCAGCACGCCCTGCGCGCCGCCATCGGTCTGGCGCTTGATCGCCGCCGCCGGGTCCGGCTCGGTCGCGGCGTTTACCGTTACGTTGGCGCCCAGCTTGCGGGCCAGCGCCAGCTTGTCGTCGTCGATATCGACGGCGGCGACGTTCAGCCCCATGGCCTTGGCATATTGCACCGCCATGTGCCCCAGCCCGCCGATGCCCGAGATCACCACCCAGTCGCCGGGCTTGGTGTCGGTGACCTTCAGCCCCTTGTAGACCGTGACGCCCGCGCAGAGCACCGGGGCGATGTCCAGGAAATCGACGTTCTTCGGCAGGTGGCCGACATAGTTCGGATCGGCCACCACATATTCGGCAAAGCCGCCGTTCACGGAATAGCCGGTGTTGAGCTGGCTTTCGCACAGCGTTTCCCAGCCGCCCAGGCAATGCCGGCAATGGCCGCAGGCGGTATAGAGCCAGGGCACGCCGACCCGGTCGCCTTCCTTGACATGCTTCACCCCGGCGCCCACGGCCGAGACGAAGCCCACGCCCTCGTGCCCCGGAATGAAGGGCGGGTTGGGCTTGACCGGCCAGTCGCCCTCGGCGGCGTGCAGGTCGGTATGGCAGACGCCGGACGCCTGGATCCTGACCTGGATCATGCCGGGGCCGGGTTCGGGGACCGGCACCTCGTCGATGGTCAGCGGCTTGCCGAATGCGCGCACGACGGCGGCCTTCATGGTCTTGGCCATGAGAGGGGACTCCTTGCAGTTGTCATCGGGGGAGGGGAGGAACGGGCCGGGCGCGGGGTGACGCGCGCCCGGCCATTCCCTTAGAAGAAGCCCAGCTTCTTCGGGGAATAGCTGACCAGCATGTTCTTGGTCTGCTGATAGTGGTCCAGCATCATCTTGTGCGTCTCGCGGCCGATGCCGGACTGCTTGTAGCCGCCGAAGGCCGCGTGGGCCGGATAGGCGTGATAGCAATTGGTCCAGACCCGGCCGGCCTTGATGCCGCGGCCCATGCGGTAGCAGGTATTGGCATCGCGCGACCACACACCGGCGCCAAGCCCGTAAAGCGTGTCATTGGCGATCTCCAGCGCCTCGGCCTGGTCCTTGAAGGTGGTGACCGAGACCACCGGGCCGAAGATTTCCTCCTGGAAGATCCGCATCTTGTTGTTGCCGCGGAAGATCGTCGGCTCGATGTAATAGCCGCCCGACAGCTCGCCGCCCAGATCGGCCGCCTTGCCGCCGGTCAGCACCTCGGCGCCCTCCTTCTTGCCGATGTCGAGATAGCTGAGGATCTTTTCCTTCTGCTCGCTCGACGCCTGCGCGCCGATCATGGTGTCGCTTTCGCGCGGGTCGCCCTGCTTGATCGCCTGCACGCGCTGGACCGCGCGCTCCATGAACTTGTCATAGATCGATTCCTGGATCAGCACGCGCGACGGGCAGGTGCAGACCTCGCCCTGGTTCAGCGCGAACATCGTGAAGCCTTCCAGCGCCTTGTCGAAGAAATCGTCGTCCTCGCGCGCCACGTCGGCAAAGAAGATGTTCGGGGACTTGCCGCCCAGTTCCAGCGTCACCGGGATCAGGTTCTCGGATGCGTATTGCATGATCAGCCGCCCGGTCGTCGTCTCGCCGGTAAAGGCGATCTTGGCGATCCGGTTGCTGGACGCCAGCGGCTTGCCGGCCTCTAGCCCGAAGCCGTTGACGATGTTCAGCACGCCCGGCGGCAGCAGGTCGCCGATCAGATTGGCCCAGACCATGATGCCGGCGGGGGTCTGCTCGGCCGGTTTCAGCACCACGCAATTGCCGGCGGCAATCGCCGGGGCCAGCTTCCAGCAGGCCATCAGCAGCGGGAAGTTCCACGGGATGATCTGCCCCACCACGCCCAGCGGCTCGTGGAAGTGATAGGCGACGGTGTCGTCGTCGATCTGGCTGATCGAGCCTTCCTGCGCCCGCAGCACGCCGGCGAAATAGCGGAAATGGTCGATGGCCAGCGGCAGGTCGGCGGCCATGGTCTCGCGGATCGGCTTGCCGTTGTCCCAGGTCTCGGCGGTGGCGAGCAGCTCCAGGTTCTGCTCCATCCGGTCGGCGATCTTCAGCATGATGTTGGCGCGCTCGGCCGGGCTGGTCGCGCCCCATTTGTCCTTGGCGGCATGGGCGGCATCCAGCGCCAGCTCGATATCGCCGGCCTCGGAGCGCGCGATCTCGCCGATCTCGGCGCCGGTGATCGGGGTCGTGTTGGTGAAATACCGGCCCGAGACGGGCGCCACCCATTTGCCGCCGATGAAATTGTCGTAGCGCGCCTCGAAGGGCAGCGCGTTCACGCCCCGGAAGGGATGCGTCTGGTCGTTCGGCATGATCTTCCTCCTGTCAGCCCGGCTCCTCCAGCCGGTTGCACAAGAGCCTGTGCCCGGACGCCTTCCGGGTCAACGCGGGGCTTCGCGCCGCAGGGCGGATGTGTTTCAGGGGCGAGACAGTTTGCCGGGATTTTCGTCGATGCCCAGCCGCGCCATGCGGCGATAGAGCGTCGCCCGCCCCACGCCCAGGGCCCGGGCGGCGGCCGAGACATTGCCCTCGGCCCTGGCCAGCGCGCGAATCACGGCGGCGCGTTCGGCGCGCTCGAACCCGGTCGCCTCGTCCTGCCGGCCCAGCAGGTCCGAGGCCGGGCGCGGGCGCAATTGCCCCTCTTTCTCAAGGCCGAAGGCGCGGCGGGCGGCGCGGTTGGCGCCGATGGCCAGATCGTCCTTGTCCACAGCGATCAGCAGCGTGCCGTCCTCGACCCCCTCGGCAGGCGGCGCGACAATGCGCGCGCCGGGGAAGGAGACGCGGAAGAAGGCTGCCTCGATGGCGCGGGCGCTATGCGCGACCTGCGCCGCGATCAGCGCGTTCAGCCGTTCGGTATGGTCGGCGCGGGCCGAGCTGACGTCCAGCGCCGCGATCAGCCGGCCGTCCGGTCCCCAGATCGGCGCGTCCATGCAGGACAGCCCGGTATTGCTGGCATAGAAATGCTCGTCGCGGTGGATCGTGACCTGCCGTCCCTCGGCCAGGCAGGTGCCGATGCCGTTGGTGCCCTGCACTTCCTCGGACCAATCCATGCCGCGCCACAGCCCCCAGCCGCGAAAGGTGGCGGCGTCGCCCTGGCTGACGCGGTGCTCCAGCACGATGCCCTGCGCGTCGGTCAGCAGCAGGTTGCAGCCGGTCGGGCAGACCAGCTGGAACAGCTGGTCCAGCTGCGGCCGGGCGACGGCGATGAAGCGGTCCATGCGCTCGACGCGCTCGGACAGCTCGCGCTCGGTCAGGCGGCGCGGCTCGGGCGGCCGGGTCGGGTCCAGCCCATGCTTGAGAATCGAGCGCCGCCAGCTTGCCGCCAGCCGGCTGACGGCGCCGGGCGATTGCGAGGCCTGGACCACGCGATCCTCGTGGCGGATTGTGCTGGGCGTTGCCGGGCGGGTCTCGGGCAAGGCGTCCTCCCCTTCCTTACGCGATGGCGGGATTATGGCCCGGCGGGATGCGATCGGGCAAGCAATGCTTTCGTGACCCGCCTGCGGCGAAACACCCCGGCCGTCTCGCGGCCGGGGTGCCTGCGGTTTTCAGGGCGTGACGGTGACGGTGCCGCTGTCCGACCAGGCGCGGAATTCGGGACGATACATGTCCTCGACGCTGGCGGCCGGGTGGCGGAATTCGCCCGGCGTCACGGCGCGGACGATATAGGCCAGCCGGAACCGCTCGGCCGAGGTCCAGGTCAGCGCCGCTGCGAAACGGTCGGCGCGGAACTCGGTCATCTCGGCCGAGGTCTCGCCTTCCAGCCAGTCCAGCGCCGAGACGTCGCCGGCGCGCAAGAGGTTCGGGTTGTCGATCTCCCACCCCGCCGGCAGCGGATCGGCGATGACCAGCCGCCCGCCGCCCTCGGCCTGCGGCGAGATCTCCAGCTCGACCACCATGCGCGTGCCTTGCGGCAGGCTGGCGGGGTCCAGCGCCTCGCCCTGCATGCTGTAATAGCGGCGCGCGATGGCATAGCCCTTGCCGCCGGCCGCGACCGGGCCCGCGGGCTTGCCGGTCGCGGTCAGCGTCACTTCCAGCGCGCTTTCGCCGGTATTGGCGATGCTCGCATCCGCCGGCAGGCTTGCGACCGGCTGGGTCAGCGCCACGCCGTTCAGCGTCGCGGGCGGGGTCGCGCCGAACAGCGACTGCGCCGCCAGCACGGTCCAGACCGATTCCTGGGTGGACAGGCTGCGCCCGTCCTCCTCGGCCCGGGCGATGCGCTCGGCGATCTGGCTGGTCAGGTCGGTGGCGTCGACCGCCTGCGTCCTTGCCTCGGCCGCCAGTGCCAGAAGCGCCGTGGCGTCGCGCAGCCGGGTGCCGTAATCGGCGCGGAAGGCATAGGGCTCGGGCGCGCCCAGGTTCAGCAGGTTCCGCGCTTGCGTGAACAGGCGATCCGCCCGCTGCTGGTCGCCGTAAGAGGCCAGCGCCGCCCCCAGGTTGGCAGCCGCCATCGGGGTCGAGAACGACCCGGCGGCGGTATCGGCGTAATAGCGCAGATCGCCCACCGTCGCCGCCCGTTCCCGCGCCAGCACCGCCAGCGCATAGGCCAGCGCCGCGTTCTCCTCGGCCGAGGCGGCGGCGGGTTCGGTGGCGTAATTGGCGCGGTTGCGCAGGTTGTCGATGGCCATGCGGAAGCCGGTCTCGGGCACCTGATGGCCCGCCGCCCGCGCCCGCGACAGGAAGTCGGTGACATAGGCCTCAAGCCACAGATCGCCCGAATCGGCATACCACAGGCCGAAGCCGCCATTGCTGCCCTGCCGGGTCAGGATCTGGGTGATCGCCTTCTGCACCTGCTCGGCCGTATCCTCGCCCCGGACCCCCTCGGCGGCGGCCAGGCCGGGCAGGTAGAGCAGCGGCATGGCGCCCGAGGTCAGCTGTTCGGTGCAGCCATAGGGATAGCGCGCCAGCCGCATCAGCGCGCCCGCTACGTCCAGCCGGGCATAGGGGCCGATGGCGGCGGTGATCTCGGCGCCCGGCAGCAGGCCCTGGGTCAGCCCGGCGGGGATGGTGACGCTTTGCCCCGGCTCGACCACCAGCCGGTCGCGGCGCTGGATGTCGGATTCGTTCAGCGCGATGGGGATGGCGATGTCCTTGGTCAGATCCTCGCCCTCGGGCGTGGTCAGCACCAGCCGCAGGTTGGCGGTGCCAAGCGCCTCGGTCGCGGTCACGGGGATCTGCAGCTGCGCCTCGGCCTGTTCGGCAAGCTGCACCTGCGGCTCCACCGAATAGGTCAGCCCGCCCTCGCCGCCGACCTGCGACAGCGCCAGCCGCATCTCTCCGGCGGGGCCCGAGGTATGGGTCAGCCGCAGGCCCAGCCGGGCGCTGTCGTTCGGCGCCAGGAAGGCCGGCGCGGTCACGGTCATCACCACCGGATCGCGCACCAGCACCGAGGCATCGGCCTGGCCCAGGCCCTTGGCGGACCAGACCACGGCCATCATCCGCACCTCGCCGTTGAAATCGCCCACCGGCACCTCGACGGTGGCGGTGCCGTCCGCGCCCACGGTCAGCGGACCCGAGAACCAGCTCATCAGCTTTTCGGTCGGCGGCGGCGCCTCGGCATTGCCGGCAAGGCTGGCGTCGCCCCCCTCGCGCAGCGCGCCGTCCGGGGCACCGGTCGGCAGGATCAGCCGCCCGTAAAGATCGCGCAGCGCCACGCCCAGCCGGCGCTGGCCGAAATAATGCTGCGAGGGGTTCGGCGGCTGGAAGCGGGTCAGGTTCAGGATGCCCTGATCGACGGCGGCGACGGTGGCGTGCACCGTCTCGCCCGCCGCGCCCTCGACCTTCAGCGTGACGGGGATCGTGCCGCGCGGGCGGGTCTCGGCCGGGGCCTCGATGCTGGCGGCAAGCCTGCGGTCGCCGGGATCGACGGCGGCATGGGCCAGACCCAGCGCCCGCACCGGCTGGCGGTCGCCGGGCCGCGCCTCGCCCAGCGGGCGGATGGCGCTGACGGTGACATAGACCCCGGCGCCCCAGTCGTCGGTCACCGGCAGGTCGATCTGGTTCTCGCCCGCCTTCAGGGCAACGGTCTGCATGGACACCAGACGGTTCGACAGCACCGAGACCAGGCCCAGCCCCTCGCTGGCGGCCTCGACCCGGACGCGGGCGACATCGCCGCTGCGATAGGCGGGCTTGTCCAGCACCACCTGCAAGCGGTCGGGCGTCTCGGTCCCCGAATTGGCGACCGCACCCCAGCCGGCATAGAACCGCACCGAGCTTTGCCCGCCCTGACCCGAGGCCGGCTCGGCCACCAGCTCATACTGGCCCCATTCGACGGGGGCGGCGATCTCGGCCGGGGCCTGGCCCGGCTCGACCACGCCCTCGGTGATGCGGGTGCGGGTGGTGATCGCCTCCCAGTTCCATTGCCCGCCCAGCGAATACCATTGGTAGTCGGTGTCGATGCGGTTCAGCACCCAGCGCAGCGGCTCGGCCGCCGGTTTCAGGTCCGGGCCGACTGCGACCAGCGCAAAGCGCGCGTCCGAGCCTTCGGACACGGTGTCGCCCTCGAACAGCGGGCGGATGCCGGCGACCGGCGCCTCGGGCATGACCACGCGCGTTTCGCTGCGCTCGACGGGGCGGCCGGCGCCTTCGCGGATGTCCAGCACCACCTCGGCCGCGACCGGGCGGGGGCCGAGCCGGCCGGCCGGCGGCAGTTCGATCTGCGTCTGGTAATGGCCCTGCGCATCGGTGGTGCCCGGCGGCAGGCTGTCCGTCACGGGCGCGCTGTCGTCATCCTCGCGTCCGAAGACATAGCCGTCGAAGCCGGTCAGGCTGCGGGTCGGGGACAGGCGCAGCTGCCCCTCGACCGGCAGGTTGGCGGCCGGTGCGCCGAACAGCCAATGCGCCGAAAGCGACAGTTCCAGCGTGCCGCCGGCGCGGGCCGGGCCTTCGGGCAGGCGCGGGGTGAAGTCGATGCGCTCGGGCAGGAAATCCTCGACCAGCAGGCGCGCCGTGGCCAGCGCCGGGCCGTCCGCCTCGGTGCGCAGCTCCATCCGCCAGGTGCCGCGCGGGGCGTTGCCGGGGATCTGCCAGTTGACGACGCTGCCGCCGGCGCCGGCATCCTGCGCGGGCAGGCGCGTCGCCTCGACCCCGTCGGGACGCAGGATCACCGCGGTCAGCGGCAGGTTCTCCAGCGCCCGGGCCTCGGCATTGCGGGCCAGCACCGTCGCGTTCACCGTCTCGCCGACGCGATAGGCGCCCCGGTCGGTGGTCAGGAACAGGTCGATGGGCGGGGCGGGCGGCTGGCCCTCGACCCCGCGGTCGGAAAGGTCGAATTCCGGGTCCGAGAGCGACAGGAAGGCCATGTCCCGGGGGCTGCGCTCGGCGCCCTCGCCCTGCCAGTCGGTCACCGTGACCAGCGCCGGCGCGGCGCCGTCCTTGCCCATGGCGAGGCCCGGCGCGAAATGCGCGATGCCCTCGGCATCGGTCGCGGCCTTGGCCAGCACCTCGTTCGAGCGGCTGACCAGCGCCACCTCGGCCCCCGCCTTGGCCGAGGTGTCGGCCAGGCTGCGCACCGCCACGGTCAGCCCGTCGGCGCCCGAGAAAGTGGAGATCCCGAAATCCGAGATCACGAACCATTGCGTCGCCAGCCCGGTGTCCTGGACGTTCTCGTTCTCGATCCCGGCCTCGGCGATATAGATGCCGGGCTCCAGCGGGCCGGCCTCGGCGGGAAGGGCGAGGCTGGTGGTCAGCTCCTGGTTCAGGCTGTCCTGTCCCATCGGCTTGGCGACCTGCGCCGTGCCTTTCCAGATCTCGCGCGCCATGCGGTCGCTGAAATAATCTGCGCGCCAGCTGTCCAGCGGCGTCGCGAACATGTCCTCGGCCATGGCGCGGATCAGGTTGCGGTCGGAAATTCGCAAGAGGCGCAGGTTGATCGTATCGGCATTGACCGTGACCATGGACAGACGCTGGTCGCCCGAGGCGGGCAGCACATAGGCGCGGCCGGGAAAGCGGACCGAGGGCGCGCGGTCGCGGACATAGCCCTTGACCGTCACGTCGCGGGCCAGCACCTCGCCGTCGGCGGCGGGCAGGCCGGCGCGCAGGGTCAGTTCCACCTCCTGGCCATGGGTCAGGCCGGCGACGCAAAGCCGGTCGCCATCGGCCTCGACGGTCAGGTCGCGGCCGGGCAGGCGCAGGAATTGCGCGTAATCGGTGCCCGAGGACAGGTCGCGCGACATCACCGCGCAGAACCGCGGCAGCTTGCCTTCGGATTCGACCTGGGTGTCGGTGACCCGCAGCCCGTTGCGGGCCTGCGATTCCTCCAGCGCCTGGGCGATGGCATTGTCGCCGGGCGCCAGCCGCGCCGCCAGCCGCAAGGCCGCCAGCGCGTCGCGGCCGCGGTCCAGCCGCTCCCACGCCATGGCAAGCCAGGACAGCGCCCGGGCGGCCACCGCGTTCTCGGCCCCGCGCAGATAGCCGTTGATCGCCATCGACGCGATGGCGTTCGACGCATCGCGGTCGCTCTGGTCGCTGGTATAGAGCGTCAGCCGGGCCAGATTGGTCCAGTCCTCGGCCCGGTCGTAGCGCGCGGCCTCGGCGGCGAGGATGCGGGCGGCCAGCACCAGCTCGCCCGTGTTCTCGGCGTCCTGCGCGCTGCCCTGCGGGTAATCCGCGCCCAAGGGCGGGTGCAGGGCGGGGAAGCTGCGGGCCAGCGATTGCGCGGCGGCCAGGTCCTGCGCGGCAAGGAAGGGCGCGGCACCGGCGCGGGATTCGGCGCGCAGCCGCTCCTCGGCCGTCGAGGCGACGACATGGCCCGACAGCGCGCCGGCAAAGGGCGCCGCGGCCCCTGCGCCCTCGCCCTTGGGGAAGCAGGCGCGGGACCGCTGGTTGTAGGTCAGCGCGCGGCAGTCGTCATTGCCAAGGCAGGCCTGCACGCAGGCTTGCAGCGTGGTGTCGAAGACCGGCCCCAGGTCGCCGCCCGGCAGGTCGGTATCGGCCTGCAGCGACAGCCGCCGCTCGGGCAGGGGCGCGTCCTGCGCCAGCGCGCCGGTGCCGGCGATGAGAAGCCCGCCCAGGGCCGCCGCGATGAAACCGTGCCAGACGGGATGTGCCATGACCTTCCTCCTTCCGCGCTCGGCATAGTTGTGGCACCGGGGCGCGGGCGAGGCAATCTATTCCCATTCCAGCTGCGTATAGGCCGCCGCGGCGTTGCGGGCGGTGGTGGCCCGGAAATCCGCCCAGCCTTCCGAGACCGGCTGCATCGCCGCGACGATGGCCGGGATCGCCCGCGACAGCGGCAGGCCGGCGCCGATCGCCTCGCGCGTGGCGTCGCGCAGGGCGGTCAGGTAATGGCGCTGCGGCGTCACCGCCTCGTCCCAGCTTTCCACGACCGGGCCGTGGCCGGGCGCGATCAGCGCCGGCTCGGGATCGGGCTTCCGCCCGATCCAGTCGAGCCAGCCCGCCAGCGAACCGTCGAGTGACGGCGTCAGTCCCAAGAACACCAGATCGCCGGCGAACAGCGTGGCGGTTTCCTCGTCCAGCACGGTCATGTCGCTGCCGGTATGGGCCGAGGGCACCGGCGTCAGCCGCAACTGCCGGTCGCCCAGCGACAGCGTCTGCGTCGCCTCGACGGTCTGGTCCACGCTGGCGATGCGCGTGCCGGCGAAATTCGCCGCGCCGATCTGGCGCGGGACCGAGGCCATCCAGCTGTCCGCGCGCCGCGCCACCGCCTCGGGCAGGCGGGCATCGGCGACGACGGTGGCGCCGGCCTCGGAAAACACCTCGGCGCCCAGGATGTGGTCGGGATGCATATGGGTCAGGATCACATGGCTGACCGGCCTGTCGGTCACCTGCCGGATCGCCGCGTAAAGCGCCTCGCCCTCGGCCCGGCTGCCGCCGGCATCGATCACCGCCACCGTCTCGCCGATGACGAAGGAGAGATTCGCGATCCGCCCGCGGTTTTGCGGCGAGATCTGCGCCATCGCCCCCTGATGCACATGCACGCCCGGCGCCACCTCTTGCACGGTCAGGGCGGGCAGGGCGGCGGTTTCGACGCAGCGGGCGCCGTCGCTGCCGGTCAGTTCGGGGTGCCGGGCCAGCCAGTCGCGGGCGATGGGCGCGGCGCGCGCCTCGCATTCCTCGCGCGTGGGCGCGTCGCCGGCGGGCAGCAGGCGGGGCTGGCAGGTGGCGGGCTGGGCCGCCAGACAGGCGGCAAGGACCAGATGGAACATCCGCTCTCCTCTCGGCCCGACAGGCTAGCACAGCGATGCCCCTCGCGCCATCTACGACCTTTGGCGCGTTGACTGCCGGCCCGAGCGGCCTAGCATCGACCTGCCCGCACCCATGCGGCGGCCTTGAGGAGGAGACCATATGGCCTGGACCAAACCCGCGCCGAAGGAAATCGCCTGCGGCATGGAAATCAACATGTATGCCCCGGCCGAGGACGAGCCGGTCCTGTTCTAACCCGCCGGCGACAATCCGGGACCGGTCCCCGCCTGCCGGGGGCCGGGCCTGCCGGAGCCTTTCCCATGCGTATCGTGATTCTCGGCAGCGGCGCAGGCGGCGGCGTGCCGCAGTGGAACTGCGGTTGCCGCAACTGTGACGCCGCGCGCGCAGGACGCATTCCCGCGATGAGCCAGAGCGGGATCGCCGTTTCCGCGAATGGCCGGGACTGGGCGCTGGTCAACGCCTCGCCCGACCTGCGCCAGCAGCTGGCCGCCACCCCGGCGCTGCGGCCCGAGGGGCTGCGCGGCTCTCCGATCCGGTCGGTGCTGGTGACGAATGGCGACATCGACCATGTCGCGGGGCTGTTGACCCTGCGCGAGGGGCAGGGCTTCGACCTGTTCGCGACGCCCGCCATCCATGCGGTGCTGGCCGGCAATCCGCTGCTGTCGGCGCTGGACCCGCGCTTGGTCGCCCGGCGCGAGGTGGCGCTGGACGCCGCCTTCGACCTTGCCCCCGGCCTCACCGCCACGCTGTTCGCGGTGCCCGGCAAGGTGCCGCTGTATCTGGAAGGCGAGCGGGTCGAGACCGGGCTGATGGGCGAGCAGACCGTGGGGGTCGAGTTGGCCGCCAACGGTCGGCGGGTGTTCTACATTCCCGGCTGCGCCTCGGTCCCGGACTGGCTTTGCAACCGCATCTCGGGCGCGGATGCGCTGCTGTTCGACGGCACGCTCTGGACCGATGACGAGATGGTTCGCGCCGGGCTGGGCGCCAAGACCGGGCGGCGCATGGGCCATGTGCCGGTCTCGGGTCCCGGCGGCAGCCTGGACGGGCTGCGCGCGGTGCCTCTGGGCGCCCGCATCTATGTGCATCTGAACAATTCGAACCCGCTGGTCGATCCCGCCAGCCCCGAGCGCGCAGAGGCGCAGGCGGCGGGCTGGCAGATCGGCCATGACGGCATGGAGATCGCGCCATGAAGCTTGCCGACCACCGCGCACAGACCCGCGCCGAGTTCCACGAACGCCTG
The DNA here is from genome assembly GCF_000518925.1 of Paracoccus sp. J39. Taxonomy (NCBI): domain Bacteria; kingdom Pseudomonadati; phylum Pseudomonadota; class Alphaproteobacteria; order Rhodobacterales; family Paracoccaceae; genus Paracoccus; species Paracoccus sp. J39. The sequence goes on along the minus strand of NZ_JAEN01000018.1, from coordinate 36,419 downwards.
AAGCGCATCGGCGCCGAACGCTATCACGACCGCCACCCGTTCCACAAACGCCTGCATGGCGGGCAATGCACGCCGGACGAGGTGCGGGCCTGGGTCATCAACCGCTGGCATTACCAGTCGCGCATCCCGATGAAGGACGCGGCCTTCCTGTCGCGCGTCGAGGACCCGCAGCTGCGCCGCATCTGGCGCCACCGCATCGAGGATCACGACGGCGGCGCCGAGGCGGGCGGCGGCATCCGGCGCTGGCTGGCCCTGGCCCGCGCCGTGGGCCTTGATCCCGATTACGTCGCCAGCGGCGCGGGGGTGATGCCGGCGACGCGCTTCGCCGTCGATGCCTATGTCCGCTTCGTGCGCGACATGCCGCTGCTCGATGCCGTGGCCGCCAGCCTGACCGAGATGTTCGCGCCCAAGATCCATGCCGAGCGCATCGAGGGGCTGCTGAAGCATTACGACTTCGCCGACGAGACCAGCCTCGCCTATTTCCGCAACCGGCTGAGCGAGGCGCCGAAGGATGTCGAATTCGGCCTGACCTATGTGCTGGACCATGCCGACACGCTGGAAAAGCAGGACGCGGCGGCGGCGGCGCTGGTGTTCAAGACCGATGTGCTCTGGGCGCAGCTCGACGCGCTCTGGCACGGCTATGTCGAGGGGCGGATTCCCCCCGGCGCCTGGCGGCCGGGCGAGGGGCTGCTGGATTCGGCGATCCCCGAGCCGGGTCCGGAAGCGACCCCCGCCCCCGCCCCCGATGCGGCGGCGGCCTCATGACCGGGCCGCGCATCAGCGGTGCCGCGGTGCCCTATCTGCCGCGCGGGGTGCGGCTGCAGGACGACCGCGTGCGCGGCCTGCGCGTGCTGCTGGCGCCCGAGCGGGTGATCCAGCTCGATCCGGTGGGCCATGCCATCCTGTCCGAGCTGGACGGCAAGCGCAGCCTGGCCGAGGTGATCCTGACGCTTTGCGCCCGCTACGACGCGCCGCCCGAGCAGATCGAGGGCGATGTGCAGGATTTCCTGCGCGACCTGATGGAGCGGCGCATGGTGTTTCTGGACGGGGATGCGGCATGAGAGACCATCCCGTTCCCCGCGACATCGACGGCAATCCGGTCCGCGTCGGCCTGCCCATGGCGATGCTGGCCGAGCTGACGCATCGCTGCCCGCTGGCCTGTCCCTATTGCTCGAACCCGGTCGAGCTGACCCGCGCCAGCGCCGAGCTGAAGGCGGCGGAATGGGCCGACGTGTTCCGGCAGGCCGCCGATCTGGGCGTCTTGCAGCTGCATCTGTCGGGCGGCGAGCCCGCCTCGCGCCGCGACCTGGCCGAGATCGCCGCCTCGGCCCGCGACGCCGGGCTTTACGTCAACCTCATCACCTCGGGCATCGGGCTGACCGAGGCGCGGCTGCGCGAACTGGACGGCGCGGTCGATCACATCCAGCTGTCGCTGCAGGGCATTGATGCCGAGATGGCCGACTGGATCAGCGGCTATGGCGGCAGCTTCGCCCGCAAGATGCAGGTCGCGGAATGGGTGCGGGCCATCGGCTTTCCGCTGACGCTGAACGCGGTGGTGCATCGCCAGAACCTCGACCGCCTGCCCGAGATGATCGACCTTGCCGAACAGCTCGGTTGCCGGCGCATCGAGGTCGCGACCGTGCAGTTCCACGGCTGGGCCGACCTGAACCGCCGGCCGCTGATGCCGACCCAGGCGCAGGCGAGCCGCGCGCGCGCGGTGGTGGACGGGGCCCGCCAGCGCCTGCGGGGCCGCATGGTCATCGACTACGTGCCCGCCGACCACCTGTCGGCCTTTCCGAAAAGCTGCATGGGCGGCTGGGGCTCGACCGGGCTGAACGTGGCCCCGGACGGCACCGTGCTGCCCTGCCATGCCGCCCAGACCATCAAGGGGCTGGCGTTCGAGAACGTGCGCGAGGTGCCGCTGGCCCGGATCTGGCATGACGGGGCGGCGTTCAACGCCTTTCGCGGCACCGGCTGGATGCCCGAGCCCTGCGCTTCCTGCGAGCGGCGCGAGATCGATTTCGGCGGCTGCCGCTGCCAGGCCATGGCGCTTGCCGGCGACGCGCGGGCGACCGATCCGGTCTGCTCGCGCTCGGACCTGCACGCCCGGCTGCGCGCCGCGGCCGAGGCCGAGGCGGCGAGCGATTCGACCGTGCTGGTCTATCGCCGCATGACACGGGAGAAACGACCATGAGACTGGCAGCCCTGCTTGCCGCCCTTGCCCTTGTCCTTGCGCCGGCGGCGATGGCGACCGAGGTGGCCAATCCCCTGCAGCCCTCGGCCCTGTGGGATGACATGCGGCTGGCGGTGATCGGCACCGAGGAGGAGCCGCCGGTCGATCCGGCGATCTTCGACCTGGACGCGCCGCCGCGTGCCGACAATCCGGCGCTGGTGCCGGTGCGCATCACCCAGCCGCCCGGCGCGCCAGCGATCCGCGCGCTGGCGCTGGTGGTGGACGGCAATCCCGCGCCGGTCGCGGCCGAGTTCACCTTCGGCGAGGCGCTGATGCCGCTGGATTTCGAGGTGCGGGTGCGGGTGGACAGCTATTCCGACCTGCGCGCCATCGCCACGCTGGCGGACGGGCGCAAGGTGATGGCCGGGCGCTTCGTGAAAGCCTCGGGCGGCTGCGCGGCGCCGGCCGGGAAAAGCATGGAGGAGGTGCGCGCCACCATGGGCGAGATGCGCTTTCGCGCGGCCGAGGAGGACGGGCGGCAGGTCGGCACGCTGATGATCCGGCACCCGAATTTCTCGGGCCTGCAGCGCGATCAGGTGACGCTGCTCACCATCCCGGCCGAGCTCATCCAGGTGCTGGAGGTGAAGCGGGGCGAGGAGCCGCTGTTCACCATGGAGGCCGGGATTTCGATCTCGGAGGACCCGGTGTTCCGCTTTGCCCATGCGCCGGGCGAGGGGCCGGTCACGGTCCATGCCGAGGATACCGAGGGCCGGGTCTGGGATCAGTCCTTCTGAAGCCGGGTCTGAAGTCGGGCCGGCTGGCCGGCCAGCAGCAGCGGCCGGGCGTGCAGCGCCTCGGCCTCGCGCGGGTCGTGGGTGACCAGCACCAGCCCGGCGCCGGTGCGGGTCAGCAGCGCATCGGTCAGCGCCAGCATCCGGCCCGCCGTCCCGGCATCCAGCGAGGCGAAGGGTTCGTCCATCAGCAGGATGTCGGGGGCCGCGGCGAAGGCGCGGGCCAGCGCCAGCCGCCGCTGCTGGCCCAGCGACAGCTGGCGGGGGAACTTCGCCTCGTGCCCGGCCAGTCCGACCTGCGCCAGCCAGTCCCGCGCGGTGGCCGCGTCGCAGCCGGTCGGGATGATGATGTTCGCCACTGCGTCGCGCCAGGGCAGCAGCACCGGCTCCTGGAACACCACGGCGAGGCGGTCGGCGCCGTCAAGCCGGCCGCGATAGGCCCGGTCCAGCCCGGCCAGGATGCGCAGCAGCGTCGATTTCCCGATGCCCGAGGGGCCGAGGATCGCCACCCGCTCGCCGCGCGCGACCGAAAGCGTCAGCGCCCCCAGCACCTCGCGCGGGCCGAAGGACTTGCCGTCGAGTTCAAGCCGCATCCTGCCTCCAGCGATTGGCACGCCGTTCCCACGGGCGCAGCAGGAACAGGTCGATGGCCAGCATGACCGCGACGAAGGCCAGCGCCCAGGCCAGCACGCCGGTCACGTCGAAGCTGGAGAACAGCAGGTGAATCTTGAAGCCGACGCCGTTCGAGCGGCCGAGGAACTCGACCACCAGCACGATCTTCCAGATCAGCGAGATGCCGGCCCGGGCCGCGGCGGCGATATGCGGCGCCAGCTGCGGCAGCACGACATGGCGCAGCCGCGCCAGCGGCGCCATGCGGAAGGCGCGGGCCATGTCGTCGAGGTCGGGCCGCAGCGCCCGCGTGCCCTCGCGGATCATCACCGTGACCACCGGGATCTTGTTCAGCGCCACGGCAAGGATCGCCGCGGTCTCGTTGAGCCCGATCCAGATGTAGCACAGCACGATCACCACCAGCGCCGGCACGTTCAGAAGGATGATGACCCCGGGATTGAACCATTGGTCCGCCCCACGGCTGCGGCCCATCCACAGGCCCAGCGCCATGCCCGCCGCCATGGCCAGGGCAAAGCTGGCGACGACGCGGAACAGCGTCATGCCGGCGTTGAACCACAGTTCGCCGCTGGCGCTCAGCCGGGCGATGCGGGCCGCGACATCCCAAGGCGCGGGCAGGGTCTGCGGCCGGTCGGTCAGCTGCGAGGCCAGCGTCCACAGCAGCAGCATGGCCAGGATCGACAGAACCCCAGGCACCAGGCCGGGGCGGGACGAGGGGGGCTTGGGCGTGCCGGTCAATGCGGGGCTACTCCGGCCACCAGAACAGTCCCTCGGGCAGGGTGGCGACGCCGCCGGTCAGTTCCTCGCCGCCAAGCTCGGCCATGGTGGCGAACATCTGCTGCGCGTTCTCGGCATCGACCGGGCCATGGGCGGGGATGCCGGCGCGCCAGCCGGCCTTCAGCGCCTCGAATTCGGCATCGTCGGCGGCCTCCATGATCGGGCGCAGCTCTTCCCAGGCGGCATCGTCCTTGGCCAGCAGGTCCTTGGCGGTGCGCGAGGCGCGCGCCAGCCCTTCGGCCAGCGCCGGATTGGCCGCGATCCAGTCGTCGCGCAGCACATAGCCCAGAAGCGGCGTCGAGGGGTCCAGCCCCAGATCGCTGGCCGCCGTCTCGACCGACATGATCTCGCGCATGCCCCGCGCCTGCATCTTGGCCTGGAAATGCCAGAAGTTGATCGCGGCATCGACCTCGCCGGTCTCGGCGGCGTTCAGGATCATCGGCGGTGCGCCGAAGACCTGCTGCGTCACGTCGGCGAGGTCCTCGCCCAGCCTCTCGCGCGACCAGGCGCGCAGGATCAGCCAGCTCTTGTCGACCGGCCCGCCGGCGATGCCGATCTTCTTGCCCTTCAGGTCGGCGAGCGACTGCGCCGGGCTGTCGCCGCGCACCATCACGCCGCCCACGGCGGTCGAATAGGGCAGGAAGCGGAAACCGGCGCCGCGCGCCCGCTGCTGCGCCACCCAGAGGAAGTCCGAGACGATGGTATCGACCTCGCCGCCCTGCATGGCGACCTGGGTGGCGGGATTGCCGGCCAGGATCAGCGGCTGCAGCGTGAAGCCGTTCTCCTGGTCGAGGCCGCGCTTGCGGATCGTCTCGATCTCCCAGTTGACGGTGCCGTTCTCCAGCGTGCCGATGCGGATCACCGGGGGCTCGTCGGCGCCCTGGGCATGGGCGGGCAGCGCCAGCCCGGCAAGCGCGGCGGCTGCGGCCAGCAGGGTGATTCTGCGGCTGAATGGCATGGTGATTTCCCCCCTTGGACCAGCTGAAAGTGACATGTGCCCGATTTGCGGCCAATACAACCGAAGTCGTAGCCGCGGCGCGGTTTTCCGGTCCAACGGGCTTGCGCCGGCGGGCGGCGGTCTTAAGATGGTTGCGCAAAGGCCGGCGCGCCGAAACCCCCGGCCCTGTCGTTTCTTTGGGAGGAGAACGATGGCCTCAGCCGAAATGCAGTCGCAAGACCGCGCCGCATCGCCAAGGCTTTCCGCAGATCGTGTCCGCGAAATCCTGATCGTGGACGACCATCCGCTGATGTGCGACGCGCTGGCCCTGACGCTGAAGATCAGCTTCGGGCTCAGGAACGTGCGCACCGCCCGCAGCCTTGCCGCCGCGCTGGAACAGATCCGCAGCCAGGGCGCCCCGGACGCGGTGATCCTGGACCTGAACCTGCCCGACGCCAAGGGCGCCGAGGGGCTGGTGACGCTGCGCCGGCAGATCCCGGACGTGCCGATCACCATGATCTCGGCCGATCTGGAAAACGCCATGATCTCGGCCGCGATGGCGGCGGGGGCGCAGGGCTATATCAGCAAGTCGCTGGGCCGCGAGGCGCTGGTCGACAGCCTGCGCCGCATGTGGGAGGGCGAGCGGGTGACGCCCGACAGCTACCAGCCCGAACATGCCGGCGAGGAGGACGCGGCCCGCGCCGAGCTGGCCCGCCGCTTCGCCACCCTGACGCCGCAGCAGATGAAGATCCTGCGGCTGATCTGCCAAGGCAAGGCCAACAAGGAGATCAGCTACGAGCTGTCCATCGCCGAGGCGACGGTCAAGACCCACATCACCGCGATCATGTCCAAGATCAACGCCCGCCGCCGCACCCAGGCGGTGCTGCTGGCCAATAGCGTGAGGCTGTTCGAACCGGCATGAGCCCCGCCTTGCCCGAAGCCCGGCCCGAGCCCTGGCCCGGCGGCGTCCGGCCCCAGGCGCGGCCGGTCCTGCCGCCGGCGCCCGTCGCCGTCTCGGTCCCGGCCGAGGGCGAGGACACCGCCCGGCGCATCGCCGAGGCCATGGCGCCGCTGGACCCGGCCTTGGTGCTGCTGTTCGGCATGCCGGCCGAGGGGCTGCCCGCCCTGGGCACCGCGCTGCGCGAGGCGCTGGGTGAGGGCTGTCGCGTCGTCGGCTGTTCCTCGGTGGGCGAGATCGGCCCCGGCGGCTATTGCGCCCGGACGGTGACGGCGCTGGGCTTTCCCTCGGCCAGCTTCCGGGTCGGCGTCTGCGTGCTGCGCGACCAGGCGCTGGTGCCGGTGTCGGAATGGATGGCCACGCTGCGCCGCTTTCACGCCGATTTCCGCCCCGACCTGCGGCGCTCCAGCTTCGGCGTGCTTCTGGCCGATGCGCTGGCCCGGCAGGAGGACGTGCTGACCGCGACGCTGGACGCGGCCATCCCTGGCCTGCCGATCGTCGGCGGCTCCAGCGCCGAGGGCATGCGCTTCGAACCGACCTGCCAGATGGTGGACGGCGCCGCCCATCCCGGCGCGGCGCTGTTCCTGCTGGTCGAGACCGATCTGGCGGCGGCCGAGGTCTCGTTCTCGCATTTCAGCCCGACCGACCGGCGCGCCGTGGTGACGGCCGCCGACCGGCACAACCGCGTCATCCTGGAGCTGAACGGCGAGCCGGCGGCGCAGGAATACGCCCGGCTGGCCGGCATCCCGGTCGAGGCGCTGACGCCGACGGAATTCGCCCGCCACCCGTTGCTCTTGCGCACCGGCAAGCGCCACCATGTCCGCGCCATCCGCGCCATTACCCCCCAGGGCGGGCTGCAATTGCTGTCCGGGATCGAGGCCGGCAACATCCTGACGCTGGGCCGGGCGATGGACATGACCCGCGGCTTTGCCGAGGTTCTGGACGCCTTGCCGCGCCCGCCGCTGATGGTGCTGGGCTTCGACTGCGTGCTGCGGCGGCTGGCGCTGGAACGCGCCGGCATGGACGGGCAGATGTCCGAATTGCTGGCGCGCTATCGCGTCGCCGGCTTCAACACCTATGGCGAGCAGCACAGCGGCATGCATGTGAACCAGACCTTCGTCGGCATGGCGCTGATGCCCCCCGAGCCCGGCTGAACCATGTTCCTGCGCGACGACGATCCCCCCGCCCGACGGGTCGAGAAGCTGACGCGCATCGCCGATGTGCTGGTCGAGCGCATCGACCGGCTGGAGGAAAGCCGCGGCTCGGCCTGGTCGATGTTCCAGGCCGCCGTGGCGCTGGAGCAGGAGGTGCAGGTCCGCACCCGCGAGCTGGAGCAGGCGCTGGCCGACCTGTCCGAGCGCAATCGCGAGCTGGCCGTGGCCCGCGCCTCGGCCGAGGAGGCGAACCGCTCCAAGACCCGCTTCCTGCGCGCCGCCAGCCACGACCTGCTGCAGCCGCTTTCGGCCGCCAAGCTGTTCCTGTCGGCGCTGAAGGACACGCCGCTCGACCCCTTGCAGCGCGAGCTGACCGACCGGCTGTCGGGGGCCTTCGAATCGGTCGAGGAGCTGATGCATGCGGTGCTGGACATCTCGCGCCTCGACAGCCAGCGCATCGAGTTCCAGCGCAAGCCCGTCGATCTGGGCGAGCTGTTCCGCCGCCTCGCCGTCGAATACGCGCCGATGGCCGAGGCCAAGGGGCTGCGGCTCAGCTTCGCGCCGACCACGGCCGCGGTGGAAAGCGACCCGACATTCCTGCGGCGGATCGCGCAGAACCTGGTCTCGAACGCGATCAAGTATACCGACCGGGGCGGGGTGCTGGTGGGCGTGCGCAAGCGCGGCGAGCGCGCCTGGCTGGAGATCTACGACACCGGCATCGGCATCGCCGCGCCCGACCGCGCCCGCATCTTCGACGAGTTCCAGCGCATCGGCCGCGAGGGCGGCGGCGTGCCGGGCATGGGGCTGGGCCTGTCGATCGTGCGCCGCGCCTGCGCCAAGCTGGGCCATCCCATCGCCATGGACAGCGAGCCGGGGCGCGGCACCGTGTTCCGCGTCAGCCTGCCGCTGGTCGCGCCGGGGGTCGAGCCGGCGCGGCCCGAGGGCGCCGGCCACGGCCCGTATCTGCGCGGCCGGGTGGCTCTGGTGGTCGAGAACGACGACGCCATGCGCCGCGCCCTGCAACTGGTGCTGCAGGACAAGCTGGGCATGGTCGCCCGCGTCTCGGGCGGCATCGCCGAGGCGCTGGCGCAGATGGGCGACGAGCCGCCGGACGTGGTGATCGCCGATTACAATCTCGACAACGGCGATACCGGGCTGGAGGCCATCGCCGCCCTGCGCGAGGCTGCGGGACAGGCGGTGCCGGCCATCGTCGTCTCGGCCCGCCGCGCGCCGGAACTGGGCGCAAGCCAGCGGATGGGCGTGCCGGTGCTGGAAAAGCCGGTCCGTCCCGAGGATCTGCAGGCCATGCTGCAGCAGATGCTGGCCTAAGACCAAAGCACGAAAGTGCCGCCGGCAGGCTTTCGTCCCGACCCCGGCGGGGGCAGGGTCGCAAACAGGAAAGGGAGGATCGGGATGAGGATCTTGCGCGGCTTGGCGGTGATCGGATTGCTGGCTTCGCCGCTTGCGGCGGGCGAGGCGGGGGATCTGGTCTTTGCCGAACGCGGCCCCTGGGACCTGTCTCAGGGCCCGCTGGTCTGGGCGCTGCGCCAGACCGGGCCCGAGGTCGAGGGCTTCACCCCGCTGGGCGAGGGCACGATCTCGCTCAGCCAGGTTGCCGATCCCTCGGACGGCCAGCCGGTTCTGGAACTGGCCGAGGAAACCGAGCGCATCCAGCGCAGGATCGGGCCCTTCCCGGTCTCGGGCGGCGATCCGGCGCTGACCTTCTTTCTGGAAACCACGGCGCGGGACATGGTCGCGCTGACCGGCGGCAGCCCGTTCTATATCCGCAACCGGCTGAAGGATGCGCTGTTCCGGGGCGGCGAGGTCCGGCGCGAGGGCGAGGCGACCGTCGCCGTCTTCGCCCCCTTCCGCGAGGATGAGAACCGCGAGCGCATGTTCGGCTTCGACACGCTTGAGCTGCGCTTCACCCTGGGCGATCCGAAGCGGCCGATCCGGCGCATGCTGGCCGAAACCGGCCCGCTGGCGGGCGGCCGGCCGGCCTATCACAGCGAGATGGTGTTGAAATGATCCGGGCAACCCTGACGGCAGCCCTGACGCTTTCGGCCGGCATGGCCGGGGCGCAGGCGGTGAACGACTATCCGACCAATGCGCGCGCCGATTACGTCTTCGTCTGCATGGCGACGAACGGCCAGACCCGCGAGATGCTGGAGCGGTGCAGCTGCGCCATCGACCAGATCGCCGAGATCCTGCCCTATGACGATTACGTCAAGGCCGAGACGGTGCTGGCCATGCGCCAGACCGCCGGCGAGCGCGCCGGCATGTTCCGGCAGGGCGTCGCCGTCAACGAGATGATCGCCAATTTCCGCCGCGCCGAGGCCGAGGCCGAGATCCTCTGCTTCTGAACTGGACAATCCGGCCGCCCCGCGCTTCCTTGTCGGCAAGCTGAACAGGAGGGAAGCCATGGATCTGGGGATCAGGGGCAAGAAGGGCCTTGTCTGCGCCGCGTCGAAGGGCCTGGGCCGGGGCTGCGCCGAGGCGCTGGCCGAGGCCGGGGTCGATCTGGTCATCAACGCGCGCGGCGCCGAGGCGCTGCAGGCCACGGCCGAGGAGATCGCGGCGAAACACGGCGTTTCGGTCACGCCGGTCGCCGCCGACATCACCACCGAGGCAGGCCGCGCCGCCGTGCTCGACGCGCTGGGCGGGCAGGCCGACATCCTGGTCAACAATGCCGGCGGCCCGCCGCCCGGCAGCTGGACCGACTGGTCGCGCGAGGATTTCATCAAGGCCATCGACGCCAACATGCTGACCGCCATCGCGCTGATGCAGGCGCTGGTGCCGGGCATGATGGAGCGCGGCTGGGGCCGGGTGGTCAACATCACCTCGCAATCGGTGCGCACGCCCATCGCCATCCTGGGCCTGTCGAACACCGCCCGCGCCGGGCTGACCGGCTTTGTCGCCGGCATGTCGCGGCAGGTGGCGCCGCATGGCGTGGTGGTGAACAACCTGCTGCCCGGCATCCATGCCACCGACCGCGCGGACAGCCTGGATTCCGGCGTCGCCAAGGCCGAGGGCATCGGCGTCGACGAGGCCCGCCGCAGGCGCGAGGCGACCATCCCGACCCGCAGCTACGGCCTGCCCGAGGATTTCGGCGCCACCTGCGCCTTCCTGTGCAGCCAGCATGCCCGCTTCATCGTCGGGCAGAACATCCTGCTGGACGGCGGCGCCTCGAACATCTCGATCTGAGGGCGCGGCGGCGGGCCGGTCGGCCGGGCGGTCGGCGCGTCGGGCGCAGGAAGGCTCTTGCCAGAACCCCGCGGCCCGGCTACGACAAAAGTCGGAAATCGGGAGACATTGGCGCAAGCCAGGGCCGAAGGAGCAACCGCCCCGGGAATCTCTCAGGCAAAGGGACCGTTTTCCAATGTACGCTCTGGAGAGAGGCGGCAGATGCCGTCCGCCGAAGGGATAACGATCTCAGGCGCCCCCGTTTCGGGGTAGGGACAGAGGGGGCATCTAACCGGGCGGGATCGGTCCGTCCGCAAGACAGGGGATGCCCATGGCCGAGCTTCGGCGCACGATGCTATACGACCTGCACCTTTCGCGCGGCGCGAAGATGGTGCCCTTTGCCGGCTGGGAGATGCCGGTGCAATATCCGATGGGCGTGCTGAACGAGCACCTGCACACCCGCGCCCATGCCGGCCTGTTCGACGTCAGCCACATGGGCCAGGTGATCCTGCGCGGCCCCGGCGCTGCCGAGGCGCTGGAGAGGCTGGTGCCCGCCGATATCGTCGGGCTGGCCGAGGGCCGGCAGCGCTACGGCCTGTTCACCAATGACGCGGGCGGCATCCTCGACGACCTGATGATCGCCAACAAGGGCGACCACCTTCTGCTGGTGGTGAACGCCGCCTGCGCCGAACAGGACATCGCCCATCTGCGCCGGCTGGAAGCCGCCGGCATCTCGGTCGAGCCGGTGACGGATCGCGGGCTGCTGGCCCTGCAGGGTCCCGAGGCCGAGGCGGTGCTGGCGCGGCTGGTGCCCGGCGCCCAGGCGATGAAGTTCATGGACGTGGCCGAGTTCGACTGGCAGGGCGCGACGCTCTGGGTCAGCCGCTCGGGCTATACCGGCGAGGACGGGTTCGAGATTTCCGTGCCCGGGGACCGTGCGGTCGCGCTGGCCGAGGCGCTGCTGGCCGAACCCGAGGTCGCGCCCGTCGGGCTGGGCGCCCGCGACAGCCTGCGGCTGGAGGCGGGGATGCCGCTTTACGGCCATGACATGGATGCCTCGACCCTGCCGGGCGAGGCCGGGCTGGGCTGGTCGATCCCCAAGGTCCGCCGTGCGGGCGGCGCGCGCGCGGGCGGTTTCCCGGGCGCCGAGGCGATCCTGCAGGAACTGGCCGAAGGCCCCGCCCGCAGCCGCATGGGCCTGCGCCCCGAGGGCCGTGCGCCCATCCGCGAGGGGGTCGAGATCTTCGACGGGGCCGAGGGCGGCGCGGCGATCGGCACGGTCTGCTCGGGCGGCTTCGGCCCCTCGGTCGGCGGGCCGGTCGCCATGGCGGTCCTGCCCGCGGGGCTTGTCCCCGGCGCGACCCTTTGGGCCGAATTGCGCGGCAAGCGCATTCCGGTGACGATTACTCCGCTTCCCTTCCACAAACCGAGCTACAAGCGCTGAGAGGCCAGGCATGCTGAAATACACCGAAGACCACGAATGGCTGAAACAGGACGGCGACGAGATCGTCGTCGGCATCACCGCCCATGCCAGCGAGCAGCTGGGCGATGTCGTCTTCATCGAACTGCCCGAGGTCGGGCGCGAGGTCGAGGCGGGCGAGGAGATCGTGGTGATCGAATCGGTCAAGGCCGCCTCGGACATCGTGGCCCCGGTCGCCGGCGTCATCACCGCCGTCAACGAGGCGCTGCCCGACGCGCCCGGCGCGGTGAACGAGGACCCGATGGCGGCCTGGTTCTTCCGCATCAAGCCGGCCTCGGTCGACCTGTCCGGATTCATGGACGAGGCGGGCTATCAGGCGCTGATCGGCTGAAGCTGCCGGGCCTTGCGGCCCGGCGGAAGCCGGGGGCGCTTCGCCCCCCGGACCCCCCGAGGGTATTTGGAAAACGGAGAAAGGCGGGGCGTTCCCGGCCCGTGCGATCCCGAAGGCAATGCTTGTGAACATTCTGACGCATCGAGGCCAGTGATGGGTAAATGGACCCCGACCGACTATAATCCCGACGATTTCGCCAATCGCCGTCACATCGGGCCTTCTCCGGCCGAGATGGCGGCGATGCTGAAGGTCGTGGGCGCCAAGACGCTGGAGGAGCTGATCGGCCAGACCGTCCCGGCGAGCATCCGGCAGGCCGAGGCCCTGGACTGGCCGGCGCTGTCCGAGGCGGAGCTGCTGCAGCGCATGCGCGAGGTGGCGGCGAAGAACCAGGTCATGACCAGCCTGATCGGGCAGGGCTATTACGGCACTGTGACGCCGCCGGCGATCCAGCGCAATATTCTTGAGAACCCGGCCTGGTATACCGCCTATACCCCCTATCAGCCCGAGATCGCCCAGGGCCGGCTGGAGGCGCTGCTGAACTTCCAGACCATGGTCGCGGACCTGACCGGGCTGCCGGTGGCCAATGCCAGCCTGCTGGACGAGGCGACCGCCGCCGCCGAGGCCATGGCCATGGCGCAGCGCGCGGCGAAGTCCAAGGCCCGCGCCTTCTTCGTCAGCGAGAACCTGCACCCGCAGACCGTCGCCGTGATCGAGACCCGCGCCGCGCCCTTGGGCATCGAGATCGTCCGCGGCCGGCAATGCGACCCCTCGCAGGTCTTCGGCGCCATCTTCCAGTATCCCGGCACCTTCGGCGAGATCCGGGACTACACCGCCGAGATCGCGGCGCTGCATGCGGCGGGCGCGGTGGCGATCATGGCCACCGACCTTCTGGCGCTTTGCGTGCTGAAGGAGCCGGGCGCCATGGGCGCCGACATCGCCATCGGCTCGGCCCAGCGTTTCGGCGTGCCCATGGGCTATGGCGGGCCGCATGCCGGCTTCATGGCCTGCCGCGACGAGATGAAGCGCGCCATGCCGGGGCGGATCGTCGGGGTTTCCATCGACGCCAAGGGCAACCAGGCCTATCGCCTGTCGCTGCAGACCCGCGAGCAGCATATCCGGCGCGAGAAGGCGACCTCGAACGTCTGCACCGCCCAGGCGCTGCTGGCGGTGATGGCGAGCTTCTATGCCGTGTTCCATGGGCCGGTGGGCCTGCGCGCCATCGCCCAGCGGGTGCATCTGAACGCGGTGACGCTGGCCGATGCGCTGCGCGCCGCCGGGGCCGAGGTTCAGCCCGAGGCGTTTTTCGACACCATCACCGTGCGGGTGGGCGTGGGGCAGGCGGGCATCCTCGCCGCTGCCCGGCATCGCGGCATCAACCTGCGCAGGGTCGGGCGCGACCGGGTCGGCATCTCGGTCGACGAGACCACGGATGCGGATGTGATCGCCCGGGTGCTGGACGCTTTCGGCATCACCGATCCGGCCGCGCCGGCCAAGGTGCCGGCGATCCCCGAGGCGCTGATCCGCGAAAGCGACTACCTGACCCATCCGGTCTTTCACATGAACCGGGCGGAATCCGAGATGATGCGCTATATGCGCCGCCTGTCGGACCGCGACCTGGCGCTGGACCGGGCGATGATCCCGCTGGGCAGCTGCACGATGAAGCTGAACGCGGCGGCCGAGATGATGCCGATCACCTGGCCCGAATTCGGCGCGCTGCATCCCTTTGCGCCCGAGGACCAGGCCGCCGGCTATCACGAGGTCTTTGCCGACCTGACCGAGAAGCTGTGCGCCATCACCGGCTATGATGCGTTTTCGCTGCAGCCGAACAGCGGCGCGCAGGGGGAATATGCCGGGCTTCTGACCATTGCCGCCTATCACGAGTCGCGTGGCGAGGATCGCGATATCTGCCTGATCCCGGTTTCCGCGCATGGCACCAACCCGGCCAGCGCGCAGATGGCGGGGATGAAGGTCGTGGTGGTGAAATCGGCCCCGAACGGCGATATCGACCTGGAGGACTTCGCCGACAAGGCCGCGAAGGCCGGCGACAGGCTGGCGGCGGTGATGATCACCTATCCCTCGACCCATGGCGTCTTCGAGGACACCGTGCGCGAGGTCTGCCGCATCACCCATGAGCATGGCGGCCAGGTCTATATCGACGGCGCCAACATGAACGCCCTGGTCGGTCTGGTGAAGCCGGGCGAGATCGGCGGCGATGTCAGCCACCTGAACCTGCACAAGACCTTTGCCATTCCGCATGGCGGCGGCGGTCCCGGCATGGGGCCGATCGGGGTCAAGGCGCATCTGGCGCCCTTCCTGCCCGCCGACCCGCGCGAGGGTTCGGGGGCGGTCTCGGCGGCGCCCTGGGGCAGCGCCTCGATCCTGCTGATCTCTTGGGCCTATATCCTGATGATGGGCGGGGCGGGGCTGACCCAGGCGACGCGGGTCGCGATCCTGAACGCGAACTATGTCGCCAGCCGGCTGGCCGGGGCCTATCCGGTGCTGTTCATGGGCAATCGCGGCCGGGTGGCGCATGAATGCATCCTGGACACCCGGCCGTTTCAGGAGCATGGCGTGACCGTCGACGACATCGCCAAGCGGCTGATCGACAACGGCTTCCACGCCCCCACCATGAGCTGGCCGGTCGCCGGCACGCTGATGGTCGAGCCGACCGAATCGGAGACCAAGGCCGAGATCGACCGGCTGATCACCGCCTTCCTGGCGATCCGCGACGAGATCACCGAGATTGCCGAGGGCAGGATCAGCGCCGAGGCCTCGCCGCTGCGCCATGCCCCGCATACGGTCGAGGACCTGGTCGCCGACTGGGACCGGGCCTATTCGCGCGAGCAGGGCTGCTTCCCGCCGGGAGCGTTCCGGGTGGACAAGTACTGGCCTCCGGTCGGGCGGGTGGACAATGCCTATGGCGACCGCAATCTGGTCTGCACTTGCCCGCCGCTAGAGGATTACGCCGAGGCGGCCGAGTGACCCTGTGCCCCCGCCGCTGTGGCGGCGGGGCAAGCTGCCCGACGGGGCTGCAGAAAGCTGCGTGCGGGGTCTTTGCGGCTCTTGACAAGGCGCGGCGCTTCGGCGAGATAGCACGCCGATGGGGCCGTAGCTCAGTTGGTAGAGCGCATCGTTCGCAATGATGAGGTCAGGGGTTCGATTCCCCTCGGCTCCACCAGTTCACTCACACATTCAGATTGATTATCAGCCGGTTAGGCGAATGCCGCTGTGCATCACCTCACGCTAGCCCCACAGCTGAAAAAAGATGCTGCTGGATTTCACCGGACGTTCGGTGGCCGCGGAACATAGAAATCGCGCCGGATCGGCGCGCCAGATTCGGGGTGTATCCGGGAACCGTCCCGCCAGTTTCGACCGTTAGGGTGGCCGGCATCAGTTGGGGCCCGGATCGGGATGGTATCGCTGGCGGGGAGACCAGCTCGCTCGCCTCTGCCATTTGCCGATACGAGCGGGTCGCTTCGTGATATCCAATCTTCAACGCCCGGGAATACGCTCGCCACCGAAAGGAACATGGCTCTTGTAATGGCTTATCAGGCCACGCTCCTTCAGGCGGAGCAGCATTTCATGAACGCCGTCCGCACAGTCGTTCGCTACCGCAACGGTCCAATCATCGTCGATCAGGAACGTCGCTTGCTGCTTTTCTGGCCCGCCCGGTCAGTCGAGGGACCGATGGCTTGCCAATTGACCGATGCCCGCGCGATATGCGTATCGCCCCAGGTCGCGAACTCGATGATAAAACCGTACCGGGTCACCTCGACTGCCTCCAGCCTGAAGCGCAGGTTCTGGTCATGCGCGGCATCGAGGCCGGTCAACCCCAGGGTGATTGAGGGAATGGCTCCGAAAGGTGCAAGGAAGGTCGTCCTGACCCGCAAGCTCCGATCACCGTCGCCCGCCCACATCGGCAAGCCAGCGTCCACGTGATTGAAAAGCTCGCCAAACGCACTGATCATCTGCAATTCGCTGGTCCAGACCAGGTTTTGCAAAAAGGGCGAGCACGCTTCATCCAGCATATTGTTGATCTCTGAATCTGATCGTTCCCGACCGCCGCCGCGATTGGCGACATCTGACTTCACAACGCCAGATCGCTTTCCGAAGCGCCGCCGGGCCTTGGGGACCCGTTCTTCTCGCGCAGCCCTTCATTGAGACAGATCTGATCTGCGGTTTCGACGCTCATTGTGCTTGGGCGCTGGATGGCGCGGTCCCAGCGTACGATATTCTTGGTGTAAAGCTGGCAAACGACCGGGCCGGCTGCCGTTTCTACCGTCACCGGTTCGCTTTCGTAATCCTTTGGGTCGATGGAGCAGGCGGCCAAGAACA
This sequence comes from Paracoccus sp. J39, assembly GCF_000518925.1. Classification (NCBI taxonomy): domain Bacteria; kingdom Pseudomonadati; phylum Pseudomonadota; class Alphaproteobacteria; order Rhodobacterales; family Paracoccaceae; genus Paracoccus; species Paracoccus sp. J39. The sequence goes on along the minus strand of NZ_JAEN01000018.1, from coordinate 19,673 downwards.
CGAGCGCCGCTGCGGGGATAAACTTGATCATCCTGTCACCTTTTCGTTTCACATTTCAAAACGGCGAAGTCTTTCGGACTTATGGCTGTTCTATTTGGATGGCGCGTCCGCGACACGCCATGCCGATCAAGATCTGGCTCGCACCCCGACTCTCTCACTGGTGGGGCTCTCTTTCATCGGCGGAACTTTGCACAAGAGCCACCAGGAGGGCGGTCGAAAACAATCCGAACCCGGCCGAGACATATATCGCGAAAGCCCAGCCGATCCCCAGGCCGAGCAGCAGGGAAATCATGGCAATCACAAATGCCAATACGCCGCTGATGATCGCCAGCACGCTCGCGGTCACGGGCTTGGTCCCGGCGCGCTTCATGAGAGCCGCCCGATCGAGGTGCGGCCCTCATGGCCGTCCGATGCCATGAGCGCAGTAATCGACGCCAGGTTGGTCACGATTTGGCGCGTCTCATGGCTCGGAGTGGCGTTCGCCGTCGCGGAGAGAATTTGAGAGACCTCTTGCAACGCCTCACGCTGCCCATCCGCATAGCCGGCCTCATAACAAAGCTGCCGCCTGTCGAAATCCAGATGAAGATCGACGAGAACACGCCACTCAGCGTCCGAAACAAGAGGAGCGTCGCGATTCCTCATCGAATGATCTCCGGATTTACGAACGAAATTACTCATTAGCATGCCACCAGCTCACTCATTGACTTGTCCTAGGTCAGGTAGGAAGAAGCACATCATAGAACGGAGCAAGCCGAGTTCGGCTTGCCCAAGCGTCAGAAGCTGACATTCATACCAAGGCGAACATGATGATGTTCCGGGGTCGCCCGGGTCGAATATCCGGTCGCATCGGTCAGAGGGGTTTTCCCAAATTGACGGAATTCCCATTCACCGAACAGCGAGAAGCGATCATTGAGCTTCTTTTCCAACCCCAGGCCGACCGTCCAGGCATTGTCCTTGAAGTCGCCCTTGTAGGCCATCCCGGCCCCTTCGGTGGAATAGCCGAACTTGCCGCGCGCAAAGCCGACGCTGCCGTAGAACAGCGTATCTTTCGCATCGTTCAGGATCCCGGTTTTCCAGCGCAGGGATAGCAGCCGATCCAGCTCGCTGGACGCCACCACGCCGCCCTTATCGAAGCTGTCATCGGCACTTCCGCCTTCATAGGCCAGTTCTGGGCCCGTCACGATCTGCCGGTCGCGAAGCGCCCGCTGCCAGCGATAGCCGAGATGGACCGAATAGGTGACACCGTGGATATCCACCGAGCCGGGCGAATAGGTCGCGCCGCCGCCCGGTTTGGCGATGCCGACACGGTCATCGGCCCCCAGCGCGTAGCCTATCGCTCCTCCCAGATAGGGCCCTTGCCAATTCCTCGGGGCGGCAGGCGGTTCTTGCGGCACAACGGGGGCGGCGATCACCGGGGCGACGTAGCCCCCCGCGAAGGCCGGGGCGAGGCTCGCGAGCAGCATGCCCGCGAAGATCGGGATATTCTTCAACATCTTGCCTATTCCGAGGTCAATTTTCTGCAACGAGGGGGCGGTTGTTCTGCAGATGCCGGATGCCCATCTTGCGGGCCTGCCTGCCCGAGGCCAGGTAGCGGGCCGGCTGCGAGACATGGGTCGGGTCCGCCAGGTCCGGGAAAAGCGCGAAGATTTCTTCCGCGGCGGCCTTGCCGACCGATTTCAACGCCTCGGGTCCGGTATACAGGGACTCCGTCTCGGCGCCGTTCGAGATCACCACCTCGTGGCGATCGAACAGAATGTGGAAATACTCCACTTCCACGAGATCGGTCGCGATATCGATCCCGTCCAGCAGGACAAGCTGCTTGGCGGCCACCAGGACCTCGGCCGTACCGAACATCTTCTGCGCGATTCTCGAGCGCACCAGAACCCGGTGCTGCGGGGAAACCAGAAGATTGCGATCCGGAACTCCCGTCCCCAGCGCCCCTGCCGCGATCCGGATAGGACGAAGATGCGGCATCGCCTCAAGCTCGCCCGCACCCAGCTTTCGCGATCCCAGCCAGCGAACGGGCTGAAAACCGTGGTCAAGAGTCTCGACCAAATCACCGACTGAAATGCTGTCTATGCGTTTATCGCCATCCATCGTCTTGATATACGTGCCGCCGGCAAAGCAAATAAAATCAATACGATCCCAGTATCCGATATGCATATTGTTGTACGAGAACGGATTTCCGCCGCTCAATACATCATTCTCGCTATCATAAGACCAGCCATTATTCTGCGCAACGGCAATGAAGCCAGGCCTTTGTTCGTGCAGAAGATTCACCTGCAGAATATCTCCATCCATCTGCAGATCGAGATCTCCCCAATGCATCTGGAGGTTGTTTGAATCAACGGGCTTGATCAACTTGACAACGTTAACCCCTCCGCTTCCATAATTGTAGGTGAAGGGAGTGTAGCCTTCCGACGTCAACTGGTCCGCGCCGCTATAGGAATAGATGTATCCCGACACCGTAGAATCGGTCCCAATAGAAATGACATCCTTCCCGAGCCCTCCTTGTACATAGCCACTGATGCTGCTATTCGGCCCAATCGAGATAAGCGTCTCTGCGCCCGGATTTGCAACAAAAGTAGACACAACGGATACATTGGCTCCGGAGCCAATTATAATCGAACCGCCCCGAGCATCGGGATCTACGCTTCCAGGGTCGACGGGTTCAGTTGCAGGCGGGGGAGGAGTTACGCTATCATAATCATAAGCCAGGACCCAGGTGGCGGTAAGGTTATCGCCAATTACATAGTTGTTTTCACCAAGGCCACCTGCAATGAACCCTGGGATAGTCGCATCGTTTCCAATATTTATCGTGGAACTTTCCGATGATGCGAGATGAATGTTTGAAGTTACAGTCAGGCCGTCACCTGCGGTAAGGCTATCATTTTCACCCGATGTAAGAATCCATAGGGCTTTCGCATCGTTTCCAAGAACGATATCCGCTGAATTCCCCGCGCCTGGCGCAATACTGAGTGCTCCAGTGATGTTAAGGCTATCGCCGGCGGTAAAGCTGGTGTCCCCTGACAGAGCAACAACTGACCCGGATATGCTGGCCTGATCTCCAAGTTGAATATCGTTAATTTCTGTCCCTTGTAGCGTAATTCCACCACCAACCGACAGACCGTCTCCGGCTGTCAGGCTGGCATTCTTGCCGCCAGCAACGATATTTGTAGTAACAGAGACGTTCTCACCAAAGGTGATGTTCTCGTCTCCGCCACCAGCGCCCTGGATTCCTCGAATTTTCGAGCCATTGCCGATATCAATATTATTCACCGCCCCATCATTGCCGTTCCCGGTATGGATGGTGCCTAGTTCTGTATTTTCCCCGGTGCTCAGATCAAGGCCTGACGCACTTGTAGCGTTGATTATCAAAGCGGAGGCATCCACGCCATCTGCAACGTTCACGGTTGGTGAAGAGTTGCCTCCAAATGAAAACTGATACAGATCTTCATTCTGCCCGTAGGGCAGGTCCTGGTTGATGTTGATATCAAAGTTTACCGGGTGATTTCCCGTACCTGCATTAATGATCGTAGGGAGAAGCGCCGATGGGTTAATGCTGCTGGACTCCACATTCAGCACGTCGCCCTCATTCAACGAGAACGTCGTTCCTTGCATTTTTGTGCCGGGCGGCCAGGCTGCCGGGTTATTCGCAATGAGCGGATCATATGCAATCAGTGTGTATGTAGCCATGAGTCAAACCTCGAAGAAGCTGCAGGTCGGCGACGCCGTATGCATCGCCGATTGGAAAGCAGAAGATGGTTAAGCCCTGTGCGAATATGTATCTTCTGCTTGATCCATGAAAAACGACATCGCTTGGATGCCGGAAAAGCCTCGCGTCAGCCTTCTGGACGTAGCTTGTTGGATTCAATCATCCATATCCGAGGCTCATAAAGGCAACTTACGATATATAGCAGCCGCATCTGGTCGACTTCCTTTCATTCGCCGCTGTGCGAGCCCCTTTCAAAGACGCGGAAGGGGCAATCTCAGCCAGTTAACGCAACTGCTCTAAAATAGATAAAAGGCGGCGCCGGCCAAGGAAGCTACCGTGCTGCATGCTGGCGCTATGGATGCACGAATCTCGACCTTGAGTGATCCTCAACAGATGCTGCCGTGCTTGCATTGGCGCCACTCCAAGCACGCGAGCGGCGGCCGTTGGAGCTGACGGCATTGATGTGCCAAGGTGGCGGGCGTTGAAGCACCTCGAACAAGGTGAACTGGCTTCCATGCGATCACACGAAAGCTAGGCAGGTGTCCCAACGGTGGCGCGGGGTTGTGACAGTGCGCGTGGCAACTCCCTGGGGGCAGCTTCGCTTGCCGCGCCGACAGGGCGCGATGGCGTATTGAGTGTGATTGTCGCTGCAATTACGAGCGCTGCAGCCCTCAGGAGCGGCCGGCCAACGCGCTCGGCCGATCACCAATTACGCCTGCAGAACGCAGTCACGAAAACCTCTGCGAAAACGGCTTTTGAATACCTTGGCGAAGAAGCCCTTCCGGGGCTGTCGGGCGAATCGGTTATGCAGAGTCTTGCAGGACTATAGCCCGTGGCCGGGCTGATTCTTGAACTGGCGGTGGGCCCAGCCCTTCGGCCTGCTACCGGAACCCGTCACCAATTGTTTAGCTACATGCAGACTTCTCACTGTGCCTGCGGTTTCCAGAAGGGCTTTCTCTAGTCAGATTGGGTGGGCGGCGCCCGCCGGGAAAAATCAATGCACTTCTGATAATCTTAACAACTCTTCTTCTGTCAACCTTGGGTCTTCTTTATCGAATATTCCGCATGCTAAAAGGTCGGCGCGTTTGATGCTCCCGCCATGCAGCCTATTAAGAACAAATGGAATACTGAATATTTTCCTTGCTCCCATATCGGATACCGAAAGAGCCTGGCCCTGCAGGAAGCCATAGCCGGGAATCTCTTCAGGATAGGCAATCATGAGCATGATTCTGCTTGAGCGCGAGGCATCGACAAAATAGATTCTGTCTCCATGAAGCAAAATTAAAGCATGAAGCTTTCGCATGTGTCTCGGATCGGAAAAAGGAGAGCCCCGTTCGGAAAAAACCTCTACGGTTGTGGCGTATGTAAGGCCATCTCTTTGGTAAATTCTTGTTACGGCTCGCATAATTTTCCTGGGCGTCATGGGCATGGCGCACAGCCTGTGATAAGTGCCGCAGTATAATGCAAGCTTATCTTGAATGACCGGACTGCTCCCCAGCATCCGAGTGATGGTATCAGATACGTCCGCAGGAATATTCGCTCGCATGATCGCATTGTTGCGCGCTTCCTGAAAATCTTGCGGGGGAAGAAAAAGATCTTCGACTGGAACTTTAAATCTTGCAGCGATGTGCGAGAGTGATCGTAAGGATGGGGTTGAGGTTCCGCTAAGATACTTGTTTAGTTGCTGCCTATTGATTCCTAATGCAGCTGCCGCAAAAGAGATCGATTCCATTTCTGAGATAAGGTTTCTCAGGTTGCTTCGGGGATTATAGATATTTTGGTTTCTCATACTCGCTATCCTGGATAGGCGCTAGCTGGTAACAGATATGGATGGGCCAGTGTTGGCGAAGAGAGGCGAATTGCTCATCTCTTCATGATGTTCTGCCCAAGATATTCACCTGCATTTGCTAGGCCTGAAGCTCACAGTTCACTTGTCGCCTAAGGGTTGTGACCTTGCGGAGTTACCTGTTTCGGTATCGCTGGGCGACGGATCAGTGCTTCAATGTTGTCAATAGTATAGCACGATGCGGTGCCCTTCGCGATTAGAAAGCATTGATCCTAGTGCGTGCGCCAGATGGCACACTGCTCCTAACTACATTGTTGCGAAACTACCTCAAAAGGCAGCAACGGGGCGTCGCTTGCGGCATTCTATGAAGCCCTGTAGCGGCTGATATGAAGCTCCACAGCTCTCTTGGGGCGAGGGGCGGTTCTCTGGAAGTTCGCAGGTTTATGGGGTAGTGCAGCGCGCGCTGATCTGCCCTCTCTGGATGGGGCCCTGTTGTTCCGGATCTTGGCGTCAATGGCATGGAGTTCGGAGGTACAGACCATCGGGAGCTTCTCGGAGCCATTGCGGCCAGATCTCTCTGGATTTGCTTCCGGCATGCGCCGAATGTCCCCACACCAATGGCGCGCCGCCCGCACGTGAGGGCCGGTCGGCGCATTGCAGCCAAGATGTCGGCTTTTAGAATTTCCTCGAAGTCGCTCAGGAAGGCTTCGGCATTCTCGCCTGCGCGGCGGCGGGCGTAGAAATAGACCATGCTAGGCGGGCTGAGCCTCGCCGGGTTACGCGGCCCTGGGTTCATGTTCCAGAGCCGCTTAGAAGTTGGTCTCGGCTTCTGCCGGGGGTGCTCGCGATCGGTTCGAGCAGACGGCGATTGTTGAATCTGTCGATCCATTCCAGCGTAGCATATGCGACGGCCCCAAACTGCCCCGGTAATCGATGGGGTGGACGCCCCCGGCGCACGGCGCTGGATCGGATGGGTCAGTGGTGTTCCGCCGCAAGCTGTCGCGGGTGCAGTTGCTAAGTTCATGGCAGCGCAGGCGCCCTGTGTGGTGGCGATGGAAGCTTGCGCCAGTGCGCCTCATTGGGCCCGGGCAATCGGCGGCTTGGGTCACAAGGCGCGGTTGATCCCGCCGGCCTATGTGAAGCCGTTCGTGAAGCGGCAGAAGAACGACATGGCCGATGCCGAGGCGATCGCGGAAGCGGCTGCGCGCCCGACCATGCGGTTCGTGGCCGTGAAGAGCGAGGTCCAACAGGCCACGGCGATGGCCTACCGAGCCCGAGGCCTTCTGGTTCGCCAGACCCCGCAGACGATCAACGCCCTGCGCGCGCATCTGGCAAACAGGGCATAGTTGCCCCACCGGTCCAGCGCATGTCGGGCGTCTCGCGGCGATCATCGACGGAGATGATGGCATGCTGCCAGCGGCGGTGCGCGATCTGGCGCGCTTCCTGCTGCACCAGATCGCCGGGCTGGCTGGAAGATCATGGGCCTTGACGCTCAGCTTCGCAGGCGCGCGAACGCAGACGACACGGCACGGCGACTGATGACGATCCCAGGAGTGGGCACGGTGACAGCCGCAGCGATCACCGCCTCTGCGCCGCCAATGGAAACCTTCTCCAAAGGGCGGGACTTCGCGGTCTGGGTCGGGCTCACGCCGCGACAACATTCCAGCGGCGGCAAGGATCGGCTGGGCCGGACCTCGAAGATGGGCCAGTGCGACATTTGCCGGTTGCCGATCGTCCGGGCCGTCGCGGCGGGCTCGGCCCGAGATCGAGGGCTTTGGCATCTTCCTGCTGCCAGCGCCGCTGCTGGTGCGTGCCGCTACCGAACGAGCAGCGCCGGTGTCGATCTACGCCGATGGGCTGCACCTGCGCGGGGCGGTCTATCCCGCGCCCGGCAACCGGACCAATAATGCGCTGGCGCAGATGATCCGCATGGCGCTGACAGGGCGGCGCATCGATGACGATCCGGCCTGGGATGCAGAGATACTTGCGCTGGTCGAGACGGCCTGGCAGTTGGTCCGCGATCACGTCTGCACCGGTCTCGGCGGGGTGGTTCAGATCGAGCCCTGGCCGATCACAGGCGACCCACTGCCCGAGCCGATGATGCCGGCGTGAACGGGGCGTTTAAGGTGGGCGTTTCGCGAAACTCGCTTGCTGCAAATCTTGCTGTCACGCCGTGCAAAAATTGGTGTCACGCTACACCCCCGCAGCCGCAATCCGTAGCAGTCAACCGCAAATATAAAGGCGGGCACGAAGGTGGGTAAGTCGCCAAAATTTAGAAATTACATAGATATTTCAAGTGGCAGTGGCGGAGACGAAGGGATTCGAACCCTCGAGGCGGTTTCCCGCCTGCACCCTTAGCAGGGGTGTGCCTTCGACCACTCGGCCACGTCTCCGTCGCCCCGTATATGGATCGGGCATCGCGGAAACAAGGGCTTTTTCGCAAGCAGAACCGGCGCCGGTCGCCCGCATTGAACCGCACCGGGCTTGCCGGAGGCTGATTTTGGTGAGTTACGGGACCATGGTTCAGTTCCAGGGTCGTAATGAGCTTGAATCATAGGTCGCCGACCAGAGGAAGCCCTTTTGTCAACACGACCTAGATCGCGCCCATCTCCCCGGACAGGGCCTGGTACATCGCTGGCCGGATCTGCCGGCGCGTTCTCCAAGACCTTCAGGCTTGCCGGCCCCTTCGGCGCCACCAGTCCGGACTGGGCCAGATGCCCGCGGAGGGCGTTGATGAGTTGCTTGCGCTGCCGGACCAGGCGTTGATGCGTCCGAAACGGTCGTCCATCAGGGCGCCATCGGTTCAAGCCCGATGGACGACGCGCGACCCTGTGTGTCGGCACTCTTGACCGCCACGAACCGCATGGCCGGGCGCAGGGCTGCCTCCGCCATGGCCTCAGCATCAGCCCGGCCATGCTTCCGGCGCTTTACGAACGGCTTCACATACACAGCACACCAGACGTATTTCGTGACCGTGGGATTGCGCAACGCGGCCCCGGTGATGCGACGTGGCGCAGGCTTCCATGGCCACCACGCAGGCGGGTTGCTCCGCCAGTAGCGCTGCAAACCATCATGGCATACAAGATGCCGGCGGGTGGGGGCATCCGCCGCATCGGTTCACATCACCTCTCGTCATGCGCCGGGTGTTGTGAAGGCCCCGCGCTTGGGCCTATCAATGGAACGCGAGCAGGAGGAACGCCGGTTGGCGCCGGGCAGCGCCCGCAAGGGCCTGGCACGGCGCGGTTACAGGGTTGGGAGGGGCAGGGGGCCATGCGTGATTCCTCTGACGGCAAGGTTTGGTCCGCATCCGGCGCGCAGGAGGGCGGGCGGTGACGGGGGCCGACGATCCGCTGCGCCACGAGCAGCGCGAGATGGTGACGCTGGTCACCGCGCGGGTGCGCGACGCCATCCTGCGCAAGCCGCATTTCGTCGATGCGGATACCGATCTGGTCACGCTCTGCGGCGAGCTGGCGGCGCGCGGCATCGCCGATGCGCTGGTGCGCGACGGCGACAGGCTCGGCATCTTCACCACGACGAACCTCGTGCAGGCGATCCTGCGCGATGCGCCGCCCGCGGCGCTGAAGGTGCGCGACTTCACCAGCTTCACCCCCCGCTCGGTTTCGGTCGAGGACGACCTTTACGACGCGATGATGCTGATGCTGCGGCACCGCATCCACCGCGTGCTGGTGCGCAAGGGCGATGAGGTGGTCGGCATCCTCAGCCAGATGGACCTGATGGGCTTCCTGGCCAACCAGTCTCATCTGGTCTCGGCCGAGATCGCGCGGGCGACCAGCCCGGCCGAACTGGCCCGGCCCGCAGCCCAGGTCGAGGCGCTGATCCGCGTCCTGCACGGCGACGGCGTCCGCATCGAGGTCATCGCCGGGCTGGTGGGCGGGCTGAACCGGCAGATCTTTCGCCGGCTGTGGCAGATGCTGGCGCCGCAGGCGCTGCGCGAGAACAGCTGCCTGATCGTCATGGGCAGCGAGGGCCGGTCCGAACAGATCATCCGCACCGATCAGGACAATGCGCTGATCCTGCGCGAGGGTTTCGCCTTCGACGGGCTCGACCGCGTGACGCGGGCCTTCACCGAGGCGCTGATTTCCTTCGGCTATCCGCCCTGTCCCGGCGGCATCATGCTGAGCCGGCCGCTGTGGTGCCAGGACGTGCAGGGCTTCGGCGACACGCTGCGCGACTGGATCCATGGCGACGACCCCGAGGGGCCGATGAACCTGGCCATCTTCCTCGACGCCGCCGCCGTCGCCGGGGACGAGAGCCTGCTGGCCGCGCTGCGCGAGCGGTTGCGGCGCATGCTGACCGGCAGCGACAGCTTTCACGCCCGCTTCGCCGCCGCGGTCCGGCAGTTCGACAGCGGCGCCGAGGGCGGCTGGTGGCGCCGCCTGCCGGGCCTGCGCGGGCCCGAAGCGGCCGAGATCGACCTGAAGAAGCTGGGCATCTTTCCGGTGGTGCATGGCACCCGGGCGCTGGCGCTGGAGCATGGCGTGGCCGCGACCGGCACCGCCGCCCGGCTGCAGGCGCTGTCCGCGGCGGGGCGCATCGACGCCGGGCTGGCCCGCGACCTGGCCGATGCGCTGCATTGCATGATGGCGCTGAAGCTGGACAGCAACCTGGCGCAGATCGCCCGCGGGCAGGCGCCCGACAACAGCATCCGCCCGGCCGAGCTGGGCCGGCTGGACCGGCAGGCCCTGCGCGATTCGCTGAACATCGTGCGGGACTTCAAGCAATGGCTGGGCCAGCATTACCGGCTGGACCTGCTATGAGGCGGCGCGACGGACCCCCGGCGCAGGTGCTGCTGGCGCTGTGCGGCGCCGGTTTCCTGCTGTTCAACTTTCCGCTGCTGCTGATCTGGGACCAGCCGCTGACGGTGCTTGGCCTGCCGCTTCTGCCGGTGGCGCTGTTCGTGATCTGGGCGGGGCTGATCGCGGCGCTGGCCTGGGTCAGCGCGTCGCGCGGCGGGCGGGGCGGCAAGGAGCCGGAGAAGCCGAAGGAGCGGGACGGATGATCCAGCCCGGCCTCGTCCTTGCGGTCTCCTTCGGCTATCTGCTGCTGCTGGTGGCGGTGGCGGCGCATGGCGACCGCCGCGCCGATCAGGGGCGCTCGCTGATCGACAGCAGCTTTGTCTATGCGCTGTCCTGGGGGGTCTATTGCTCGGCCTGGACCTATTTCGGCAGCGTGGGCCGGGCGGCTTCGGGCGGGGTGTGGTTCCTGCCGATCTATCTGGGGCCGATGCTGGCCATGCTGCTGGCCTGGCTGGTCCTGCGCAAGATGGTGCGGATCGCGCGCAGCTACCGCATCACCTCGATCGCGGATTTCATCGCCAGCCGCTACGGCAAGAGCCCGCTGCTGGCGGCGCTGGTGACGCTGATCACCGTGGTCGGCATCCTGCCCTATATCGCTTTGCAGCTGAAGGCGGTCTCGGCCGGCTACGAGGCGCTGACCGGCGGCTTGGGCCAGTCCGATGCCGCCTGGTGGCGCGACGGCACGCTTTACATGGCGCTGTCGCTGGCCGGCTTCGCGGTGGTCTTTGGCACCCGCCACCTCGACCTGTCCGAGCGGCACGAGGGCATGGTCGCCGCCATCGCCTTTGAATCCGCGGTCAAGCTTGCGGCCTTTCTGGCGGTCGGCGTCTTCGTCACCTACGGGCTTTTCGGCGGCATGGGCGACATCTGGGCGCGCGCGCAGGCCCAGCCCGACATCGCCGGCCTCCTGCGCCTGGGCGGGGAGGGATTCGAGGGCTTCCAGGGCGCGCAATGGTTCGCGCTGACGCTTCTGTCCATGCTCTCGGTCCTGATGCTGCCGCGCCAGTTCCAGATGATGGTGGTCGAATGCGTGAACGAGCGGCACATCCTGCGCGCTTCGTGGCTGTTTCCGGCCTATCTGCTGCTGATCAACATCTTCGTGCTGCCCATCGCCATCGGCGGCATGCTGATCCTTGGCGACGGCGGGGCGGGGGCGGAAAGCTACGTGCTGACGCTGCCTCTGTCGCAGGGCATGGAATGGCTGGCGCTGCTGGCCTATCTGGGCGGGCTTTCGGCGGCGACCGGCATGATCATCGTCGAGACCGTCGCCGTCTCGACCATGGTCTGCAACGACCTGGTGATGCCGGCGCTGCTGCGCGGCGGCCGCTTTGCCCGCACCGGCGGCGACCTGACCCGGCTTTTGCTGAACATCCGCCGCGCCGCGATCCTTCTGGTGCTGCTGCTCGGCTATCTGTATTTCCGCATCGCGGGCGAGGCCTATGCGCTGGTCTCGATCGGGCTGATCAGCTTTGCCGCGGTGGCGCAATTCGCCCCGGCGCTGCTGGGCGGCATGTATTGGCAGGGTGCGACGCGGGCCGGGGCGCTTGGCGGGCTGATCGGCGGCTCGCTGGTCTGGGCCTATACCCTGATGCTGCCCTCGCTGGCGCGTTCGGGCTGGATCGGGGCGGGCTTCCTCGACGGTCCCTTCGGCCTGGCCTTCCTGGCGCCGCAGCGCCTGTTCGGACTGACCGGCTTTGACGAGCTGACCCATTCGCTGTTCTGGAGCCTGACGGTCAATATCGGGCTTTACGTCGGCCTGTCGCTCATGGGCCGCGCCTCGGCGCGCGAGGCCAGCCAGGCGCTGCTGTTCGTCGACGTGTTCGAGCGCGGAGAGGCGCAGCCGGTGTTCTGGCGCGGCCGGGCGCGGCTTGAGGATCTGCGCCGGCTGGCGGGCCGCTTTCTGGGCGCCGCGCGGGCCGAGGCGCTGTTTCGCGACCACGCGCGCGAGACCGGCACCGCGCTGGACAGCCTGACCGCCGATGCCCGGCTGGTCGATCGGATCGAGCGCCAGATCGCCGGCGCCATCGGCACCGCCTCGGCCCGGGTCATGGTGGAATCGGTGGCGCAGGAGGAGCCGCTGAGCGTCGGCGACGTGCTGGAGATCATCGACGAGGCCTCGCAGGTGCGCAACTACGCCCGAGAGCTTGAGGAAGCCACGGTCGAACTGCGCGCCGCCAATGAAAAGCTGAAAAGCCTCGACCAGCTCAAGGACGACTTCATGTCCTCGGTCACGCATGAGCTGCGCACGCCGCTGACCTCGATCCGGGCGCTGACCGAGCTGATGCTGGACACGCCCGACATCCAGCCGCAGGAGCGCGAGGAGTTCCTGAACATCATCCTGTCGGAAAGCGAAAGGCTGAGCCGGCTGGTCAACCAGGTGCTGGACCTCGCCAAGATCGAATCCGGCATGGCGGAATGGCACAATACCGAGGTGGACATGAAGGCGCTGGTCGCGGCGGCCCTGCGCTCGACCGCCGAGCTGTTCCGCGAGCGCGGCGCCGAGGTGCTGGCCGACCTGCCCGACCGGGTGCCGGCGGTGCTGGCCGATCCCGACCGGGTGACGCAGGTTCTGGTCAACCTGCTGTCGAATGCCGCGAAATTCGTCCCCGAGGGCCGCGGCCGGGTCGAGGTGGCGCTGCGCCAGCGCGGCGACGAGCTGGTGGTCACGGTGCGCGACAACGGCCCCGGCGTCGCGCCCGAGGACCAGGCCGCCGTCTTCGACAAGTTCCGCCAGGGCGGCGAGGCCGGAAACCGCCCGCCCGGCACCGGGCTCGGGCTTCCGATCAGCCGGCAGATCGTGGTTAATCTGGGGGGCAGGATGTGGCTGGACAGCCAGCCGGGGCAGGGCGCGTGCTTCGCCTTCAGCCTGCCGCTTCACAGCAAGGGAGGGTCCGATGACGGATAGGGTGCTGATCGCGGATGACGAGCCGAACATCGTCGTGTCGCTGTCCTTCATGCTGAAGCGCGAGGGTTACGAGGTGATGGTGGCCCCCGACGGCACGCAGGCGCTGGCGATGATCCGCGGCGAGCGGCCCCGGCTGGTGCTGCTGGACGCCGCCATGCCGGGCATGACCGGATTCGAGGTCTGCGAGGCGGTGCGCGCCGATCCCGACCTCTCCGGCATCCGCATCATGATGCTGACCGCCAAGGGCCGCGACACCGACATCGCCCGCGGCATGGGCGCGGGCGCCGACGCCTATGTGACGAAGCCCTTCTCGACCCGCGATCTGATCGTCCGCATCCGCGAGATGCTGGCATGAAGCCCGGCCTGCGCCGCCTGTTGCTTGTCGCTGCGCCGGGACTGGCCCTGGCGCTTTGGGCGCTGGCCGGCGCGGTGCTGTTCGGGGCAGCGTTGCCGCCGGATCAGCGCGCCGGGCTTGGGGCGGCGCTTGCCCCGGCGCTGCAGGGCAGCGGCGCGATCCTGTTCGGCTGGTGGCTGGCCGGCGCGGCGCTGGCCGGCTGGCTGGCCGTGCGGCTGCATGCCCGCCATGTGCGGGCCCCGGCGCGGCTGGCCGATGCGGCGCGGCTGCTGGCCGACAATGCCGACGCCCCGCTGCTTCAGGCCGACGCCCCCGGTGCCCCTGCCGCGCTGGCCGAGGCGGTGAACCGCTTGGCCGGTCAGCGCCAGACCCTGCGGACCGACATGGCCCGGCTGGTGGCCGAGGCGCAGCAGAAGGTGGCGCAGGAACGCGACCAGCTTGGCGCGCTGATGGCCGAGCTGCGCCAAAGCGTCGTGGTCTGCAATCTCGACGGCCGCATCCTGCTTTACAACGACCATGCCCGCGGCCTGTTTCATCGCGTCTCGGGCGGCCAGCCCATCGCCGGCGGGGCCGAGCTGATCGGGCTGGGACGCTCGATCCACGCGGTGATCGACCGGGCGCTGATCGACCATGCGCGCGAGACGGTGGACCGGCATATCGCCCGCGGCGACATGGCGGTTTCGGCGCAATTCGTCACCACCACGCCCTCGGGCAGCCTGCTGCATGTGGTGCTGGCCCCGGTGCGTCCGCAAGGCGGCGCACCCGATGCGATCAGCGGCTATGTGCTGCTGCTGGACGACATCACCCGCGACTACGCCGCCCAGTCCCGCCGCGACCGCAGCCTGACCGAGCTGACCGAGGCCAGCCGCGCCTCGCTGGCCAACATGCAGGCGGCGCTGGACATGCTGGACTATCCCGACCTGGAGCCGGCCGAGCGCGACGGTTTCCATGCCATCGTCCGCGACGAGGTGGCGGCCATGGGTCAGCGGCTGGCGGCAATGACGGCGGATGCCTCGCAAGAGATCCTGACCCGCTGGCCCCTGCAGGAGATGCTGGGCGACGACCTGCTGGCGGCGGCGGCCCAGCATGTGCTGGCGCAGACCGGGCGGGTGGCCAAGGTCGAGAATGCCGACGGGGAACTCTGGCTGCGGCTGGATAGCTTTTCGCTGATCCAGGCGCTTGGCGCGCTGGCGGAATCGCTGTCGGGGCCGCAGGGGATGCCGTCCCTGACGCTGCGCCTTGCGCCTGCCGCGACGCCGGGCTGGGCGCATCTGGATCTGGTCTGGCCGCTTGATCCGGCCGCGCCGCCCGCCGGCGCCAGCGGCGGCGCGCAGGCCGCCGCCCGCGACATCGCCGAGCGGCACGGCGGCGAGTTGTGGCTGGAGCAGGACCGCCCGGCGGGCCTGTCCTTCCTTCGTTTCCTGCTGCCCACCGCCGAGGCCGGACCCGAGGCCGCGGCGCTGGAGGCGCGGCCCGAATTCTACGATTTCGACCTGTTCGCGGCCAGCGATTCCAGCCGCTCTCTGGACGACCAGCCGCTGGAGCGGCTGGCCTATACCGTCTTCGACACCGAGACGACCGGGCTGAACCCGGGCCAGGGCGACGAGATCATCCAGATCGGCGCGGTGCGCATCCTGAACGGCAAGCTTCTGGGGGGCGAGCGTTTCGACCAGCTGGTCGATCCGGGCCGCGAGATCCCGCCCGAGTCGATCCCCTATCACGGCATCCGCCCCGAGATGGTGCGGGGCCAGCCCCGCATCGCCGAGGTGCTGCCGGCCTTCCACGCCTATGCCTCGGACACGGTGCTGGTCGGCCATAACGTCGCCTTCGACATGCGCTTCCTGCAAATGAAGGAGGCCGCGACCGGGCTGCGCTTCGACCAGCCGGTGCTGGACACGCTGCTTCTGGCCAGCATTGCCCAGCCGCACGAGCCCTCGCATTCGCTCGAGGCCATCGCGGCGCGGCTGGGGGTCGAGATCACCCACCGCCACAATGCCGCCGGCGACGCGCTGGTGACGGCCCAGGTCTTCCTGCGGCTTCTGCCGCTGCTCGGGGCGCGCGGCATCGTCACGCTGGGTCAGGCCCGGGCCGAGGCCGAGCATTCCTATTACGCCCGGCTGCGCTATTGACCCCCTGCCCGCGCCGGCGGGCCGGGCCGCCGCTATGGACCGGTGCGGGCGGATGCTCTAGACATTGCGGGGGCGGCAGGACTGCGGCCCGGGCTTTCCGGAGGAGCTGGGGAATTGGCCACGCTGAAGGATGTCGCGCGCGCCGCCGGGCTGTCGATCACCCAGACCAGCCGGGCGCTGAACGACCATTCCGACGTGAACGAGATGACGCGCAAGCGGGTCAAGGCCGTGGCGCGTTCGCTGAACTATCAGGCCAATATCTCGGCGCGCAAGCTGGTCACCGGGCGCTCGGGCATGGTGGCGCTGGTGGTGCCGCAATCGACCAATCTGGCCCAGGACGGGCTGTTCATCGAGGGCGTTGCCGGGCTGTCGGCGCAGTTCTCGGGCCGCGGCATGCAGTTCGTGCTGCATGTCGCGCGGCAGGACGCGCCGATCGTCGAGGTCTATCAGCGCCTGATCGGCAACGGCATGCTGGACGGCTTCGTGCTGTTCAGCCCCTTGGACGACGACCCGCGCGCGGCCTTCCTGCGCCAGAACGACATCCCCTTCGTCGTGCATGGCCGCATCGGACCCACGCCGGACCACGCCTATTTCGACATCGAGAACGAGGGCATCCTGCACCAGATGGCCAGCCACCTGACCGGGCTTGGCCACCGGCGTATCGCGCTGATCAACGGCCGGCAGGGGCTCAGCTTCGCCTCGGCCCGGATGCGCGGCTATCGCCGGGCGCTGGACGAGGCCGGCATCGCCTTCGACCCGGCGCTGACCCGGCACGGCGAGATGACCGAGGCGCTGGGGCTGATCTCGACCGTCGAGATGTTCCGCCTGGGCGGGCCGCGGCCCACCGCGATCATCTGCAGCCATGTCCATATCGCCAAGGGGGTCTACAAGGCGCTGGAGGCGCTGGAGCTGTCGATCCCCGGCGATGTCTCGGTCATGGCGCATGACGACCACATGCCGGCGCTGCGGGCCTCGGCCTTCTTCCCGGCGCTCAGCGTGACCAAGGCGCCGCTGCGCGACAGCTGGGAGCCGCTGGCCGATTGCCTGGCCGGCCTGCTGGAGGGCCGGCCGCTGAAGGAATTGCAGCGCGTCGGCCCGCATGAGCTGATCATCCGCAACTCGACCGGCCCGGCGCCGGAATGAACAGCCAAGGACGGACCATGACCCTTCCCGACCGTGCCGCGATCGAGGCGATGGACGCGCAGGATCCGCTGCGCCATCTGCGCGACGCCTTCATCCTGTCCCCGGACGAGATCTATCTGGACGGCAATTCGCTGGGCGTCCCGACCCGCGCCGCGCAAGAGGAACTGCTGCGCGCCGCCCGCGACGAATGGGCGGGCGGGCTGATCCGCAGCTGGAACGGCGCCGGCTGGTTCGACCTGCCGGTCGAGCTGGGCGACCGCATCGGCGGGCTGGTCGGCGCGGCGCCGGGGCAGGTCGTGGTGGCGGACACCACTTCGGTCAACATCTACAAGGCGCTGCATGCCGCCATGGGCCTGCGGCCGGGGCGCTGCACCATCGTCGCTGAAAGCGGCAGCTTCCCGACCGATCTCTATATCGCCGAGGGCGTGGTCTCGACCCTGCCCGGCGCGCGGCTGCGGCTGGAGGGCGTGGACGGCCCGGCCATCGAGGACATGCTGGACGCCGATGTCGCCGCCGTGCTGGTCAACCATGTGAACTACAAGACCGGCGCATTGCGCGACATGGCCGCGCTGACCGCCCGCATCCAGGCGGCGGGGGCCGTCGCCGTCTGGGACCTGTGCCATTCGGCCGGGGCCCTGCCGGTCGAGCTGGACGCGGCCGGGGCGGATTTCGCGGTCGGCTGCACCTACAAATACCTGAACGGCGGGCCGGGCTCGCCCGCCTTCGTCTATGTCGCGCGCCGGCATCAGGGGCAGGCGCGCCAGCCGCTCAGCGGCTGGTGGGGCCATGCCCGGCCCTTCGCCTTCGAGACCGGCTACGAGGGCGATCCCGGCATCCGCCGCTTTCAATGCGGCACCCAGCCGATCCTGTCGATGCGGGCGCTGAAGGGCGCGCTGGCGATCTGGGACGGGGTGGACATGGCGGCGCTGCGGACGAAAAGCCTGGCCCTGACCGACCTGTTCATCCGGCTGGTCGAGGCGCGCTGCGCCGGGCTGGGGCTGGCGCTGGAAAGCCCGCGCGACGGCGCCCGCCGCGGCAGCCAGGTCGCCTTCCGCCACGACCACGCCTGGCCGGTGATGCAGGCGCTGATCGCGCGCGGAGTGATCGGGGATTTCCGCGCGCCCTCGACGCTGCGCTTCGGCTTCGCGCCGCTTTACCTGCGCCATGTCGACGTGCTGCGCGCGGCCGAACTGCTCGAGGAGGTCCTGCGCGGCGAAAGCTGGCGGGACCCGCGCTTCGCCCTGCGCGCGGCGGTGACCTGAAGCCTAGCCGCCGGCCGGCGGGCAGACCCGCACTGCGGTGCCCCATTCGGCGCAGCGCCGGGTCAGGTCCTCGGGCAGCGGCCGGTCGGTGAAGATCGTGTCCAGCTCGGACAGGCTGGCGATGCGGGCCGGGGCGGGGCGGCCCAGCTTGGAATGGTCGGTGACCAGGAAGGCCCGCCGCGACTGGCGCAGGATGGCGCGGCTGACCCGGACCTCGGCCAGGTCGAAATCCAGCAGGTCGCCGTCATGGTCCAGCGCCGAGGTGCCGATCACCGCGTAATCGACCTTGAACTGCTCGAAGAACTGGGTGGTCAGCTCGCCCACCAGCCCGCCGTCCGAACGCCGCAGCGCGCCGCCCGCCACCATGATCTCGCAGCCCGGATTGGCCAGCAGGATATTGGCGACGTTCATGTTGTTGGTGACGACGGTGATGTTGGAATGGTGGATCAGCGCCCGGGCCACCGCCTCGGTCGTGGTGCCCAGGTTCAGGATCAGGCTGCAATTGTCGGGAATTTCCGCCGCGCAGGCGGCGCCGATGGCGGCCTTGGCCGCGGCATTCATGCGCCGCCGCGCCTCATAGCCCAGGTTCACCGCGCCGGCGCGCGGCACCGCGCCGCCATGCACCCGGTCCAGAAGCCCGGCGCCCGCCATTTCGCCCAGGTCGCGGCGGATGGTCTGCAAGGTCACGTCGAAACGCTGCGCCAGGTCCTCGACCAGAACCCGCCCCTCGGCGCGGGCAAGTTCAAGGATTTCGCTCTGGCGTATGCTGAGGGCCAAGGGCGCTCTCCATCGGCTGGACCGCGATCACTGTAAGCGATCCGCCCCCGCGCGCAAGCGTTCCCTGCCGGGCCGGGAGCCGTCGCGGATGTTCGGATCGCCGGCGCTCCGCCCGGAAACGAAAGCCGCTCTTGACCGCCTGTTTGCCGCGGTGCAGCCTGCGCATCACCCCGAAGCCAGCAGGCCGCCGATGACCCACATTCTTGCCATAGATCAGGGCACCACGTCCTCGCGCGCGATCCTGTTCGATGCGGGGCTGCGCGCGGTGGCAAGCGCCCAGCACGAATTCCCGCAGCATTTCCCGTCTTCTGGCTGGGTCGAGCACGATGCTTCGGATCTTTGGGTCAGCGTTGCGGGGGTGGCGCGGGCG
The DNA here is from genome assembly GCF_000518925.1 of Paracoccus sp. J39. Classification (NCBI taxonomy): domain Bacteria; kingdom Pseudomonadati; phylum Pseudomonadota; class Alphaproteobacteria; order Rhodobacterales; family Paracoccaceae; genus Paracoccus; species Paracoccus sp. J39. The sequence goes on along the minus strand of NZ_JAEN01000018.1, from coordinate 414 downwards.
GCGGTCGAGAAGGCCGGGCTGCATGCCGGCGACATCGCCGCCATCGGCATCACCAACCAGCGCGAGACCACGCTCCTCTGGGACCGCAGGACCGGCCGGCCGCTGCACCGCGCCATCGTCTGGCAGGACCGCCGCACCGCNGNNCTTTGCGACCGGCTCAGGGCCGAGGGGCACGAGCCGATGATCGCCGCCCGCACCGGGCTGCTGCTCGACCCGTATTTCTCGGGCTCGAAGCTGAAATGGCTCCTGGACAATATCGACGGCGCCCGCGATCGCGCCCGGCGCGGCGAGCTCGCCTTCGGCACCGTGGACAGCTGGCTGATCTGGAACCTGACCGGGGGCCGCACCCATGCCACCGACGCCACCAATGCCGCCCGCACCCTGCTTTTCAACATCGCCGAGAACCGCTGGGAC